>DASRII010000477.1:0-13263 GCA_035650075.1 Micromonosporaceae bacterium | reverse complement strand
TTAGGCGATGCGGCCACCGGAAGCGGACTGCTGGCTACACCTAGACGTGGTGGTGGCCCATCGCCGATCGCAGGCCGAGGGCTGTTCGCCCGTGCGCCGATCAGGACGGGAATGGTCGTGTCGCGGCTGGGCGGCCGGCTGGTCTCGTTGGCCGAGCTGCAGGAACTGTTCACCGAGTCGTCGTCGTACGTCGACACGATCACCGTCGCGGATGACCTCCACCTCGTGCTGGCGCCCGGACTCGCCAATGGGTGTGGCAACCACAGCTGCGACCCGAATCTGTGGTGGACAGACGCTTACACACTCGCCGCGCATCGGGACATCGCCGCCGGGGAGGAGGTCACGAACGACTACGCCACGAGTACCGGTGTCGCCACGTTCCGGATGGACTGTAGGTGTGGGTCGGACTTGTGCCGGCGGACCGTCACCGGCGAAGACTGGCGACGGCCGGAACTCCAACAACGGTATGGAGTTCACTGGGTGCCGGCCCTGCTTGCCCGCATCGCATCTATTCATAGTGGATAGTTGTGTCATCGAACAGATGTACGAGTCCTCACCTTTCTGTGGGCAGATCGGATGGTGATTCCGCCGAGGCAGAGGTAGATCATTGCGGTGAGGGCGTCGAGGTTGCGGAAGCCGTAGCCACGTTTTCTGGATGAGTCGGATCTTTGCGTTGATGCCTTCCAGGCGGGAGTTCGACAGTCCTAGTTGGACAGCGGCGGTGATGGCGTGGAAGTGCTTGCGGAGCCGTCGGGCCAGGGTCTGGAAGGTGAGTATGCGGCTGCGCAGCGCGCGGGTGATCCAGCGTTTGAGGAGTTCCCAGTCGCGCCGTGAGCTAGCGTCGATCCTTTACGGACTTCGCATGAGTGGCCTGACCGCCGAGGAGACCGACCATGACCGACGTTGAGGCAACGGGGGCAATGAGCTTCATCTTCGAGGCAGGGATGCTCAAACGCGCCAAGCGCGCCGGCTGGTGGATCGCCGGGCTCAAAGACCCAGAGTCCATCGCCGAACACTCATTCCGGACCGCCATCATCGGAACCATCCTGGCCGCGATGGAAGGGGCCGACCCGGCGCGCGTGGCGATGCTATGCGTCCTGCACGACACCCAGGAAACCCGGATCGGCGACATCCCACACATCGGCAGGCGCTATCTCGAAGCCGCCGACAACAACACCGTCACAGCCGACCAGGTTGCCACCTGCCCGCCGGCGGTCGCAGATGCCATCACCTCGGCGGTAGCCGAGTACGAGGCCGCCACAACGCAGGAGGCGATCGTGGCTCACGACGCCGACAAGCTCGAATGCCTGGTCCAAGCCGTCGAGTATCGCCATCACGGCCTGACCACCGTCCAGCCGTGGATCGACAGTTGCCGAGCCGCACTCAAGACCGACTCGGCCCAACGCCTCGCCGACGCGGCACTCAACGGCCAACCGCTCGAGTGGCTAACGACCTACCGCAGGCAGACCTAGGACCGCCACCAGCTCCCGCCACCGTGCGGCCCTGCCGACGAGATACGCTGCCGAACTCCGCGTGCTGCCGAATATGGCTCAGACTTAATCATCAAGACGCGCCACGCAAGCGCGAACGGAAGGCTGACTTCCCGCACAGCCAGGTCATCGGCTGCCGTATGCAGTTCATGGTCGCCCCACGCCTGCAACTAGATACCGACGCCGCGGACGGCGAGGACCACGGTGGCCGTTGACGTCTCGATCCGGTCTGATCGGTGGGCGCTCCCGCTGCTTCCGGCCGGCACACCAGCAGGACTACCGTTGCGACTGGGGTGAGGGAGATGGCCGAGATCCAGTTGGCCGACGTGTTCGTGGAGATGGCTGACACGCTCGTCGACGACTTCGATGTGATCGACTTCCTGCATGTGTTGACAGAAAGGTGTGTCCAGCTGTTGGGTGTCTCGGCCGCCGGGCTGCTGCTGACCGACCAGCAGGACAGGCTGCAGGTGGTGGCCGCCTCCTCCGAGCGGACCCGGCTGCTGGAACTGTTCCAGCTGCAGACCGACCAGGGGCCTTGTGTGGACTGTTTCCGTACCGGCCAACCGGTGTCGGTCACCGACCTGCCTTCGGCCCGCCGGTGGCCCCGGTTCACCGCAGCCGCCGCCGAGGTCGGCTTCGCCGCCGTCCACGCGCTGCCGATGCGGCTACGCGCCGAGGTCATCGGCGCATTGAACCTCTTCGACACCAACCCCGGCGCCATGGACCGGGACAAGCTGCGCATCGGCCAGGCCCTGGCCGACGTGGCCACCATCGGCCTGCTGCAACAGCGCGCCATCCACCGCCGCGACGTCCTCACCGAACAGCTACAGACCGCGCTGAACAGCCGGATCCTGATCGAACAGGCCAAGGGCGTCCTGGCCGAACGCCTCCACGTGGACCTGGCCGACGCGTTCACCCTGCTGCGCAGCGGCTCCCGCAGCCACAACCGGCGCCTGTCCGACCTGGCCCAGGCCATAGTCGACGGCACCGAACAGCTCCCGCCGGCCGCGGCCGTCAGCCCTTCCTAACCACCTCAAAGCCGTGATGTCGCACGCCCGCCGTGCTCGTTGCCCGCAGCTCACCTCCCGCCGCACCGGGTCGGGGCTTGGCCGCCTCCTGAAACCTCTAGGCGGATTTAGTGCTACCGGATCCGATCACCACGCGGGGGAGCGGACGTTGGGCCAGGCGTCCCACCCGCCATGGCATCGGGTACGTCCACGAGGGCCGGCACGCCTCTCCTGGATGCCGCTGGAGACGAACCCATGTGACGGCATAGAGATTTGGTGGAGGCGGCCGGGTGCCGGCAGCGCGGGGAGACGCCACCGGCCTACCTGACCCGGCGATCAGTCTTCGTGCGCGTTCCAGACGCTGTCACGATTGTCGCGGACGGTCTCTTCGTTCTCTCGCCGGTCTGCTTCACCTTCGCCTCGCCCTGCTCGGCCCAGCTCTCGGCCGGCAAGCGCTCGTTGTCGGTCAGTCGCCGACCTTCTATTTGGCTTCGCCGTCGAGTTCCTCGGCCATGTTGCGGAGGTCATCGATGCTCATCTCGAACCTCCACGGGCGGGCTCGTCGTTGCCGGTGCCTGGTCGGTATTGCTGTAGCTGGGGCTTTCGGTCATGACGGCCGGGGCGCGTTGTGGTATGACGATGGCGCGTGCGCTTATGACGGCGGGGGCGGGTTCTGTCGTGACGGCGGGGACGCGTTCGGTCATGACGGCGGTGGGGGCACGGCGCCGGTTCCAGAAGTAGAAGAAGAGGATCAGCCCGGCCACCCCGGCGAGCATGAGGATCCAGCCGACCACCTTCAGGTCGAGTCCGGCGAGCGTGGCGTCGAGCGCGAAGGCCAGGATCCCGCCGACGACGATGAGAAGAATGCCTACTCCAATACCCATACCGGTGGTGTTCCCCAAGTGCGGACTTCCTATCAGCAGGGTTGTGCCACCTTCGGAGAACATCGAGTGACGGACCACCGAATCGGCCGCACCCGGTGCCTGCGGACGGGCGGTTGACCGAGCCGCTCCATCATCGCGGCGCTGCGGAGCTGCTCGTCACGCTGGGCTCCGCGTCGGCTCACGTTTACGGATTCCGCGATAGGGAACGCTTCGTTGTGGGTCGCCCCGCTTCGGGACATCGACCCACGAGCAAGGGGAAACTCATGAGCATCATCGCCTGGATCGTGCTCGGTGCCGTCGCCGGATTCATCGCCGAACACCTCACCGGCAGAAGGACCGGCTTTCTGCTGGCCACCATCATCGGGATCATCGGTGCCCTGCTTGGCGGATTCCTCGCCAAGGCGATATTCGGGGTACAGACGCTGGACACCTTCTTCGACCTGAGCACCTGGCTCACCGCGATCATCGGTGCCGTGCTGCTCTTCTTCCTCTTCGGCGCGGTCCGGGGCCGCCGCTCCTGGCGGGCATAGACCCCGCGCCGTGAAGCCATCCTGTCACGCCGCGGTGCCGCGTTCTGGCGGCGTAGCAGGAGACGACGGGCTGGGGCCGGCAATCCGCGGATTGCCGGCCCCACCTGGGCGAGAGTGTCAGCGGCGGACGCGGCCGTACCTACCGCCTCGAGTCGAGACACCACGGATGGGCGCTGCCCGATCCGGTGGGGTGTACAGTCAGGCGGTCACCCGGGACCCCAGCGGCGAAATCCTGTCAACGCTACGGATTACGGCCACCCGAGAGGTCGACATGACCCGGACCAGACCTTCGCCGATAGTCGTCCATCTGGCCGACCCGGGCACGACCGTGTCGCGATGAACACCGCCACCCACGCGGTGGCGGTTATGACACCTACGTCGTCCACCGCCCGGTGGCCAGCCGAACCCATCGTGGTGGCGTTGTTTCCACCCAGGCGGTGGCGGTCACCCTCGCGTGCCCGAGACATGTCCACATCGGACGCACCAGTGCCAAACCGCGGCCCGGCACACCCTGACGCGCTGCTCGTGCTGCTGTGTGCCCTGGCACCCGACGACACGCGGCGGGCCCCCATCCGGACCCAGGCGATCCAGAGGTACCTGCCGATGGCGATGCACCTGGCGCGACGGTTCAGCGGTCGCGGCGAACCGCTGGCCGACCTCACCCAGGTCGCCGTCATCGGGCTGATCAAGGCGGTGGACCGCTACGACGCCGACCGAGGCGTGGCCTTCGCCGGCTACGCGACTCCCACCATCCTCGGCGAAATCCGGCGGCACTTCCGGGACAACGCATGGACCGTACGGGTGCCGCGGCGGCTGCAGGAACTCAAGCTGCAACTGGCCACCGTCACCGAGGAAATGTCTCACGCGCTGCACCGCCTGCCCACCACCGCGGAGTTGGCCGCCCAGTTGGGCGTCAGCCACGACGACATCCTGGCCGCCCGGCGCTGCGCGACCGCCTACCAGCCGTTGTCCCTCGACCGGCCAACACCCGACGGCCACAACCTGAATCTGAGCGATTTGCTGGCCGACCCGGACCCGCGGATCGAAGCGGTCAACAGCTACGACGTCCTGCGCCGGCGGCTGGCCAAACTGCCCGAACGGGAACAACGCATCATCGCCCTGCGATACGTCGCCCAGATGACCCAAACCGAGATCGCCACCGAGATGGGGGTGTCCCAGATGCACATCTCCCGGCTGCTGGCCCAGACCCTGACCCGGCTGCGCGACGCTATGCACCTCGACGCCCACCGCGCAGCAGCCGCAGCAGGGGCGACGGCCGTCACGCACCAGGCCACCAAGGCTGCCTGAACCGATTCCTCCTCGCCAGGCCGGAAACGCCCGTCGGCGCCGATGAAACGAGACCTTGCTCCAGGGGGTAGAAGGGCCCCGGGCCGGTGAGCCCGCCCGGGGCCCACTCCGCCCTTCGACCACCCCGCGAGCGTTCGCCGCGGGAAACCCGATCCATGAACAAATGTGAAGGAACGTGACTGCGATGGTCGACATCGCCAAGGATCACGACAGTGCGGTACGCGCCACGACCCGAACCAACGCCGGTCCGGGACCGGCGACGCCAGATGGCCGTGAGCCGGTACGCGTCTCCATGACCGCCCCTGATGCACGCTCGACCACGGCGGCCCGCTACCTGCTGGCGGGTATTCGACTCGCCCTCGGGTGGATATTCCTGTGGGCGTTCCTGGACAAGACGTTCGGCCTGGGCTACGCCACGACCTCGGAGAGGTCCTGGCTCAACGGCGGCAGCCCCACCAACGGGTTCCTCGGATCCGCCGCCAAGGGGCCATTCACCGGCTTCTACCACGCCATCGCCGGTACCGCCCTGGCCGACATCCTGTTCATGACCGCCCTGCTCGCCATCGGCGCCGCGTTGATCCTGGGCATCGGGATACGACTGGCTGCCGCCGCCGGCGCGCTGCTGACCGTAATGATGTGGACCGTTGTGCTCCCACCGGCCAGCAACCCGTTCATGGACGAGCACCTCATCTACGCCGCCGTGCTGATCGTCCTGGCCCTCCTCGGCGCCGGCAACACCCTAGGCTTCGGCCGCGCCTGGACCACCACCCCACTGGTACAACGCGCCACCTGGCTCAAATAGACGAACATCGCCGGCCATCCGCCGCTCCCTGGTGAATCTCCGGGGAGCGGCGGGCCACGACGCCCAAACCGGTGAGGGTCAGTAGACCCGCCAGCACCAAGGTGCCCGCAATCCGTGGGGCAGTCATCCGGGATCGCCGCCGAGACGGCGTATCCCTTGCGCATCTCCCGGCCGCTGGCCCGAATCCCTGACCCAGCCGCGCGACGCATGCGCACCGACGCCCACCGCGCAGCAGCCGCAGCGGGCCTATCGCTTTCGTAGCTACCGGCCAGCGCGGACATCTTGGTGGATGAGGGCGCCACACAAGCGCGGCGCCGGGCAGCTTCCAATGGCTACACGGCGCCCCGTTCCCGGCAATGGGGCTACTGTGCCCCTGCGCGGAAAGCGGTGCCAGGGCACGACGACCCAGCACCCCCGGTTCCCGGCGATCTTCGTCCCCGCTCCTGGTCGGCGTGCACTGGCACGACGGGTCAGACCGCGACCAGCTCCGAAGGCACGCTCTCCATCCCTACCCGGCGTCCAGCCCCATCTTCGCTGCCAGCCGCCTGCACAGTGGCGTCGTTCGGCGCGGTCAACAGGTCCAGCAGGTCGGTCACCTCCAGCATCAGGCGCACGAGCAGTCGCGGATACCTAGCCCACATTTGGCATCCGGCGGCCTGGGCGGTGGCGTGCGCGGCGACGAGCACCCCGATTCCGGAACAGTCCAGGAATGTACACCCAGACAGGTCCACATCCAGAACAGTCGGCGTGTGCACCCTCAACGCGTCCAGCAGCGCGGCGTGCAATGTGGCCGCGGTGGCCATATCGACCTCCCCGACCACGGCCACCACGACCGTCCCCCAGGCGCTGCGGCGCATGGTCAGGAACATTTGTGGCGGCGTGATGACCAGCGACGTGTGTAGCGACATCGTTTACTCCAAGCCCAACAACGGGTACGCGCAAGAACGGGTTGGCGGGCGGGGACCAGGCCCAACGCCGGGAAGGCAACAACCCCGTCACGAGACCGGGGCGCTGTTGCGGGCTCGACAGGCCGCGCACGTCGGCGCGGCGCGGCCAGCCCCATACGCTACTCGCCCGTGCCCTCCCGTGGGGGTGACAAACGAGTGAACCAAGCTCAGGCCCGGATGGCGCACGCCCGCCGTGTTTCTTCGCCGCTCGCTCCCGCGCGCACCGGTCGGGCCGTGGCCGGCCCTTCCTGCCAGGTCCACGGCCACGAAGACCAACTTGCCTCCGGCGGGGCCGCTCCGGCTCCGGGGGCGGCCCGCCCCCGCCGTCGACCCGGGCAAGCCCACGCGGAACCTGCCCCCCGCGCAAGGCTCGACTGGACCGTCCACATCGGACACGACGGACGACCAGAGTTCACGCCACCGGCCTGGATCGACTCGGCCCAACGACCCCGCCGCAACCAGTTCCACAGACGACAGTGAACCCGGGTCTCGACCACGGCGTGAGGGTGGCCGATGTCTACTGCGGCTTGCCGACAATCCACAGTGGACAGAAGCAGGCCGGACCAGCAACAACAGCCTGTTTGCGTCGCGGTTCGCCACCAAGGCCCGGGAGGAGTTCGCCCGACTGTCGCCGCGATCGAGGCCGGCGAGGTCGACGTGGTGTGGCTGTGGGCTTGACACCGGGAAAATCCGATCGATACGGTACGGGCGGCCGATGCAGCCTGCCGCTTGCGCCCGTCGTCGGGTTTGGTGAATGCATATCGAGTTCTTCCGAGATGATCCGTCCACAGTGGGCGAGCGAGTCGGCAATGCAAGCACCGACACCGAGGTTCGCCCGAAGGGTGGAGGATCATGCGTACCTTCCGCGATGCCAAGGCGATGGCGAAGTCGTTGCGGGCCGCGCTGGCGTCCAGGGACGTCATCCAGTCACATGGCGAGTGCCTCGATCTCGTGGCGCGGCAGTTCGGCTTCGACGACTGGAACGTACTCGCTGCCGCGATAGCGGATGCGGGCGCCCGGCCGAGACTCATGCCTGCTGTGCCGATCCTGCGGATCTTCTCGGTGGACAAGGCGAAGGAGTTCTACCTCGACTTCCTCGGGTTCACGCTGGACTGGGAGCACCGGTTTGCCGACGACCTGCCGCTCTATGCGCAGGTCTCCCGGTCGGAACTGACACTGCACCTCAGCGAGCACCACGGCGACGCCAGCCCCGGCTCGACCGTCTTCGTTACGGTCGCCGGCATCGATGAGCTGCACCTGGAGCTAATCGGGAAGAACTACGGGTACGCGCGGCCCGGCATCGAGGACGCTCCGTGGGGCGCGCGCACGCTGACGGTTGCCGACCCGTTCGGCAACCACCTCCGGTTCAGCGAACCAGACAAGACCAAATGATGTGGACAGTTCAATCGCGCCACCGGCGTGGGTCGTCCCGCACCAACGACCACGCCGCAACGCCTACCACCGACGACCATGAGCGCCCCGTCCGCCATGATCCAACCCTGTCCGCGTAGGCTGCGCCGGGTGGGAGGACTCGATCGGTTCCTCGAGTGGGACGGTTGCTACAACGTTCGGGATCTCGGCGGACTGCGTACCGCCGGCGGAGGAACGACCCGCTTCGGTGCGGTAGTGCGTTCCGACGGGCCGGCGAAGCTGACCGCCGACGGGTGGCGGGCGCTGTGGGCGTACGGTGTCCGGACCGTCGTCGACCTGACCGAGGAGAGCGAACGCCGGGCGGACCTGTCTTCGCGGCCGGCCGGGCTGGTCGAGGTACACGTGCCGCTGGACGGCGACGAGGAGGAGTTCTGGGGGCCGCTGCGGGAGAACGGTCACTGGGGTACGGCGCTGTACTACGCGGCGTTCCTCGAGCGGTACCCGCACCGGATTGCCGCGGCGGTGACCGCCGTGGCGGCCGCGGGTCCGGGCGGCGTCCTTGTCCACTGTGGACGCGGCCGTGACCGTACGGGTCTGATCAGCCTGATGTTGCTCGGCCTCGTCGGTGTCGGAGCCGATGAGGTGTTCGCCGACTACCAGCTCAGCGACTGCGACCGTGTGATCGAGGGCCGGCTGCGGCTCGGGCTTCACGACGACACCACGAGGATCGCGGAGATCTATGCCGAGGTGGGCGCGACCGAACACGACACCATTCATGCGCTGCTGGGCTCGCTCGACGCAGCGACATATCTACGCGCGGCGGGCGTGACCGACGACCATCTTGCCGCCGTCCACGCCCGCTTGAACGGCGGCTAGCCCAGGCGAGCCGCGTACGAGTCGTGCAGCTCGTCCCAGCCGTAGTTCTTGGCGTCGGTGCCGCGGATCGGGCCGATGGGCGTACCGTCGAGCAGGCGCACGGCCACGTCGAGACAGAGGTGCCAACCAGCGGCCACCTTGGGCAGCCAATCGCGGTCGTCCAGCGTGTGCGACAGCGTCAGCCGCGTCCCGTTGCCGGTGGCGGTGAGCTCCCAGCGGAGCACGTCCGTGCCCCAGCTGTACTCGAGCAGATGGGGTGGTTCGACCCGGCGTACCGAAGCCGGCATGTCAACAGTCGTTTCACCGTCGATCATCGTCAGCGTGGCGTCGCCGATGGTGCCCAGGTCCCGGTCGGCGATGAACGGGGCCCACTCGCTCAGCTGCGCCGGGTCGGTCAACGCCGACCAGACCTTAGCCGGCGGGTGCCGCAGGTCGCGGACGAAGACCAGGGTCCAGCGGTCGTCACTGGCTCGGCAGTCGACTTCGGCCAGCGGGCTGGGTTCGAAAGTCATTGCGCCTCCAGGTTGTCGAGATGACGCTCGAGGGCGTCGAGGTGCTTCTTCCACAGGCTCCGGTACGGCTCGAGCCACGCGTCGAGGACCGTGAACGGGCCGACTTCGATCCGGTAGATGCGTTGCTGTGCCGCTGTCCTGCAGGACACGAATCCGGCCTCACGCAACACCTTCAGGTGCTTGGACACCGTCGGTTGGCTGACCGACAGGACCTCGACGAGATGCCCGACGCTGCGGTCGGACGTGCGCAGCTCGTCGAGGATGCGGCGCCGGGTCGGCTCGGCCAGTACGGCAAACGCATCGGTGGGCACGACACCCAGTATGCCTCTACACGTATATGCCTGTCAAGGACTATTAGTGAAGCCGGGCCAACAAAGAAGCACGGATGGCCGGTCGGGTACCAAAAACGAGGAGGAACGCGGCCTCGCGCAGCAGCCGCTCCGGGTGGTCTCCGCGTAGCACCGAGCGGCTACCGGTGTGTACCGCGAGCGTCGCCGCGGCCCGCAACGCGAGTTCGGACGCCGCGGCCCGGGCAGCCGGCGTAGTGTCGGCACCGGCCGCCAGTAGGGCGGAGCGGCAAGCCGCCAGCTCTTTGTCCAATGTGGACGGTCCGAGCAACCGGCAGCAGCGGTTGGCCACGCCGAGTGCCAGGAACCCGTTGAGCGCCGAGCCGCCGGCGTCGGACCGCAGGAACTCGTCGTAGGGCTCGGTGCCGGTGAGCCGATCGGCCGGTACGAAGTGGTCGGTGAACGTCAGGTTCACGGTCCGGCTCGCCTGTGCCGCCACGAGCTGGAGCAGCTCGGCGGTCACCGATGCCGACGGGACGGCGTCGACCAGCAGGTAGTGGATGACGTCGGCGGGGTCCCGGGCGGCCACGTGCAGCGTGTCCACCAGATCCCAGCCGGTGACCCAGGGAATCACGCCGTCGAGGACGTAGCCGCCGTCGACGGCCCGTAACCGCATCATCGGCGGCCCGGGACGCAGGCCCGCACGCGCGATCCCGCCGCGCAACTCGCCGCGGGCCAGCGGTCCCAGCCACCGCTCGGTGACGCCGGGCTCCTTGCTGAACGCGGCCGCCAGCACCGCGCCGTGATGCTGGATCCAGACGAACGTGGTGGCCAGGCAACCGCTGGACAGCGTCTCGACCAGGTCGGCGGCCAGGGTCATGTCGTCGGTACCGAGACCGCCCGCGTCGGCCGGCGCCGCTACACCGTAGAACCCTTGGCTGGCAAGGAGATCGAGGTGCCCGGCGGGAATCCGGTCGGCCCGGTCGACGGCCAGTGCGGCCGGAAAGAACACGTCCTCGGCCAGCTCCGAAGCGCGTGCCCGGATAGTGGAAGCGTCCACGCCGTCAAGATACGTCAGATCAAGTTACGTCAGCCCAGGACCGTGGCTCGACGTCGATGTCCCGCATCGCGGCGCGGTACCGGTCGTACGCCCGGCGCGCGCCAGCACCAGGAGGTGGCAGCGCGCGGCCTCGCCGTGGTCGCCGGCCAGCGAGGCCAGCTCGGCCATCGCGCGATCCGGCCCTGTTCGCCGCCGCGATGCAGGGGTTCCAGGCCGCGGTCGACCACTGGGACGGTACGCCGCTGCCCGCGGACGGTACGCCGATCCCTGCTGAACCGGGCGTGTACCACCCGAGGCTGGACCTCTTCACGACGGTCGGCCCGAATCTGGCACCGGGTACGGCGGCCGGGATGTCCGCGGTGGCGGACGGGTTGGAGCTGCTGCGCGCCGGCGACCTGGTCGCGGCGGAGGCCCGCTTCCGGGCGGCCGGAACCTTGCTGGTCACGGGCTGAGGCAAACCGGGTGCGGGCGGCAAAGGGCGGTGCGAGAGAATCACCGGTGTGACGGATGTTATCGATGATCTGCAGTGGCGCGGACTGATCGCCATCTCGACCGACCTCGACGCACTGCGTGCGGACCTGGCGGCGGGGCCGATCACCTACTACTGCGGCTTCGACCCCACCGCCCCGAGCCTGCACATCGGCAACCTCGTCCAGATTCTGACGGTACGGCGGCTGCAGCTGGCCGGGAACCGGCCGCTCGCCCTCGTCGGTGGAGCGACCGGGCTGATCGGTGACCCGCGCGAGACGGCCGAGCGGACGCTGCACAGCAAGGAACTGATCGCCGAGTGGGTGGAGCGGATCCGCGCGCAGGTCGAGCCGTACCTGGACTTCACCGGCGAGTACGCGGCGCGCATGGTCAACAATCTCGACTGGACCGAGGGGCTGTCGGCGCTGGATTTCCTGCGCGACATCGGCAAGCACTTCCGAGTCAACCGGATGTTGGCCAAGGACGCGGTCAGCGCCCGCCTGCAGTCGGAGGCCGGGATCAGCTACACCGAGTTCAGCTACCAGATCCTGCAGGGCATGGACTACCTCGAGCTGTTCCGGCGGTACGGGTGCCGCCTGCAGACCGGCGGCAGCGACCAGTGGGGAAACCTCACCGCCGGAACCGACCTGATCCGCCGGGTGACCGGGGAGTCCGTGCACCTGATCGCCACGCCGCTGATCACCGACGCGACGGGGGAGAAGTTCGGCAAGTCGACCGGCGGCGGGAGCTTGTGGTTGAACCCGGAGATGACCAGCCCGTACGCGTGGTACCAGTACTTCGTCAACGCCGCCGACCAGGTCGTACCGGCGTGGCTGCGGATCTTCACGTTCCTCGACCGAGAGGAGATCGAGGCGCTGGAGAAGGAGACCGCCGAGCGGCCCGCGGCCCGGGTGGCGCAGCGGCGGCTCGCCGAGGAGGTCACCAAGCTCGTCCACGGCGAGGAGGAGACCCGCCAGGTGATCACCGCTTCGCGGGCGTTGTTCGGCCGCGGTGCGCTCGACGAGTTGTCGCCGTCGACGCTGCGTGCGGCGCTGTCCGAGGCGGGGCTCGTCTCGGTACCGGCCGCCGACCAGCCGACCGTCGCCGTGCTGTTCGCCGAGGCCGGGCTGGTCGCCGGGCGGGGTGAGGCGCGCCGGACCGTCGCCGAGGGCGGTGCGTACGTCAACAACGTTCGGGTAGCCGACGCCGACGCACCGGTACCGCCCGAGGCGCTGCTGCACGGCCGCTACCTGGTCCTGCGCCGGGGCAAGAAGACCGTGGCCGGCGTCGAGCTGACGTAACCCGTGGTGGGGACACGCGCGGGGTCGACTTGAACTCGTGGCGGTGGCCGGGTACTGTTCACCGTCGGCAGGGCGCCGGGCGAGCCTGATCAGCGGAGCTGTTCGAGCGGCCGGCCTGCCGAGGAAACCCCTAGCAGACATCCGACCGGATGGTCGGCGTGGATGTTGGGTGTGTGCGTGTTCTTTGAGAACTCAACAGGGTGCTTGTATTGCCAGTGCCATTTTTTTGGCCCCTTGTTTTTGGGGTTCCTTTGGCAAATTTTTTTGCCGGGGTTCAAATTTTTTTGGAGAGTTTGATCCTGGCTCAGGACGAACGCTGGCGGCGTGCTTAACACATGCAAGTCGTGCGGAAAGGCCCTTTCGGGGGTGCTCGAGCGGCGAACGGGTGAGTAACACGTGAGTAACCTGCCCTCAGCTTTG
>DASRII010000476.1:0-7549 GCA_035650075.1 Micromonosporaceae bacterium | reverse complement strand
TCGCGTCGCGGCAGTTCCAGATCGAGGAGGTCGCCCGGTTCACCGGGGTGCCGCCGCACCTGCTGATGCAGACGGAGAAGCAGACCAGCTGGGGCACCGGGGTGGAGGTGCAGAACCGCGGCCTGTCTCGTTACACGCTGGCGCACTGGACGTCGCGGCTTGAGCAGCGGCTGTCCCGGCTGCTGGCCGCCCCCCGGTCGGTGCGGTTCGACTACCACGAGTGGGAGCGGCCGACCCCCGAGCAAGAGGTGGACCTGCTGCTCAAGCAGACCGGCCGCCCGATCCTGACCGTGAATGAGGCCCGCGCCCGGCTCGGGCTGGGGCCGGTTCCCGGCGGCGACGTCCTGGATCTGCCCGCACCCGCGGAGCCGATGCCGGACCCGGAGGCGGTGCCGGTATGAACATCCGCGAGCTGATCCCCCCTGCGCTGTTGAGCCGGTACCGTCCTCCGGTCAACGCCGCCCGCGGCACCTGGTACGCGATCCGCAACCAATCCGCCGAACGGGCCGTGGTCGAGCTGTACGACTTCATCGGCGAGTTCGGCGTCCCCGCCCGGGAGTTCGTCCGGGACCTGCGCGACGTCGACGCCCCGGTGATCGACCTGCGCATCAACTCCCCCGGCGGCATGTACTGGGACGGGTTGACGATCTACAACGCGTTGAAGGACCACCCGGCGCGGGTGGAGGCGACCGTGGACGGGCTGGCCGCGTCGGCCGCGTCGTTCATCTTTCAGGCCGCCGAGCATCGCACCATGAACCGGCACTCCGAGCTGATGATCCACGACGCGTTGACGTTGACGATCGGCAACGAGGCTGACCACCTGGCGTCGGCCGCCGCGTTGGGCCGGGTGTCGCAGGAGATCGCCGCCATCTACGCCGCCCGGGCCGGCGGCACCGTCGCCGACTGGCGGGCCGCGATGCTCGCCGAAATGGAGTACACCGCCGTCGAGGCGGCCGACGCCGGCCTGGCCGATGAGGCGGTCAGCGACGACGCCGAAGTGTCCAATACCGCGCCGCGGACCCAGCTGGTGACCGCCCGAGCCCGCGCATACCTGGAAAGGGTCGCATGATGCCTGTCCCCACACCTCCCGACGACTATCTCGGCACCAGGGGTGCGAGCAAGGAGGACTGGGAGCAATTCCAGCAGGTGTATCAGGGGTGGCTGGAGTCCGCCACCGACGAGGAGATCGTCACCGAGATGATCGCGCTACCCGAAGAGGGTCGCCCGTTTAGCCCGTCCGAGGCGTGGCGGTTCTTCCAGTGCGAGCTGCGCCGCCGCCTCAATCCCCGCAAGACCGCCGCCAAGAAGACCACCGCCGCGAAGGGATAGTCATGCCAGCCAAGCCTCGCCCCGCCAACACCGCGCCGGCGCCGCAGCCCACCCCCGCCGCGTCCGGCGGGCAGGGCGGGGCGCCCGCAGCCGCACCGCCGATTCCGGCGTCGATCGATGAGATCCTGGAGGAGATGCGGGCCATCTCCGACGTCACCGCCAATCGGGTACTCACCGACGACGAGGCCAACCGGTACGAGCGGCTGGAGTCGGCCGCGGTGGCCGCACGCCGGTCGGAGAACATCCGTCGCCGGCAGGAAGCCTACGAAACGCCGGTGCCCGGTGACCTGGCCGCGCTCGTCCACGTCGGCGAGGCGCGCCGCGACGACACCTACAATCAGGCGTTTAACCACTACCTGCGCAGCGGCCGGCCTAACGGGGACCTGATGAACGCGCAGGGTGTCGGCACCGACCCGGGCGGTGGCTTCCTGGTCTCGCCGCAGTTCCGGGACAAGCTGGTCGAGGTGCTCAAGGCGTACGGCGGCCTGGCCGGCGCGGTCGACGGATTCTCCACCGACCGCGGCGGCGACGTGGAGTTCCCCTCGGTCGACGACACCGCGTCGGCCGGCGCGATCACCGCGGAAGGCGCGGCGTTCACCACCGGCACCGACCTGGTGTTCGGCACCATCGCGATGAAGGCGTGGAAGTACACATCCACCGGTGCCGACGCGTCGGCCGGCCTGCGAGTCTCGGTGGAGCTGCTCCAAGACGCCGAGTTCGACGTGGAAGCTTTGCTGGCCCGGGTGCTGGGCACCCGGATCGCGCGCAAGCAGGCCGTCGACTGGATGACCGGTGCCGGGACGACTCTGCCGTTCGGCATTATGCACGCCGGCCTGACCGCCGATGTGGTGCTGGCCGCCGGCAACGCGATCACCTACCAGAAGCTGCTCGACCTGGAGACCGCGCTCGACCCGGCGTACGAGCAGAACGCGGCATGGGTGATGAACAAGGCCTCCTGGATGAAGGTCCGGGCCGTGCCCGACACCACCGGCCGGCCGCTGCTGTTCGACGCCAACGGGGGTATTCAGGACGCAGGATCAGCGACGGAGCGGCGGCGGACGCTGCTCGGCTACCCGGTCATCATCGACCAGGCGGCGCCCAGCATCGGCACCCTGTCGGCCCGGTCCGTGGTGCTCGGCGACCTGCGCGAGGCATATGTGATCCGCCGGGTGTCCGAGTTCGCGATGGTGGTCAACCCGTACAGCCGGGCCAACTTCGGCCAGGTGGAGTACGTGGCGTGGGAGCGCGCGGACGGCAACATTCAGAACCGTAAGGCGTTCGCGCTGCTGCAGAACAACGCCGCCTGAGACTGCGGGAGGCGGCGGTGGCGTGGAAGCCGAATTATGTGACCGACCCGGAGCTGCGGGACTACGCCACCCGCAGCACCGAGACGGTCGATGACGCGTACGTCGCCCTGGCTGCGACGTCCGCGTCCCGCGCCGTGGACAACCACACCTTCCGGCAGTTCGGCAAGGTCGACGCGTCGGAGGCCCGCCGCTACACCGCCCGGTGGGACCGGCGCCGCTCCCGGTTCATGGTGGAGATCGACGACCTGTACGACGCGACCGGCCTCGTGGTGACCGTCGCCGCCGGCACCGTCGACGTGCTCGAGCTGGAGCCGGTCAACGCGCTGAAGGTCGGCAAGGTGTACGAGCGGATCGTCATCGAACCGGAGTCCGCCAACCGGCCCACCGGCCGGGAGGCCAACGAGGTCACCGTCACCACCGCGAAGTGGGGTTGGCCGGCGTTCCCTGCCCCGGTGAAACAGGCCGCCCTGCTGCAAGGAAACCGGTTCATCTGGCGGCGTGACGCGCCCGCCGGGGTGGCCGGGTCGCCCGACAGCGGATCCGAGGTTCGGCTGTTGGCCCGGCTCGACGCCGACGTGGCGGTCGCGCTCACCGACTACGTGCGCTGGTGGGGGGCCGGATGAACCTGGCCGCCGTGATGGACGCCATCTCCGCCCGGCTGGACACGATCGCCGGATTGCGCTGCTTCCCGTACCCGCCGGCCAAGCTGACCCCGCCCGCGGCGGTGGTGTCCTACCCGGACACGTACACCTTCGACGAGACCTACGGCCGGGGCATGGACCGCATCAGCCTGCCGGTGGTGGTGGTGGTGGGGAAGGTGTCCGACCGGGCGGCCCGCGACCAGTTGGGCGCCTACTGCAACGGGTCCGGCGCGTCGAGTGTCAAGCAGGTGTTGGAGTCCGGCACCTACACGGCGTTTCACGCGGTGCGGGTGGCGTCGATCGAGTTCGACGTGGTGTCCATCGCCGGCGTCGACTACATAGCAGCACTGTTCACTTTGGACATCGCGGGATCGGGGACGTCATGACGTTCGTTCACAGCAAGACCACGGTGATCACCGTTGGTGGGTCAGACCTGTCGGCGTTCACCAACGAGTCCAGCTTCGGCCGCAAGGCCGACAAGCACGACGTCACCTGCTACGGCAAAAGCGATCACGTGTACGCGCCCGGGTTGGGTGACGGCGACTTCTCCATGGGCGGGCTCTACGACAACAGCGTGACCGGGCCCCGCGACGTTCTGGAGCCGCTGGTGGGCACCATGGTTACCGTCATCCGCAAGCCGGAGGGTACCGGCTCCGGGCTGCCGCAGGACTCTTTCTCCTCGTTGCTGGAGGAGTACGTGGAGACTTCGCCGGTGGCCGATTACGTGAAGTGGACGGCGAAGTTCCAGCCGTCCGACACGGTCACGTCTACCAACCAGGCATAGGGGGGTCCCATGGTGGACAAGGAGCTGTTGCTCAAGCCACGCCTGCCCGAGGCCGACGTCGAGGTGCCAGGCATCGGCGTGGTGCGGGTGCGTGGCCTGAACCGGGCCGAGGCGATGCAGGTTCAGGCCGCCAACGGCACCGAGGCCACCGAGCGGGTGATCCTGGCGCTGGGCATGGTGGACCCGCAGCTGACCGAGGCCGAGGCCGGGCGGTGGCAGAAGGCCGCACCGGCGGGGGAGATCGAGCCGGTGTCCCGCAGGATCGCCGAGCTGTCCGGGATGGTCGAGGGCGCCGAAAAGGAGGCGTACAAAAGCCTTCGAGGCGGAGCCGGGGACGGAGTTCGAGTTCTTCCTGGCGCAGAAGCTGGGGATGACGGTGGCGGAGCTGCGGCACCGGATGGGCGCTGACGAGTTCGTGCGCTGGCGCATCTACTACGCCCGCAAGGCGCAACGGATCGAGCTGGAGCAGAAGAAGGCGGGGTGAGGGACATGGCCGACGCGATCCGCGTCGACGGGCTGGCCCAGTTCTCCCGCAATCTGCGCAAGCTCAACGCGGACCTGCCGAAGGCGCTGCGCATCGCGCTCAACGACGCCGCGAACGTGGTGGTCGACTACGCCCGCCCGCGGGTGCCGCGCCGTACCGGCCGCGCCCAGTCCACCATCAAGGCCCGGTCCACCCGCACCGCGGTGCGCGTGGTCGCCGGCGGCCGTCGGGCCCCGTACTTCCCGTGGCTGGACTTCGGTGGCCGGGTCGGCCGGCGCAAGAGCGTACGCCGCGCGTTCTACGCCGAGGGCCGCTACCTGTGGGTGGGGCTGCGGGTGAAACGGACCGAGTTCGAAGCCGCGCTGACGAAGGCGCTGCTCGACGCGGCCCGTTCCGCCGGGGTGGAGGTGGAGTAGATGTCCAACGAAGTGAAGCTGACCTTCGCTGGCGACTCCGCGAAGCTGGAGCAGGCGTTCGACCGGGTGGGGTCCTCGGCGAGGAACATGACCCGCGAGGTCGGTCAGGCGGCGTCCGGGTTCGACCGGGCCAACGACGTAGCCGACTCCGCCGAGAACAAGTTCCAGGGCGTCGCGAGCAGCATCAGCGGCACGAAGGACAGCCTCGCCGGTTTCTCCATGATGGCCAAGGGCGACTTTGTGGGCGGCCTCGCCGTCGCCGGTGGCGGGCTCGCGGATCTGGCCGAGGGCTTCGCGTACACGCTGATCCCGATGGCCAGAACGGTCGCCTCGTTCGCGGCGAACAAGGTCGCGATGGTAGCGCACGCCACCTGGTCCGGCATCGTCAAGGCGGCGACGCTGGCGTGGACGGGCGTGCAGTGGCTGTTGAACGCGGCGCTGCTGGCCAACCCGATCGTGCTGATCATTGTGGCGATCGTCGCCCTGGTCGCCGTCGTCGTGCTCATCGCCACAAAAACTACGTGGTTCCAAAGCATCTGGAAGGTCGTGTGGACCAACGTCAAGAAGTGGGCGCTGGCCGTCTGGGACTGGCTCAAGGGTCTGCCCTCGATGCTCGGCAAGGCGTTCGGCAGCCTGGCGGACATCATCACCGCGCCGTTCCGCGCCGGGTTCAACGCGATCGCCCGACTGTGGAACAACACCGTCGGCAAGCTGTCGTTCACCGTTCCGTCGTGGGTTCCCGGCATCGGCGGCTCCGGCTTCTCGATGCCGAACCTGCCGACGCTCCACAGTGGAGGCGTGGTGCCCGGTGTGCCCGGCACCGAGGTCCTGGCGCTGCTGCAGGCCGGTGAGCGGGTCACCCCCGCCGGCCAGTCCGGCGCCGCGACCGTGCACCTGGTGATCGAGGGAACGGGAATCCTCAAAGGACTCCGCAAGGAGATCCGGGTTCAGGGCGGCAACGTACAGCTAGTGCTGGGGAGTTAGAGATGCACCGATACAAGACGTGGAACGGCCCGATGCCGACCACCGCCGCGCAGGCGTCGGTGAACACCGGCACCACCATCAAGACCATGTTGCAGCTGGCCACACCGTCCACTCGGCAGATCCAGCTCATCTCATGGGGCTACAGCATGGATGACGTGCCCGGCGCCGACGGCGTCATCGAGCTGCTGCAGACCGACGTGGCCGCGACCGTGACCGCGCACGTGGCCGCCGGCGTGCAACCCCTGGACCCGAACGCCCCGCCGTCGCTGCTGACCCTCGGCACGTCGGCGACCGGCTACACCGCCTCGGCCGAGGGCTCCATCACTGCCACGCGGGTCTTCGACGCGCTCTCACTGAGCGCGTTCACCGGCGAGACGCCGCTTGCGTACTCGTGCCAGTGGATGCCCGACGAGCGGCCGATCGTCGCCATCTCCAAGTTCCTGCGGGTGCGCATCACCACCCCGACGTCCGCGGTGGACCTGCGCACATGGGTGTGTTGGGACGAGTGACCGTGCGCCGGCTGGTCGCGCTGCTGCTGCTGGGAGGGTTGATGGCTACGAGCGTCGCGCCGCTGATCACCGCGTGGCAGCGCACGCACGCCAACACGCCCGGCCCGCTGTCGGCGACCACGACCCCGTTCGTGTTCCCCTCGGTGCCGCAGGAGTTCCACTTCGAAATCTTCGTCGGTGGGTCGTGGCTGGACATCACCGCCGACGTCCGGTACAGCCCGCGGGCGGACCTCGAGCGGGGACGCGCCGACGAAAGCCAGCGCACCCGTTCCCGGATCGGGTTCGCCATCAACAACTCCGCCGGCACCTACAGCCCGCGGAACCCGACCGGCCCGTACTACGGCCTGATCGGCCGGAACACCCCGGTCCGGATCTCGGCCCGCTCGTACTTCCGGTTCCACGGCGAGGTCGTGGCGTGGCCGACCCAGTGGGACAAGTCCGAATCCGACGTGTGGGTGGACATCGAGGCGGCCGGCGTCATGCGTCGGCTGGGGCAGGGCGCCAAGCCGCTGAAGTCTCCTCTGTATCGAGCTATCTCCCGGTCGGACGCCGTTGCGTACTGGCCGCTGGAGGATGGCGTCAACGCGACCCAGGCAGCCGCCGCGCTGGGCGGTCCCGCCATGAGCGTGACTTTCGCGTCGGGACCGGGGGAGTTCCCGTTCGGCGCGTCCGGGCCACCGGGTGGCGGTACCACAGTGGACACGACCGGGGACGGCGACACGATCATGGGCCTGACCGCGCCGGTGACGAGCCCGCTCGGCGCCGGACACAACCAGTGGATGATCCAGTCCGTGTGGCGCGCGGAGCTTACGTTCACGCCGGGACAGTCCACGCCCATTCGGCTCGACACGTACGACGCCATCGCGTGGTTCCCGCAGCTGTCGGCGACCGGCACGTTCAGCGTCAGAATCTTCGACCTGGCCGCCTCCGCTCTGATCACCGAACTGGACAGCGGTGTCAACGTGCTCGACTCCGTCTGGCACCACACTGCGGCGTACGTCAGGCAGGCCGGGGCGGACCTGGCCGTGAAGCTCTACCTCGACGGTGTACAGGTGGCGAGCACCACGCTCGCGGGCCGCACGATCGGGGCGTTCA
>DASRII010000475.1:0-42216 GCA_035650075.1 Micromonosporaceae bacterium | reverse complement strand
CGCAACTAGTCATTTCTGTGGGTAAGCTCACGAGATGCATGGCCGGCTGTACCCGACCGGTGCCGACTGGTACGAGTGGCGGCAGGAGCCGGCGCTGTCCGGCACCGTGCTCGTCCGGCTGGCGGTGGCGGACGGGGGCCGGCTCGTCCTGTCCGGTCTGCGGGTCGACGGGCAGCCGACCGCGGAGCTGCTGCGGTCGATACCGGTCGGCCGGATCGAGGCGGCCGCCAACGCCCAACTGTCCGTAGTGGACGATCGCGTGGTGGCCGAGCCGGTGCGCTGGCGCGACGGCCGGCCGCCGGTGACCGCCGAGCTCGCGACGCGAGGTTGGGAGACGACCGACCCGGAGCAGGCCGTGCGCCGCCCCGTGCCCGCGCCCGCCGCCAGGGAGCTCGACGAGGGCCGGCGCGGTAGGCCGGACGCCTTCTACCGGGACGTGGCGTCGACGTACCGCCACCTGGCCAGCGCCTCGCCTCGACCGGCCGCCGAGCTGGCCGAGGCGAACCGGGTACCGGTGACGACCGCCCACCGGTGGATCAAAGAGGCCCGCCGGCGCGGGTTCCTGCCGCCGGGTCGGCCGGGCAAGGCGGGGTGACGACCATCGTTACGCTGATCCATGTGCCGATTGACGTCGACCTGTGCGATCGTGTCCGAGCGCTCGTGGCGGGCTACCTCGGCGGGCAGCCGCTTCCCGCCGACCTGACCGCGGAACCGTTGGCCATCCGGGCGGGCACCGCGGTCATCTACCTCCGGCTCGTGGATGCCGAACCGCCCGTCGTCCGCATCTTCTCGCCGTTGCTGCGGCACGTGGAGCGTACGGCCGAGCTGCTGGCCGAGCTGAACGAGCTCAACTCGGTACTCAACTTCCTGCGGCTCTTCTGGCGCGACGGCACGGTCTACGTCGCCACCGAGCTGCTCGCCGAGACGTTGACCGCGAGCGAGCTGGCCAACGCGTGCGACGCGCTCGCCGACACCGCGGACTACTACGACGTACGGCTGCACGCCCGGTTCGGTGGAGACATCGCTTTCGCCAACCCGACCTGACATACCCTGCCGTCGATGGCAGGATCGGGCCGTGGACGAAAGTGCCGTCGAACGCCTTCGTCGGGTGGCCGGTACCGGTGAGTCGCCGGACGGCAGCGTCCGGGTCACGCTCAGCGGCCAGGGCGCGCCGAAGGTGGAGTTCGCACCGGGCGCGTTGCGCCAGCACAACGATCGGTCGCTGGGTATCGCCGTGGCGGCCGCGCTGACCGAGGCGATCAGCGACCGCCAACGAACCGTCGAGGCCGTGCTCGAAGCCGTGCGCGATGGACCGCCCCGCCCCGACGTACCCGGTACCCGCGTCATGCAGCGCCGGGAGCTTTTCGACGGTGCTGTCGGCGCGATCGCGGTATCGGCCATCTCGCCGCGCGGCCAGGTGACGGTCTCGCTGCGCGCGGGCGGTGAGATCGACGTGCAGGTGCGCCAAGGCACGCTCGCCCTCGTCGGCGTCGGCGAGGCCGGCCTGGCCGCGGAGGTGGCCGCGGCCACCTCGGCCGCGCTGCACGAACGCAACGCCCGCATCCTGCAGATTCACAAGGACGTCTACCGGACGGGACGGTGACCGCCATGGCCGACAGCGACCTCGTCGCGGCCGAACTCTACGACATCTGGGTAGCCGGAAAGATCTCGATGCCGCAGGTCGCCGCGGTCTACGCACAGGGCTCGCGGGACATGCACAACACGAGCTGGCACGAGGACGAAGCCTTCAACCAGCCGCGGCTCGACATCGACCTCTTCCCACCGAGCATCGAGGTGGTTCAGGACCTCGGGCCGGTCTATCCACAGTGGAGCACGCTGCGGAACACGTTGCAGAGCATCCTCGCCAACACCGCGACGAGCTTGACCGACGCGGGTGCCGCTCTGTGCATGATTGCCCAGACGTACGCGGACGGTGATTCGGAGACGTCGGCCGCGCTGAGGTCTCTGATCGACGAGCGGCTCGCCGATCCGGGGCTGGACCAGCCGCCGGGGACGATCCCGGATATCAAGCGCCCGGGTGACCCGCACGACACGGTCACGGTGCACGAGACGATCGACATCCCGTTGCTGCCGGACATCGAGTTCGACTACGAGGAGCCGCAGCGATGACATCGGACGGCGACATCCGGGCCAAGGCACGCGAAGTGCAGGACAAGGCGATGGAGAAGTTGCTCGACGAGTTCGGGATCTGGGCCGGCGAGGGCGAGATCATGGACGCCATCGTGAGCTTCTGCGAGGCGATACCGCCTCGGTTCGAATGGTTCACCGAGCGCGACCCGACCCGGCTGGACTCGATGCTGGGCGACCTGAACTTCGTCAAGAACGGCCTCAGCGAAGGCGTCACCGCAAAGATCGACCTCGTCAAGGGCGACGTTCAGGACTGGCGCGGTACCGCGGCCGAGCAGTTCACGGAGAACTTCCTCAGTCCCTTCGGGCAGATCAGGCTCAACCAGATCGGCCTCGTCGATGAGCTGACGGTCGCGCTCGAGGCGGAACGGAAGATCCTCGAGGAGAGTCGGCGCAACATCGTGCAGATCGGCGACGGTACATTGACCGCCCTGAACGCGTTGGACGATGGCGGTACCGACTGGGGCATGGTGCTCACCGTGGTCGGCGCGGTCGTGGGCGTCGTCGGCGCCGCGGCCACCGGCGGTACCAGTCTCGCCATCACGTTCGCGCTGGTCGGTGGCGGGCTCAGTATCGCGAGCGCTGCGGTCGCCGAGGCGAGCGTGCACGGGGACACCGTGGAGGACGTCATCACCTCGATGGACGAGGCGATCCGCAAGTTGAAGGACGCGATGGCCGACGAGGAGGACATCCTCGTCCGAGCAATGTCCCAGGACGTCGACACGGTCTACGCCAACTGGGACAACCTCCAGCCGAAGCGGCCGTACGTCGCCGACGTCACGGCCAGCGACCTCAGCGAGTTCCAGCTGCCGGCCAGCATGGCATCCTGATCCGGTGACCACGGGGGATGGACGGCTCGCCGGCTACAGTGCTGTCTCCACCGCGCTGGCGCTGCTGAGCGATCGGCGGCTCGCCGCGCTCATGGCCGAGGCACCGCCGGTGTTCACCGGTATCGGCGGGACCGCGGTGTTGCTGGAGGTCGAGGGCAGAGCGGTCTTCGTGAAGCGCGTACCCCTCACCGATCTGGAACGGCTGCCGGAACACGTCATGTCCACTGTGAACATGTTCCAGCTTCCGACCTGGTACCAGTACGGGATCGGGTCGGCCGGGTTCGGGGTGTGGCGCGAGTTGGCCGCGCACACGATGACGACCAACTGGGTCCTCGAGGGGCGGTGCGAGAGCTTCCCGCTGCTGTACCACTGGCGGGTGTTGCCCGGCGAGGCCACTGCGATGGCGGATCTGGACCAGCTCGTCGAGTACTGGGACGGTTCCCCGGCCGTGCGCCAGCGACTCGAGGCGATCGTCCGGGCGTCGGCCAGCGTGATGCTGTTTCTGGAGTACGTGCCGCAGACCCTCCGCCAGTGGCTGGACGCCCGTATCGGTAACGGCCTCGCGCCCGCATACGCGGCGGTGGAGCGCAACCTCGTCGCCGACGTCTCGTTCATGAACGCGAACGGTCTCCTGCATCTCGACGCCCACTTCGGGAACATCCTCACCGACGGCCGGCGGCTCTACTTCACCGACTTCGGCCTCGCGACCTCGCCGCGGTTCGAGCTGTCCGCGGCGGAGTCTTCGTTCGTGGAACGGAACGCGAGTCACGACTCGTGCTTCGCGGTCACCAGTCTCGTCAACTGGCTGGTGAGCGCCGTGACTGGCCTGACGGATCCCAAGGAGCGCAACGCATTCGTACGCCGGTGGGCCGACGGTGGCGATCCACCGGGGGTACCGGATTGGGCCGCGGACGTCATCCGGCGGCATGCCCCGACCGCGGCGGTCGTGAACGAGTTCTACTGGACGCTGCGCTTCGCGAACCGGCAGGCTCCGTACCCGGCTACGGCTTTGCCGGCTGGAACGCCTCGGTGAGGTGTGCGGTGGCGATCCGGCCACCCACGGCTGCGACCGAGTCGAGCAGCCGGACCCGGGACTCGCGGGCGAGCGCCTGATCGAACTCGACCGCGTACGGCGTTGTCGGGTCGACGAGCTGGATCGCGTGCACGAGCAGGTCTCCGGTGAGGGCCAGGACATCGCCGCCGTCGTCGAGCAGGACGCATTGGTGTCCCGGCGTGTGTCCCGGAGTGTGCACAGTAGACAGTCCCCGGCCGAGCGACGCTGTCCCGTCGACGAGATGCAGCTGGCCGGCCTCGCGCAGCGGGTTGAGCAACCGCTCGCGGAGCGCCGGGTTGACCGCGTCGACCGCCTCGTACTCTGTCTTCTGCAGCACGTAGCGGGCGTTACGGAAGTAGGGTGCCCGGTCGACGATCGCCCAGCCGATGTGGTCGTTGTGCAGGTGGGTAATGACCACAGTGGACACATCGTCGGTGGCCACGCCCGCCGCGACCAGCTCGTCCGGCAGGTGGCCGGGTACCGGCGCCCATACCGCCGCGGGCGCGTCGACCGGACCGATGCCGGCGTCGACGAGGACGGTCTCGCCGCTCTCGAGCTGGATCGTGAAGCAGCGAAAGCGCAGGAGCCACTCGCCGTCGGCGCTGACCGCGCCCGGGTCGAATGCGTCGGCGCGGCGCCAAAGCTCCTCGCTTGCCTCCGGAAACACCTCACGACGAGGTCGGAAGAACTGGCCGCCCCCGTCCTCGAGGGCGGTCACGGCCGCGGTTCCGATCATCATGCGTACCGGCACGTAGAGGATCATGTCAGACCCCCCATCCCATGGCCACGTGGATATTGCAGTACGCTCGTACTGCTGCGAAGTCGTGAAGGGAGCGCCTGTCCGATGGCGAAGATCAAAGTTGCCAACCCCGTCGTAGAGCTCGACGGCGACGAGATGACCAGGATCATCTGGAAGCAGATCCGGGAACAGCTGGTCCTGCCGTACCTCGATGTCGAGCTGGAGTACTACGACCTGTCGATCCAGCACCGCGACGCCACCGACGACCAGGTGACGGTCGATGCGGCGAACGCCATCAAGCGGCACGGGGTCGGCGTCAAGTGCGCCACGATCACCCCGGACGAGGCCCGGGTCGAGGAGTTCGGCCTGAAGAAGATGTGGCGCTCCCCGAACGGGACGATCCGGAACATCCTCGGCGGCGTGGTGTTCCGCGAGCCGATCATCATGTCGAACGTGCCGCGGTTGGTACCGGGTTGGACGAAACCGATCGTCATCGGCCGTCACGCGCACGGTGACCAGTACAAGGCGACGGACTTCGTGGTGCCCGGCCCCGGTACGGTGACGATCACCTACACGCCGGCGGACGGCAGTGCGCCGATGGAGCTGAACGTGGCCGAGTTCACCGGCGGCGGCGTGGCGATGGGCATGTACAACTTCGACGAGTCGATCCGCGACTTCGCCCGGGCATCGTTCCGGTACGGCCTGTCCCGCGACTACCCGGTCTACCTGTCCACGAAGAACACGATCCTGAAGGCGTATGACGGGCGGTTCAAGGACCTCTTCGCCGAGGTGTTCGAGACGGAGTTCAAGGCCGAGTTCGACTCCAAGGGCCTGACGTACGAGCACCGGCTGATCGACGACATGGTCGCGCAGGCGCTGAAGTGGTCCGGCGGCTTCGTGTGGGCGTGCAAGAACTACGACGGTGACGTGCAGTCCGATGTGGTGGCCCAGGGCTTCGGCTCGCTGGGCCTGATGTCGTCGGTGCTGATGACGCCCGACGGCCGTACCGTCGAAGCCGAGGCCGCGCACGGTACCGTGACCCGGCACTACCGCGCGTGGCAGCGCGGCGAGAAGACGTCCACCAACCCGATCGCGTCGATCTTCGCGTGGACGCGGGGGATCGCTCACCGCGGAACGCTGGACGGTACGCCCGCCGTCACCGACTTCGCGAACCAGCTCGAACAGGTCTGCATCTCGACCGTCGAAGGTGGACTGATGACCAAGGACCTGGCACTCCTCGTCGGCGGCGACGCGCAGTGGCTGACGACGGACGAGTTCATGAACGCGCTCAACGACAACATGGCCCGTCACCAGGCCGCCGGCTAGCTCGGTTGTGTTTGCGCGGCTGTCTCGGCGTTGATCATGAAGTTGGTGGCGGGACACGCCGCCGACCACCCAACTAACTTCATGATCAACTCGGGAGTTGCCAGTCGACGCCGTTCGGGGTGTCGCGGACCTCGATGCCGGCGGCGGTCAGCTGGTCGCGGATCTGGTCCGAGGTGGCGAAGTCCTTGTTGTCCCGGGCACGGGTGCGAAGATCCAGGAGTGCGGCGACGTACGGGCCGACGACCTCGCGCGGGTCCCTGGCGCCGACCGTAGCCAGCTCGCCGAGGCGAACCACCATCGACCGGAGCACCGCGCGGGCGTGGTCACCCTCGTCGGAGGTCAACGTGTCGGCCGCCCAGTCCAGCAGGGCCTGTTCGAGGTCGAGGATCGCGGTCACGCAGCCGTCGACGTCCCGCTGTGCCAGCGCCTGTGCGAACCGTTCGGCCAGGCGATCGGCGGCCGCTCGTAGGGATGCCTCTGCCGGCGCGGGGTCTACGGCGGCCTCGGTTGGTGCGGGCGCGATCGGGGCTTCCGCCGGCGCGTCCGATCCGGCGACGAGCGCGTCGAACCCGATGACCGCACCGGTCCGGTGCACCACGCTGTGGCCATGGCGCCGGATGGTCATACCGCCGTTGCCGACCACGGTGACCGTACGCGCGTCGAGGTCCAGCAACACCGCCGTGTGCTCGTCGACCCCGAGGACGAACGAATCCTCTGGCAACTCCTGCTCCATTGTGGACAGTCGCTGCTCGCCGAGGTAGCAGTACCGCGTGTCGTGGTGGCCGCCCTCGGCGTTGTCGTAGTGCGGGATCACCACGGCCGGCAGACCCGTCGCCGCATTGACCAGATCGAGGCCGGGAACCCAGTGCGGGTCATACCCCGCCTTGTAGATCTCGTAGACCGGCACGGTGTGCGAACCCAGCGTGAGTGCGGCGGCACTGGCGAACAGCACGACGCCGCCCGACGTCAACTTGTCGGTCAGCACGCCGGGGATCGGGGTATCGCGCCACTGCCGCAGCGCGTACGTCGGGCTGCCCGGCCCGGCAAAGACCCAACTCGCCTCGTGCAGCGCCGCCAGCGCCCGCTCGCGTGTCAGCCCTGCCGGCGGCGCGACCCGCCACGACACCACATCGACCTGCCGGCCGACGCTCGCGGCGAAGTATCCCGCCGCCCGGGTCGAGATGTCGTCGGCGTTGGACTGGAATCCGTACGGCGTGTCGAGCAGCACGGCCGGCCCGTCACCGCACCTGTCCAGGATCGCCCGATGCGGCTTCACCATCGTGGGTGCGGTCTCGCCCGATCCCATGATCACGAGTAGCCGGGTCAACAGCGCACGCCTCCTCCGGGCACGGTCCGCTCGGGCGCTGGCGCGCCCAGCGCTCCTGGGGCGAGGCGAGTTGCGGTCATGTTGCCGCCAGGGCGAGCAGGTCGGCCGCGAGCGCCTCGGGTCGCTGGGCGTGCAGATCGTGGTCGCCGCCCACGTACTCCCGGATCGTGCTGGGACCCGCGATGGCCGCCGCGGCCGCGGCAGACGCGTCGCGCTTGCGCCGGGCCCGCGCCGCGTCGGTGGTCGGGACGGCCGGTACGAGCAGCACGCGCGCGGTCACCCGCGGGTAGTCCGGCGAGGGCGGATCGTCCCACATGCTGCGCACGATCTCCATGTGCCGGGCGATGGGCAAGCGCCGCTCGAGCTTGCCGTCCGGGCGGATCCGCAGATTGGCGAGGGTCGCCTCGATCGCCTCGGCCGACCAGCCCGGGTGAGCACCGCGGAGCAGATCCCGCATATCGTCGGCACCGTGGCCGTCGAGCTCCGGCGGGCGCAGGGCCGCGGCGCACTCCTCCCAGCTCGCGAACTCGCGCGAAAGGTCGATCCAGCCACCGTCGACGAGAGCGACCGCGGCGACGAGGTCGGGCCGTTTCGCCGCAAGCCGGACCACCACGTTCCCGCCCCACGACTGGCCCACCACGACCAGCCCGGTCAGGCCCAGCTCGTCGGCGAGCGCGGCGAGGTCGGCGGCCGCGGTCTCGGTGTCGTACCCACTGTCGGGGACATCGGACTCACCGTGGCCGCGCAGGTCGACGGCGAAGACCTCGTGACCCTTCGCGGAGAGGACGCGGGCGACCTCGCCCCACAGCAACGCGTTGGAGGCGAGTCCATGCACCAGAAGAAACGTCGGATGCCCGCCGGGCCAGTGCAGGACACGCAGGCGCACGCCATCGGCTACCGGCACCAGGCGACTCATGCGACGACTCTATCCAAGGGGTACGACAGCCTTTGAGGCATCGTCTTGCGTCCATGTCTTCCGAGGGGTACAACAGTATTCAACATGTTCGATCACAATCCGCCACAGTGATCAAACAGACTCCCCCACCGTACCCCGAAGGAGCGCACGATGCGCCGTCCCCTCAGCTGCCTGCTCGCCATGCTGACCGGCGTGGCCGCGGCGATCGCCGTACCCTCCATCGCTCCGCCACCCGCCGCGGCCGCGACGCCCGTCGTGGCGCTGACCGCTCCGCCGATGGGGTGGAACAGCTGGAACCGGTTCGGCTGCAACATCGACGAGAACCTCATCCGGGCCACCGCCGATGCGATCATCAACAACAACCTGGACGACGTGGGCTACCGGTACGTCAACATCGACGACTGCTGGATGGCGTCCACAAGGGACAGTCAGGGCCGACTGCAGGCGCACGCCACCCGGTTCCCGTCTGGCATCCGAGCGCTCGCGGACTACGTGCACGCCCGTGGACTGAAGCTCGGCATCTACTCCTCCGCCGGCACGGCCACCTGCCAGGGACTGCCGGCAAGCCTCGATCACGAGGTGGTAGACGCGCAGACGTTCGCGGACTGGCAGATCGACTACCTCAAGTACGACAACTGCAACAACCAGGGGCGGCCGGCCGCCCAGCGGTACAAGGCGATGGGTGACGCGCTGAAGGCAACCGGGCGGGCAATCGTCTACAGCGTGTGCAACTGGGGTCAGGAGACCCCGTGGATCTTCGGGCCGAACGTGGGTGGGAGCCTGTGGCGGACCACCGGGGACATCAACGACTCGTGGGGGAGCATGACGAGCCTGCTGGACCAGCAGGTTGGACTCGAGCCGTTCGCGCGCCGGGGCGCCTTCAACGATCCGGACATGTTGGAGGTCGGCAACGGCGGTATGACGGCGACGGAGTACACCGCGCATTTCAGCCTCTGGGCGTTGCTGAACTCGCCGCTGCTGCTCGGCAACGACCTGCGTTCGGTGTCCAGCGGGACGCTGAACATCGTCCGCAACGCGGACGTGATCGCCGTGAACCAGGACTGGGGTGGCTCGCAGGGCCGGCGGGTACGGGACTTCGGCGCTACCGAGGTGTGGGCGAAACCGATGTCGGACGGGTCGGCGGCGGTGGTGCTGTTCAACCGGAACACGTCCGCGACCACGGTGACCACCAGCGCGGCGGAGATCGGGCTCGGCGGCTCGTCGTCGTACTCGTTGCGGAACCTGTGGACCGGTGCGGTGTCGTCGACGTCCGGCGCGATCTCGGCCAGCGTGCCGGGCCACGGCGTCGTGATGTACCGGGCGACACGGGGCGGAACGCTGCAGGCCGCGCCGGGGGCCGGCACTGTGCAGGTGGGCAACATGACCTGGCTCGCGTCGAGCAACGGCTGGGGACCGGCCGAGCGCAACGAGTCCAACGGCGAGCAGGCCGCGTCCGACGGACGGACGCTGACCATCAACGGTACGACGTACGCCAGCGGGATAGGGGTACACGCCGAGTCGGCGGTGCACGTCTACCTCGGCCGGGCGTGCCCGCTGTTCACCGCACAGGTAGGGGTCGACGACGAGGTGACGAGCACGACCGCCTCGGTACGGTTCCAGGTGTACGGCGACGGGAAGCTGCTCGCGTACAGCGGAGTGAAGACGGCCAGCCAAGGTCCTTCGACGCTGGCGGTCGCCACCGGTGGATACTCCACATTGGAGCTTCGGGTCACCGACGGGCGGACCGGCGGCATCGACTTCGACCACGCGGACTGGGGCAACGCCACGCTTTCGTGTACGGCCGCCGGTACCGGGTCCTTCGCCAGTGACCGCACGTGGTCCTCGGCCACGAACGGCTTCGGCCCGGCCGAGCGGGACCAGTCCAACAACGCGACCGCGGCCGGTGACGGCGTGGTGCTCACGGTCGGCGGTACCAGCTACGTCAAGGGGATCGGGGCGCACGCCGTCGGCGACATCGCGATCGCGCTCGGCGGTACCTGCGAGCGGTTCACCGCCGTCGTCGGCGTCGACGGCGAGACCACGTCGTCAGCGGCGAGCGTGGTCTTCTCGGTGACCGCCGACGGCACCACGCTGTTCACCAGCCCCACAATTCGAGCCGGCGGTCTCACCACCGTCAACGTTGACGTGACCGGCCGGACCACGTTGCACCTCGTGGTCGGAGACGCGGCCGACGGCATCAACAGCGACCACGCCGACTGGGCGGACGCGCGGTTGTTGTGCTGAGGGTCCCGCCGCCCGCCCGCTTGCGTTGATCATGAAGTTGGTGACGCGACACGCCGTCGAGGGCGAAACTAGGTTCATGATCAACGGGGTCTTGGGCGGTCAGCGGGGTCTTGTCGACGGGGCTGCTCGCAGGGCGCGGGCGGCCTCGTCCGGCGGGATGTCGTTGACGAAGACCCCCATCGCCGACTCCGACCCGGCGAGGTACTTCAGCCGGCTGGGGGCTCGGCGGACCGAGAACAGCTGCAGGTGCAGGTAGCCGACCTCGCGGCCGTCCCGCACCGGCGCCTGGTGCCAGGCGGAGACGTACGGCATCGGTACGCCGAAGAGGTTGTCGAAGCGGCGCAGCACATCGAGATACAGCGGGCCGAACGCGTCGCGCTCGGCGTCGTCGAGGGCCGGCAGGTCCGGCACCCGGCGGTGCGGGGCCAGGTGCACCTCGAACGGCCAGCGGGCGGCGGCCGGCACGTACGCCGTCCAGTGTGCGTTGTCGCCGACCACCCGGGTGCCGTTGGTGCGCTCGGCGGCCAGTACATCCGCGTAGAGGCTGCGGCCTTCCGTGGTCGCGGCGTACCGCCGGGCGGCCGCGACGAGCGTGCGCGTGCGCGGGGTGACGAAGGGATACGCGTAGATCTGCCCGTGCGGGTGGTGCAGCGTAACCCCGATCTCCACGCCCCGGTTCTCGAAGCAGAACACCTCCTCCACAGTGGACTCCGCGGACAGCTCCGCGGTGCGGTCGGCGTACGCGTCGATGACGGTTCGGACCCGGCGCGGGGACAGGTCTGCGAACGAGGCGTCGTGGTCGGCGGTGAAGCACACGACCTCGCAGTGGCCCACCCCCGGTGCGACGGGCGACAGCGCGGTCGTCGTGTCCTCGGACTGGTCGGTGGGGGCGACCCGGTGGCTGAACGCGGGGAACCGGTTCTCGAAGACGACGACGTCGTAGTCGTCCGCCGGGATCTCGGTGGCCCGCCCCGGCCCGGATGGACACAGTGGACATTCGTCCGACGGCGGCAGGTGGGTCCGGCTCTGTCGGTGCGCCGCTACCGCGACCCACTCGTCGGAGAGCGGGTCGTAGCGCAGCTGCGAGGCCGGTGGCGGCGGTGGCAGGTCCCGGCGGTCGATCGCGTCGCGCACGGCGTCGTCACGCTCGTCGAAGTAGATGAGCTCGCGTCCGTCAGCCAGCCGGATGGCCGTACGCTTCACCGAACCTCCGCGACGATCAGCTCGCCGACCGCGTCGCTGAGCACGCCGCGGGCGTCCTCGGGGAGGCCCGGGTCGGTGACGAGCACGTGTGCGTCGGCGAGTGCGGCGATCGAGGAGATGCCTACCGTGCCCCACTTGGTGCTGTCGGCGAGCACCACCAGCCGCTCGGCGGCCGCGACGAGCGCCCGGTCGGCATCCGCTTCCATGAGGTTCGGCGTGGTGAACCCGGCCCGTTCGGTCATCCCGTGCACGCCGAGAAACAGGACGTCGAGGTGCAGCGAGCGGATCGCGGCCACCGCTACGGGTCCCACGAGCGCGTCGGACGGGGTACGCACGCCGCCGGTGAGAACGACCGTCTGGTCGGTACGACCGTTGCGGTAGAACACGTCGGCGACCGGGATGGAATTGGTGACCACGGTCAGCTCGGGTACGCCGACCAGCCGCAAGGCCAGTTCCGCCGTTGTCGTACCGGCGGACAGGGCGACCGCGGTACCGGGCTTGACTAGCGGTGCGGCCCACTCGGCGATCGCCGCCTTCTCGGCCCGCTGCCGGATCAACTTGGCGGCGAAGCCCGGTTCGTCGGTGGACCCTGGATGGGTGGACGTCGCTCCACCGTGGACCTTGTTGACCAGCCCGCGTTCGGCGAGCACCTCGAGGTCCCGGCGGATCGTCATGTCCGAGACGCCGAACTCGGCGACGAGGTCGCTGACCTTCACCGCTCCCATGGTGCGGATCTGTTCGAGGATCACCGCCTGGCGTTGTGGGGCGAGCATCTAGCTGACCTCCTCGGCGATCACGACGACTCCGCCGGCCGGCAACGTCGACGTCCACTGTGTACCGGTCAGCAGATCGGTGCCGGCAGCGGGCACGACGGCCGGCGAATCGCGATGGTTGAGCAGGAACAGGTACGACCTGCCGTCCGGGTGCCGCCGCCGGACCGCCTCGACGCCCGGTGGCATCGATGACGGCGTGGCCCAGGCAGTGAGCCAGGCAGCCAGCGACTCGTCGGACAACCGCGTGCCGATGTACCAGGCTGTACCGCCGCCCACGGTCCGCCGCGTCACCGCGGGCCTGCCCGCGACGGGACCGTCGACATAGGACGCGACGACGGTGGCCGTCGTGGCCTCGCCACACTCGGTCCAGGTCCGACCGGTCGAGCCGTCGGTCAAGTGCACCGTCTCGCCCTTCCGCAGCGGGTGGAACTCCTCGACCCGGACACCGAGCAACTCGGTGAACGCGCCGGGGTAGCCGCCGAGGCGCACGTGGTCGTGCTCGTCCACGATGCCGCTGTAGGGGCCGATCACGAGCGTACCGCCGGCCTCCACGTAGCCCGCGAGGCGCGTCGCGCACTCGGAGTCGATCGCGTAGAGGGCCGGCACGAGCACGAGCCGGTAGCCGTTCAGCTCACTCGATGGATGAGCGGTGTCGGCGGTGATCCCGGCCCGCCAGAGCGCGGCGTGCCAGCGTCGGACCTCGCCGAACGCCGTCATGTCCACACTCGGCTGCCCGGGCGCCTCCTGCGCCCAGCCGGACGGGTAGTCGAGCAGGATCGCTACGTCACACTCCACAGTGGAGCCGGTGACCTCGTCGAGTCGGTCCAGGTAGCCGCCGAGCGTGCACACCTCCCGCCAGACCTTCGTGTCCGTGCCCGCGTGCGGGAGCATCCCCGAGTGCCACTTTTCGGCGCCGGCGCGGCTGGCCCGCCACTGGAAGAACAGCGCTCCGTCGCTGCCGTGCGCGATGTGTCCCAGGCTGTCGCGGATCAGTCGCCCCGGCGGCTTGGCGAGGTTACGCGGCTGCCAGTTGACCGCACTGGTTGAGTGTTCCATCAACAACCACGGGCCGCCTCCTGCCAACGACCGTGCGTGGCTGGCCGCGTATGCGATTTGCGCGCCGGGCTCGCGGGGGTCCTCCGCCAGGATGTAGTGGTCGTTGGAGACGAGATCGAGCTCGGGCGCCCAGGCCCAGTAGTCCAGCTCCTTGAACAGTCCCGCCATGAAGTTCGTCGTCACCGGTATGCCCGGGCTGAGCGAGTGCAGCAGGTCGCGTTCGGCGACGAACAAAGCCAGCAGCGCGTCGGAGGAGAACCGACGGAAGTCCAGCACGTGCGTCGGGTTGCTGAAGGTCGGCGTCGCGCGGGGCGGCTGTACCTGCGCCCAGTCCGTGAACCGCTGGGACCAGAAGGCGGTACCCCATGCCTCGTTGAGCGCGTCGAGGTCGTCGTCGTACCGTGCGCTCAACCACGACCGGAACGCCGCCGCGGATGTGTCGCAATAGCAGTGGGCGTTGTGGCAGCCGTACTCGTTGTGCGCGTGCCACATCACGACGGCCGGATGGTCGTGGTAGCGGCGGGCGAGCGCGTCGACCAGGCGAAGGGCGGCTGATCGATAGGAAGGCGAGCTGGCGCAGAACGCCTGCCGGCTGCCGTAGGTCAACCGCCGCCCGTCCGCGTCGACCGGCAAGCTGTCCGGGTATGCCCGAGAGAACCACGGCGGCGGCGACGCGGTGGCGGTGGCGAGGTCCACGGCGATGCCCGCACCGTGCAAAGTGGACAGAACCCGGTCCAGCCAGCCGAATTCGTACCGGCCCTCGGCCGGTTCGAGCCACGCCCACGCGAAGACGCCGACGGTGGCGAGGTTGACGCCGGCCTCGCGCATCAGCTTGGCGTCCTCCGCCCACACGGACTCCGGCCACTGCTCGGGGTTGTAGTCCCCTCCGTACCGCACACCCCACCCCTCGGATCAAACGTTATTCAACAGATACGAACACTAGAGGTCTTGACACGACCCTGTCTACGCGCTGGAATGTGGTGAATTTCTTTGACTCGTGTGTGATTTCAGGAGGGGCTCATGGTTTACTCTCCGGCGCTCAGTCGTAGAACTCTGCTGCGCGGCGCAGCGCTCGGCGCCGGCGCGTTCGCCGTACCCGCCGCGCTCGTCGCATGCGAGAAGCCCACCTCGACCGGTGGCGGCGCCAACGAAGTGACCTTCGGGTCGAACTACTCGGACGCGGTACCCAAGCAGGCTCTCGCCGATGTGCTCGCGGCCTCCGGCGTCAACGTCAAGGTGAACACCGTCGACCACAACACGTTCCAGGAGAACCTGACCCGGTACCTGCAGACCACCCCCGACGACGTGTTCACTTGGTTCGCCGGCTACCGGATGCAGTATTTCGCCGCGCAGGGTCTGTCGATGGACATCTCTGACGTGTGGAGCGAGATCGGTGGCAACTTCTCGCCCGCTCTCAGGGCGGCGTCCACCGGCGCCGACGGCAAGCAGTATTTCGTGCCGTTCTACTACTACCCGTGGGCGGTCTTCTACCGGAAGAGCGTCTTCGCCGAGAAGGGCTATTCGATCCCGAAGACGTGGGACGAGTACAAGGCGCTCGCCGCGAAGATGAAGTCGGACGGCCTCGAAGGCATCAGTCTCGGCAACAAGGACGGCTGGCCCGCGATGGGCACGTTCGACTACATCAACATGAGGCTCAACGGGTACGACTTCCACATCAGCCTGATGGCCGGCAAGGAGTCGTGGGAGGACGCGAAGGTCAAGCAGGTCTTCTCGCTGTGGCGGGAGATCGTGCCGCTGTACCAGGCTGGCGCCAACGGCCGCACCTGGCAGGAGGGCGCGCAGAGCCTGGCGCAGAAGAAGACCGGGTTGTACGTTCTCGGCATGTTCGTCGGCCAGCAGTTCCAGGGCGCCGACTACGAGGACCTGGACTACTTCCCGTTCCCGGTCATCACGGAGGCCAACGGCCAGGACGCCATCGAGGCGCCGATCGACGGATTCATGCTGTCGAAGTCGCCGAAGAACGTCGCCGGTTCCAAGCAGCTGCTCAAGTACCTGGGCGGCGCCGAGGCACAGGTGAAGTACCTCAAGAGCGACCCGAACAACGTGGCCACCAACAACAAGGCCGACACCAGTGGCTACAACGCGCTGCAGAAGAAGGCGATCGAGATGGTCAGCAGCGCCAAGCACATCTCGCAGTTCCTCGACCGCGACACCGTGCCGGCGTTCGCGTCGACCGTGATGATTCCGTCCCTGCAGTCGTTCCTCAACAACCCGGCCGACGTCGACGGGCTGTGCAAGAAGATCGAGGAACAGAAGAAGACGATCTTTACGACATGACGATCGTCGTTCCGGATGTCGTCGATGAGCCGGCGCCGCGGAAACCTACGCGGCGCCGGCGCGTCGGTCGTTTCACACCGCGCGATGTGGCCGTCGTCGGGGTGCTGCTCGGGATTCCGGTGGCGCTCGATGTTCTGCTGATCTGGGGACCCACGCTGGCCTCCGTCGGCCTGTCCTTCACGTCGTGGGATCTGGTCAAACCCATCAAGCCGGTGGGTACGCAGAACTACGAATACATCTTCGACACGTACCCGAAGTTCTGGCCCGCGTTCCAGCACAACGTGTTGTGGCTGCTCTTCCTGGCGCTCGTCGCGACGCCGTTCGGGCTCCTGCTCGCGGTGTTGCTGGACAAGCAGGTCCGGCTGACCCGGTTCTACCAAACCACGCTGTACCTGCCGGTCGTGCTGTCGCTCGCGGTGGTGGGGTTCATCGCGCAGCTCATCTACTCGCGGGACTACGGCGTGCTGAACGCGGTGATCGGGCGCACCGACAACCCGGTCGACTGGATCGGCGACCCGAGCATCAACCTGTGGGCCGTGCTGGTACTGGTCGGCTGGCGGCACGTGGGCTACGTGATGCTGCTGTACCTGGCCGGTCTCAAGGCCGTCGACCCGACGCTCAAGGAGGCGGCCGCGATCGACGGTGCGAACGAGGTGCAGACCTTCCTCCGCGTCGTCTTCCACGCGCTGCGACCGGTACACGTCATCGTCCTCGTCATCACGTTCATCGAGGCGCTGCGGGCCTTCGACGTCGCGTACGCGATCAACCGCGGGCGCAACGGGCTGGAGCTGCTGAGTGTGCTCGTCACCGACCACATCGTGGGGGAGGCGAGCCTGATCGGCATCGGGTCCGCGATCGCGGTCGTCATGCTCGTCATCTCGACCGTCTTCATCATCACGTACCTCACCCAGGCGTTCCGGCAGGATCCGCGATGACGTCCACGGCCACCCCCGCGCGGACCGTCGCACCGCCGGCCGTCGAGCCGGCCCGGCCCCGGCGCCGCATTCGCGGCCCGCGGGTGGTGTTGCACGTGTTCCTGTGGGTTGTCGCGATCGGATGGCTCGCGCCACTGCTGCTCGCGGTGTACGCGTCGCTGCGGCCGTACGCGGAAACGGCCGAGTTCGGGTACTTCTCCTGGCCGCGCTCGCTGTCCCTCGACTACTACTTCGAGGCGTGGAGCCGCGGTGGGCTGCCCAAGTATTTCGTCAACACGCTGATCATCGCGGTACCGGCGGTCATCCTCACCCTGTTCTTTGCGTCGTTCGTCGCGTTCCTCATCTCGCGTAGGCGCATCCCCGGCGGCAAGCTGCTGCTCATCATGTTCACCGCCGGCAATCTGCTGCCGCAGCAGGTCATCGTCACTCCGCTCTACATCATGTACTCGAAGATTCCGCTGCCCTGGTACATGAGCTGGCCGTCGGAGAAGCTCTTCGACTCGTACTGGGGCGTCATCGCGATCCACGTGGCCTTCCAGACCGGGTTCTGCGTGTTCGTGCTGTCCAACTACATGGAGACGATCCCGACCGAGCTGGTCGAAGCGTCCATCGTGGATGGTGCGGGAGTCTGGCGGCAGTACTGGCAGGTGATCCTGCCGCTGATCCGGCCGGCCCTGGGCGCGTTGGGCACCCTGGAGTTCGCGTTCATCTACAACGACTTCTTCTGGGCGGTCCTGCTGATGTCCAGCGGGGACAAGTTCCCGATAACCAGTGCGCTGAACAACCTGCGGGCCGTCTACTTCACCGACTACAACCTGCTGGCCGCCGGCTCGATCCTGGTGGCGCTGCCGACCATCATCGTGTTCTTCGTCCTTCAGCGGCAGTTCATCTCCGGGCTGACGCTTGGCGCCAACAAGGGGTAACGCGTTGTTCGAAACTGTTGCCGAGCTGTCGGTGGACGCCGACCGCGCCCAGGTATACGAACACGGCTGGCAGTCGTGGTCGCCGGCGAGCAGTTATCCGGTGACGGCTACCTCACCCCGGCCGGTGACCGCTGACCGGCGGGCCATGTCGTACCGCGCGGAGACCCCGGCACCGGAGACCGGCTTCCAGGGCGAGGGTCTGCTCGCCGTGGACACCGGCGACACCGTCCACGTCTTCGCGGCCACGGATCCGGAAAGCATGCCCTCCATTCGAGCGTCCTATGTGGACGGCAGGCTGGTCGTGACGGCCGACGGGACCGTGTCGGCGTCGCAACTGGCCGGACCGTTGCCGGCCGCGCTCGGCGCGTGGGGCTCGTCGTACGCGTCCGAGGTCGGGGTCGGGCTGCTCCGGCCGGCGCCGACCGTGTGGTGCTCGTGGTACCACTACTTCACGAAGGTCACCGAGGCGGACATCGTGGAGAACCTGGCCGCCATCGACTCCACCGGCCTGCCGGTCGACGTCGTGCAGATCGACGACGGCTGGGAGAGCGAAATCGGCGACTGGCTGACGCTGTCGGACCGGTTCGCATCACTGTCGGCACTCGTCGACCGGATCCGTTCGGCCGGGCGGCGGGCTGGCATCTGGGTTGCGCCGTTCCTCGTCGGCGAGCGCAGCGACCTCGCCGGCGAGCACCCCGGGTGGCTCATCGCCGGGCCGGACGGGCTGCCGGTATCCGCCGGGCACAACTGGAACCAGGACGTGTACGGGCTCGACGTCACGCACCCCGAAGCGGTGGCGTACCTGCGCGAGGTGTTCGGTTGGCTGAGGTCGATCGGGATCGACTATTTCAAGACTGACTTCGTGTACGCCGGCGCGCTGGCCGGGTCGCGGCACACCGGGGTGGAGCCGCTGAGGGCGTACCGCGACGGCGTGGCCTTGATCCGCGAGGTGATCGGGCCGGACGCGTACCTGCTCGGCTGCGGCGCACCGATCCTCCCGAGTGTCGGTTTGGTCGACGCGATGCGGGTGTCGCCGGACATCGCGCTGGAGTACGAGCCGCGCGACGGTGACCCGTCCCAGCCGTCACAGCGCGGCGCGGCACTGTCCACAGTGGGCCGTGCCTGGCAGCACGGGCGGTTCTGGGTCAACGATCCCGACTGCATCGTCGCCCGGCCGGCCGTCGAGCGGCGCGAGGAGTGGGCCGCGGTCGTCGAGCGGTACGGCGGCCTGCGGGCATCCTCCGACCGTATCGCCGACCTGGACGACTGGGGCCTGTCGACCACTCGCCGCCTGCTCGAAACAGTCCCCCCACCTACCCCGTTCTGAGTCGATAGGGTGGGCGGATGCAGGTTGGGGTGGTGTTTCCGCAGACGGAGATCGGGGCCGATCCGGTCGTGGTGCGGGCGTACGCGGCGGCCGTGGAGGAACTCGGCTACGCCCACATCCTCGCGTACGACCACGTGCTCGGCGCCGATCCGGCGGTGCACACGGGCTGGTCCGGTCCGTACGATGTCGACTCGGCGTTCCACGAGCCGTTCGTGCTGTACGGGTACCTCGCCGCGATCACCTCACTGGAAATGGTCACCGGCATCATCATCCTGCCGCAGCGGCAGACCGCCCTCGTCGCCAAGCAAGCCGCCGAGGTGGACCTGCTCACCGAAGGACGGTTCCGGCTGGGCGTCGGGCTGGGTTGGAACGCGGTCGAGTACGAGGCGCTGGACAAGGACTTCACCGATCGCGGGCGGCGGATCACCGAGCAGGTAGCCCTTCTCCGTCGACTGTGGACGGAGAAGGTCGTGACGTTCGACGGCCGCTACGAGAAGGTCACCGCGGCGGGGCTCAATCCGTTGCCGGTACAGCGACCGATCCCGATCTGGTTCGGCGCCTACTCGCCGCCCGCGTTGCGCCGCGCCGGCCGGCTCGCCGATGGTTGGTTCCCGCAGATGCGACCCGGGCCCGCGCTGGACGAGGCGATCGCGGCGGTACGCGAGGGTGCCGAGTCGGCCGGACGCGACCCGGCCGGCATCGGCATGGAGGGCAGGGTCGGCGTGACCCAGGGGGTCGCGCCCGCGGTCGATGGGATCGCCGCGTGGGAGGCGGTAGGCGCCACCCACGTGTCCGTGAACACGATGGGCTTGGGGGCCGGTGGCATCGACCGGCACATCGCGGCCCTGGCCGAGGTCGCCCAGGCCATCGGCCTGCCTCCGAGAGCGCCCGGCTGACCGCGACCAGAAGGAATCAGATGCCGTGGCCCCGTCGATGTAGCGCGTTGAGCACGGTCTCCACCTTGACCGCCCCGGACAGGGCCGCCAGCGCGATCGCGGCCCGCGGCTCGCGCCAGTTGGCGCGTACCGCCTGCTTGGTCCAGCGCCACGCGTCGCGGCGGTTGCCCGCGGCAGCCGACCAGCAGGCCAGTTGGCCGTACACCCGGGCCGCGCCCGGCGGGCAACCGCGGATCTCCGGGTGCCGCGCCATCATCCAGCGCAGCGACGAGATCTTCGTGGCGTACTCGTAGCCGAAGTGCGACGTGCGCCCCCACAGCACGCGGACGAGCGGCTCGTCGATGTGCACGATCGGGTGCCGGCGGGCCGCCCGCAGCAACAGGTCCCAGTCCTCGTTCTGGCTACCGGGCGCGTCCTCGGCGACCAGCCCGAAGCCGGTGTGCGCGTCGACCAGGCAGGCGCGGCGGATCAGGAAGCTCGACGAGTGCAGCATCGCCATCCGCGAGCGGACCAGATCCTCCACGCCGACGAGGGAGGCGCCGGCGCGGCGGGTCACCACACGGCTGGCGTACTCGACCTCCATCGCGCACGTGGCGAACTCGGCTCCGGGATGTTCGGCGAGCGCGGTGACCTGGCGGCGCAGCTTGTCCGGCGCCCAGGTGTCGTCGTCGTCGCAGAACGCCACGAACTCGCTGTCGAGGCCGAGGATCCCGGTGTTGCGGGCGCCGGCCAGGCCGGGTGTGCGCCAGTTGGCCAGCACCATCACCGGCCGGTCACCGCCGCTGGCGAGCAGGTAGTCCGGTGCCGTCTGGTCGTACGCGACGACTGTCCGCAGTGGACCCGGATAGTCCTGGGCCGCCACGGCGGCCAGTGCCCGGCGTAGTAGCTCGGGCCGGTCACGGGTGGGTATCACGACTCCGATAGATGGCCAGCGCATCACGACTCCTTGGTAGTGCGCAGCGGGTAGCCGTACTTCGACAGCAGAGGTGCGGTGAGTGCCCCGACGAGCCGCCGCTGGCGAGCGGGCAAAGCGGCCCGCCAGGCGTCGTCACGTTGCAGGGGCACCCGGCCGACGGTGAACCGCATCGGGTTGCCGGCGGCGCTGTGCCCGGTACCGAGCAAGGCGTGCGTAGAGTCCACAAAGGACAGATCGGAATTGGATAGGCCGAGGCCAGCGAAGGCGGCGAGATCGCGGACGGCGTCCGCGGGTGAGTCGACGAACTCCTCGTACCGGATGCGCCGGACCGGCACGCCGCGCCGGGCCAGCAGGCCGAAGGCGGCGTTGTGCGCGTTCCACAGTAGAGCCGATCGGGCCGGCGCGTACCGGGTCATCGTCTCGCCGCCGTCGGCCTCTGGGCGGGGCACGGACTTCGTCCACGAGTACGCCACCCCGCGCGGATCCCGGACGACGTGGGCGACCCGCAGATCCAGCGCGCGTGCCCAACGCAGGCAGAACGCCAGGGAGGCGTGCTTCGACGAGTCGACGACCAGCCGGGAGCCGGTGACGGCCGCGGCCGCGGCGTACACCCGCGCGTAGTAGTCGGCGTACTCGGTCACCAGCGCCGCCCGGTCACCACCGAGACGAGGTGCGGCCAGCCACGGGATGTGCCTGGTTCGCTCGACCGCGCGCTGCAGAGCCAGCACGCGGTACGTATCGACGTGCCGCCAGCCGCCGAACGCGGTCTCACCGACCGCGGTCCAGAACTCGCAGCGGGAGAACCGGACCCCGCAGCCGCACCGCTCGTCGTCGCGAACGTCGCGCCGCCACAGGTGGACGACCTCGCCGAGGGCGCAGACACCGGGCAGCTCGCCGAGCACCCGCTCCACGAGTGTGGTGCCGCTCCGGCCGAGGCCGCCGAGGAACAGTATGCGCACTTTCCACCTCTTGGCTCGTTACATCCGTATAACGAGCACTCGGGAGCTTCCGATATGTCGACTGCGACCCTGAGCAGGGTGAGCCTGGACGGCGTGGGCTTCGACGCGCTGACCGAAGGCGAGGCGGTCGCCGCCGTCCGGGCGGCGCTCGACCGGGGTGAAGGCGGGCGGATCGTCACGCCGAACGTCGACATCATGCGGATGGCGCAACGCAAATCCGTCGTGCGCGACTACCTCGCGGACGCGACGCTCGTGGTCGCCGACGGCATGCCGCTGGTGTGGGCGAGCCGGCTGGCCGGTACCCCGCTGCCGCAGCGGGTGCCCGGATCCGGGCTCATCTGGTCGCTGTCCGACGGGCTCGCCGCCGACCGGCGGTCCGTGTATGTCCTCGGTGGACAGCCGGCGACCGAGCACGGCGCACCCGACGGCGCGGCCCGGGCCGCGTACCGGCTCGCGCAATGCTGTCCCGGGCTGCGCATCGCCGGCCACGCCTGCCCGCCGTACGGCTTCGAGTCGCACTGGAGCGCGATAGACCAGGTGTGCGCCGACGTCGTCGAGCGGCGACCGGACCTCGTGTTCGTCGGTCTCGGCTTCGCCAAGCAGGAATGGCTGATCTCGTTGCTGCGCCCGGAACTGCCCGGTACCTGGTTCCTCGGCTGCGGCGCCGCCGTCAACTTCGTCGCGGGAGACGTGCCGCGGGCTCCACAGTGGATGCAGCGCAGCGGGCTCGAGTGGCTGCACCGGATGTCGTGCGAGCCGCGCCGGCTGGCCGGCCGCTACCTCGGTCACGACGCCCCGTACGCACTGCGCCTGCTCCGCCGCTCAGCGCGAGCGAAAGTGACGGTCGTGCGCCAGCTCGCGTAGTGCGGCCAGCGCGCCGGGGTCGTCGGCGAGCCGGAACTGTTGGTACGGCCCGTTGCCGTCGGGATCGGACTCGAAGTAGCTGACCGCCTTGATCTGCGAGTTGGTGCGGAACACCCGGGCCGCGTCGCGCAGCCACGCCACGCGCCGCTCGGTGCCCCAGGCGCGCGCGACGCCGTACTCGCCGATGATGATGGGCTTGGGTCGCTGGGCCGCCCAGCGCAGGAAGGGATCGAGCAGCCGGGCGAGCGGGACGAGCTCCGAGCCGGCGTACACGTCCACGCAGATCCAGTCGACGGCGTCGTCGCCTGGGTAGAACGGCGGCGCGTACCCGCCGGCGAAGCCCTCCGCGGTCGGGCACCACACCCACGACGCGTTGCGCACGCCCTCCGCGTCGAAGATGCGGCGGACGTACCGCCATGCGGCCACGTAGTCCTCGGCAGACCACATGGTGGCCGCGAGGTTCGGCCGGTCCATCTCCCAGCGGAACCGCAGCAGGACGGGAGCCCGCATCTCACGTACCTCGCGGGCCCGCGCGCGGATGAGGTCGTCGTGCTGGCCCATCGTGATGGACCGGGTGTCCCCGCTCGCCCAGCTGAGCATCAACACCGCGCCGCGCTTGACGAAGTACCGGTCCGATTCGGTGCGGAACTCCTCGTCGAATCGGCGGTACGTGTTCACGATGTCCAGCGGCCGGCCCAACGCCGCTTCGTAACCGGTGACTGCGGCGACCCGGCCCGGCTGGCTGAACCGCTCGGGCTTGACCCACGCGCCGAGGTAGGCGCCCGTCTCGGGCGGCCGCACCGGGCCGGCCGCGAAAGGTCCGCCGGTGGCAACGGGCCGGATCTCCGCGTCCAATGTGGGCGGTGGGGCCGGCTGCGGGCCGCAGGCGGTGAGGACGCTGAGACCGGCGAGTACCGCCGCAGCCCTCTTCATGCGCCGGACGGCACGCGACGGGCGACGTAGAGCACGTTCACCGCGTACCGGGACAGGGCAGGAATGCGGCTCGCCAGGTCGTCGACGACGCGGGCGATCGGACGGAGCAGGCGGCGGCCGTACCAGCCCTGGGTCAGCAGCGCGAAGCCACGCCGCTCGACCACCGCGAAGCCGTGCCGGGCGAGCAGCTCGGCGACGTCGTCGTGGGACAGCTCGGAGAACCACGGCCGGGATGCCCGCGCCCGGTGCCGCAGGTGCCGCAGGGATTGCCGGTTGCCGTGGTTCTCCAGCACGAGCAGACCGGAGCCGTAATGCGGCAACGCCTTCGCGGCAAACGCGATGGCCCGGTCGCGTACGTCATCGTCCACATTGAGCAGTAGCCGGAAGACGGTCACGATGACCGGCGAGTCCCCGGCGACCGGGGTCGGTACCTCCCCGCTGGCCGACACCTCGTGCAGCCGGGCGTAGGTGCCGGTCTGGACGGCCTTGGCGAGCATCGCGGCCGACGAGTCGTACCCGTGTGCCGTGCGCACGAGGCCGTGCAGCAACCGGATCGCCCGGCCGGTACCGCAGGCGAAGTCGTGTTGGACCGGCCGGCGGAACGGGAACGAGCGCGCCGCGAGGTTGCGCAGGTACAGCCGCTGCCGCCGGTTGACCGCGGACGCGTAGCTGTCCGGCGCGTAGACGACGTGCTCGTACTTCTCGACGGTGGCGGCGTCGCGAAAGATCTCCGCATAGTTGGTGCGCACGGGCGTTGGTCTCCTCACCGCTTGATTGCGAGCTTGTCCAGTTGCAGCGGGCGGCGCAGCGCGAGCGCGCCGGCCGCGTAACCGACCACTCCCACCGCGAGCGCGGTGAACATGGTCGCGGGCCGGTAGCCGGCGAACACGGCCACGGACACCGGCAGCACGCCGAACGCCGCTACCGCGAGGCAGCCGGCCGCCAGCGTGCCGCCGCCGAACGGGTGCAGCCCGTACGCGAGACCGACCTGCAGCAAAGGGATCACGTTGTTCACAACGAGCGCGGCGGCGAGGGCGATAGCGGCACCGAGGACGCCGTACCGGGGGACGAGGAGGAAATTCGCGCCGACCTGGATGCCGAGCGCGAGCGCGACGTTCCCCAGGTTCCATGACGTGCGGCCGGCCATCGACAGCACGACGTCGACCATCCCGCAGCCGGTGGCGACGAGCATCGCGCTCGCCAGCACGACGACCGCGGTCGCGCCGCTGGCGTAGCTGGGGCCGAACAGTCCCATGTAGACGGGCGCGAAGCAGATCGCCAGCAGCGGTACCGGCCACGTCAGCAGGACCAGCCAACCGGTGGCCGCCTGGTAGAGCTGGTTGGCCCCGGCCTGGTCGCCGACCGCCAGCCGCTCCGCCAGGCGTGGTTGGACCACTTGCGACAGTGCCCCGTTCACGAGCTGTCCGAGCACGAGAAAGCGGGTAGCGACCGCGTAGATCGCGGCCGTGGGGAGGCCGGCCAGGGCCGCGACGAGTATCACGTCGAGCCGTTGCAACGCCGACTGCGCCACACTCCCCACCGCCCTGGGCGCGGTAAACCGCCAGAACGCCCGCCCGATCTCCCCGCCGGAGACAGGGTCCACGGGGAGGAGGGAGCGATGCAGGGCGTAGGCGGCGAGGGCGGCTACGGGCAGGTACGGCATGGCCCAGGCCATCGTGTAGGCGGTCGCGTCGAGCGAGTTGCCGAGCACGAACACGAGAGCGCCGACGCCGGCGAGTTGGAGGCCGGGGCGCAGGATGCGGTCGAGGAGCACGGTCGGGCGGAGCTCGGCCATCCCGCGGGTCGCGGCGAGGAACGCGTCCGACAGGGCGGCCAGCGGGATGAAGAACGCCAGCGGGCGCAGAGCCGGCGCGACGAACCAGGCGACCGCGGCGACGGCGGTGGCGGCTACCGCGACCGGGGTTAGTCCGGCTCGCAGGCACGCGCGGAGCAACCGATGCTCGCCGCGGGCGCGCAACCGGGCCGGCCAGTACACCAGGCCGGTCTGGGTACCGAGCCGGGCGGTCGTGGCCGCCAGCGTGAAGGCGGCGGTACCGGTGAAGAACGCTCCCGCGTGGTCCGGACCGAGCCCGCGCGCGACGAGCCAGGTGACGAGAAGTCCGGTACAGCCACCGATCCCGGTACCGATGAGGTTGATCAGGCCGCCACGCGCGACCCGGCCGACGGTCTCGGTCGTCGATGTGGGCCGAGCGAGAGTGGCGGTCATCATCGTCGCGGGGGCTGGCGCGGCAGCGCTGGCCCCCGCGACGGAACGTCTAGCTAGCATCGCCAGCTCGGTTCGGTGCCCAGCCACTCGACGAGCCGGGCGTCCCACGGGGCGAAGTGCGCGGTCAGCTCCCGCCGGACGTGGTCGGCCATGTCGGTGGTACGTGGCCGGGCGTTGTGTCGCGCGAACGACGGGTACTCCATCATCGGCAACCCGAGGAAGTGAAGGACGCGGTCGTAGACCTGGCGCGGGGACGTGAAGAACTCTCCACTGTCGACAACGAGGATGCGTTGCCGGCCAACCGTGCGGGCCATCGCCTGCAGGTAGCGCGCGTATTCGCCACGGGCACGGTACGCGTGGTGCTGGTGGGCGAAGCTGTGTGCCCGCGGGTCGGCGGTCAACCGCTCGTGCTGGCCGCGCAGGCGCGCCGGTTCCAGCGCCAGCGCACGGGCGAACGACGTCTCGGACTCGAAGCCGCGGGCGACCTCGTGGGCGTGCTGGGAGTACGCCCGCTCGACCGGGTCGCGGACGAGCGCGACGAGGCGTACGCCGGGCAGGTCCCGGGCGATCCGGCCGACCGCGTGCGGGTGGTACATGTAGTACGGGCTCGACTCGAACGCCTGCGGCTCCACGCCCAGCTCGCCGGCGATCCGCCGGGCGGTCCGCAGCAGTGGGAAATGCCCGCGGTACCAGCGCATCCCGCGGTGGTACGCCGTGTCGAAGTAGTGCACGCCCTTGTGCAGGACCGCCTTGAGCACCGCCGGGTGCTCGGCGAGCGCCCGGTACAACGAGGTCGTACCGCACCGTTGCCCGCCACACAGCAGGAACGACGGCAGCATCCGGGCTTCCGCGGTCAGCCGGCCGTACGAGCGCGATCCGACGTGGACGATCCGCTTGACGGTCGCGGGAACGTGATCCGCCTTCATAGCTCCTCCACCCGACGAAGCAGTACCGGCAGCAGCCACCGGCCCAGCACGCCGAGCCGGGCGCCGGCCTCGGCCTGCCGGTCGGCGACGTACCGCGTGGCGAGGTCGACGAGGTAGAGCAGCGCGGTCACCTCGGCGGCGTGCGGGGCCACCTCGAACGGGGCGAGCAGCACGGCCGCCCGGCGTACCGTCTCGTCGACCGCGGCGGTCGCGTCGGAGGTGCGCTGCAGCCGGCGCTGGAGGTCGTAGTGCAGCGCGTCGAAGCCGAACGGCACGCCGGGGGAGAACCGCTCCCAGTCCCAGACGAGCAACTGATCGGCGAGCACGGCCATGTTCCACGGCGCCCAGTCCCCGTGCCAGGCTCCGTACCGCATCGTCACGTCACCGGCCCGCCCGTGGATGGCGCGGGCGGCCGCGCCCAGCTGCTGGCCCTCGGGACGCTCCGCGATGTCGGCCAGCCGGTTGCGCAGTTCGGTCCAGTACGCGCTGGTGGCCAGCCAGCCGGTCGTGACGCCGCAGCAGCCGGCGATTTCCCGCATCGCGGTGACGAGCCGCTCGGGGCGCAGCTGCACGCGGGACCGCCAGATCGGCAGCGCCTGCTGTATCAGTACCTGGTGGCCCTGCCACCGGCCGGCGTGCAGCGCCTTCGGCACGACCAGATGCCGCAGATCCACATGGGACAGTGCGGTCAGCGCGGCGGTCTCGGCGCGTACCAGGCGACGGGTCAGCGGGCCGGTACCTATCTTTGCGAAGCCCGCGGTGGCCCCGTCCGGCGTCAGCAGCTGCAGCACGGGCTTCCGGTTGGCGCGTGCCGGTCCGATGTGGACACTGACCGAGTAGTCCGCGCCGAGAGCGTCCTTCAGGTACGCCTCGATGGTGTCCGCGCCCTCGGCCGGGCCGGCCACCCGTACCCGGTCCCGCAGCAGCAACGTCGACGCCCCGGTACGCAGCGCGGCGACCACGGCGTCCCGTTTGAGTCGGGCGAGGCGGGTCTGCGGTTCGGAGTACCGGCGGACCGCGGCGGCGGCGACCCGGCGGGACCCGACCGGTACCAGCAGCCGCGGCCGGCGTACGTCCGGCACGACGACGTACTCCGCCACGAGCGAAGCACCACGGTCCGGCGTAACAGAGCACGGCGCCGGATAGAGCACCCGCAACACCTCGTCCAGGTACTGGGCGCGCAGCTGCTCGTCGCTCGCCAAGAGCGCCGCGGGCGCGGTCTGAACGGGACTCATCTACTCGTCTCCTCCGACTGGTTGCGCCACAGCAGCGCGTACGCCAGGAACGTGAAAGCCAGCGGGGTGACCAGCGAGTTGTACCAGAGCGCCGCGACGAACGAGCCGATCAACGCGGTACTCGCGGCGATGCCGATCGCGCTGCGGTCGTGGCGGAACCGCCAGAGGCCGTACGCGAAGAAGCCGTAGTAGCAAATCGTGCCGACGAGGCCGTGCGCGTACAGCAGCTGCCACAGCTGGCCGTTGCCGCCGATCGTGAAGTTGCCGCACCGCTCGCACTCGTCGCTCTCGCCGACCGCGATCGACTGCCGGCCGCCCAGCGTGCTGCGGGTCGAGCCGTAGCCGATGACCGGCGACCCGGCCATTCCGGCTACCGCGCGCTCGGTCAGGTACGCCCGCACGCCGTTGGACTTGCCGTTGTCCATCCGCTTCGCGACCACGTCGCCGAGCGGGGTGACGGCTAGCACTCCAGCGAGTGCCACCGCGCCGGCCGTGAGTCCGGCCAACGCCCACAGCCGCCCGCGCAGCGCCAGCCGGATCGCGTTCAGCACGGCGGCCACTCCGAGCCCGATCCAGAGCCCCCGGTTGAGGGAGTGGATGACCGGGACGACCGCGACCGCGAGGCAGGCCAGCGCGAGCAGGCGGGTCCGGCGGGAGGTCGCGTACCCCCAGACGGCGGCCACGAAGAAGCCGACGAGCAGGCAGAAGTTGTTGCCCCAGGTGTTCGTGTAGCCCCACGGTGCCGCGGGACGCGGGCTCGGATGCCCGAGCACGTCCATGATCTGAGCGGCCGACGGGTGGACCAGTGACCGCACGAAACCCTTGCCTCGTAAGGCGTCCGGCAGCAGGTACTCGACCGGCGCGGTGAATTCGAACTGCCCCGCGAACACGCCCAGCAGTCCACCGAGGACGGTCACCACGAACAGGCCGGCGAGCAGGCGTACGAGCCGCTGCTGGGACAGCTGTGCCGGCGTGAGGTTGCCGGCGTAGACGAGCAGCACCGTGAGCGAGGCGTACTCGCCGAGCCGGAACAGCACCGCGACGAGCCGGCCGCCGAGCGTGTCCGGTACCGTGCCCGCCGGGTCGAAACCCAGTGCGGCGACTCCCATCACGGCGGCCCCGAGAAACAGCAACCACAGGATGAATCCCGGCGGTAGCCGGATCGGCCGCCCCGCCACGTGTCCGCGGCGCAACGAAACCAGCATCGGCACGGCGGCGAGCGGGAAGACGAGTACGCCGAGCCCGAGCACCCACCACAGTGGATAGCCGAGCAGGAGGAGGGCCAGTACCCGCTCGCGACGCTCGCGGGTCACGGCGCGCTGTCACCGGCCGGCTCGTGATCGGCCCGGTCCAGCGCCTCGAGCGTGGCCGCGTCGAGACGGTGGAAGACGACCGTGCTGTCGGGGGAGGGCACGCCGTTGGCCTTGGTGCCGTTTAGTTCCACAGTGGACGGCGGGCGCTCCGGCAGCGGTTGCGTCGGCGCGGCGGCGGCAGGTCGAACCCGGGGCAACACGACCGCGCCGAGCAGCGGCGTGTCGATGCGGCGGAGCTGCTCCGCGGCGTCGGCGACCTCCGCGTGCCGGGTGCGGTTCAGCTCGACCACGAGGATCGCGGCATCGGCCAGGCTGGCGAGGCCCTGCGCGTCCGCACTGGCCGCGGTCGAGGGCGCCTCGATGACGACGTACTCGGCCTGCGCCCGCAGCGTGCCCAGCGTCTCGCGCAACGTCTGCGACTGCAGTAGCCCGGCGGCGGTCCCGGTCCCTCCGGTGCTGATGACCCGCAGCCGAGGCGTGCGGGGCGCCTGCTGCAGCGCGCCGGCCAGCCGGACCCGGCCCGTGAGCAGGTCGGAGAGCCCGGGCAGGGCGGCGACTCCGAGCAGACGGGCGGCCGTGGCCGTCCCGGCGAGGCTGTCCGGCAGGTGCGCGCAGACGAGCACGACCTCGCTGCCGGTACGGGCGAGCGCGGCGGCGAGGTTGGCAGCGACCACTGTGGACCCACTGCCCCGGCTCGCCCCCGTGACCACCACGACCCGCGCCTCGCTCGTGAGGCTCGCGACCACCTCGTTGCGCAGGCGATGGAAGGTACGCCCGCAGGCGCCGTACGGCGGGAACACGTCGTCGAGCAGCGGCGTGGACCGGCCCGGCAGTTCGGCGAGCACGGCCACGTCGGCGCGGCGGGGGACGTCGGCGGTGACCCGTACCCGACGGTCGAGCCGCTCGCGCCCGACCGCCAGTCCGATGCCCAGCAGCAGTCCCAGCATGGCGCCGGTGCCGAGGTTGAGCGGCACGCTCGGCTGAGTGGGCCGCGTGGGCAGCCGCGCTTCGCTGATGATGCGGCCCGGGCTGATCGTCGACGTGGCGAGCTGGTTGAGCCGGCCCGCGAGCGTGTTGACCTGGCTGACGATCGTGCCGCGCTGGCTCTCCAGGTTTTCCCGCGTGGTGCTGTTCCGGTCGAGCGTGGCGAGCTTCGCGTTGATGGTCGACAGCGATCCGTTGAGCTGCTTCAGCTTCGACTCGAGAATCTCGATCTGTCCGGCCAGGTCGGACTTCGCGCTGCCTTCGCGGTTGCGCAGATACGCCTCGGCGAACGCGTGCGATCCGGCCTGCGCGGCGCGCGGGGAGTTCGCCGAGTACTGGATGACGAGCACCGACGTGTTGGCCGGTACCTCGACCGCGACCTGCCGAGCGAGCACGTCTGGCGGGGTGTCGACGCGGAGCAGCTTGCCCGCTTCGATGGCGACCGCGGTCGACCGGACGAGCTGAGCCTCGGTGTCGAGGTTGATGTCGCCCTTCGTCCGTCCACCCACGACATTCGCGTCGGAGCCACCGGCCGGCTGGACGAGCACGGAGGTGCGAGACTCGTACACCTTCGGCTGTCGCGCCGTGACCATCGTCGCCGCGCCGATCCCCGCGACCGTAAGCAGCAGCACGATCCACCAGTGCCGTCGGAGCGTCCCGAGGTAGTCAGACAACGTGTACGACGCTGGGCGGCTCGCGTCCACGACGGCTCGGCTCCTTAGGTGTCTGTCCCCTCGTGGTAAACGCGCGGTTCGTCCGGACGTAACTGTGTGCGCGGCTTGCTAACTTTGTTCAGATATATCGGTATAGTGACGATCACGCGTTTCGAGAGAGGACTCTCGGCCATGACGCATCTGCGCGCCCGCACGGCGTTTCTCGCCGCTGGTGTCGCCATCGCGGTCGCGGTGGCCGCCGGTCTCATCGCCAGTCATGTGGGTTCCGGGCCGGATCTGCGGCTGTTCGCCAGCGACGATACGTATGCGCTCGGCACCGATCCGCTCCGCGCGAGCGGGACCGATGCTCGACTCGTCGCCGGCGCCGGTGGTGGGTTCGTCGCGATCACCTTCCTGAAGTTCCGCGTGCCGACGTTGCCCGGCGGCATCGCGCCCAAGCGGGCGGAGGTGCGGTTGACCCGGACCGGCGGGCCGCTGCCGCCACACGTCGAGCTGACCTACGTGCCGAGCAACCGATGGGGCGAGGCGACGCTGACGTCCGCGGGCGCGCCGCGGCTCGGAAAGGTGTTGGGTACCGCCCGACCGGATCCGCTCGACGGCACGCTCACGTTCGACGTCACGCCGATCGTGCAGGCGACCGGGACGTTTTCGTTCGCGGTCACCGCGCCGGCCGGCGACGGGCTCGCCACGTTCATCGCGAAGGAGGCGGACCGTACGCGGGCCCGACTCCTCCAGCCTTCGCTGTGGTTGTCGGCCGCCGGCCGGCCCCAGCCGAACGACCTCACCGTCCGGCCGAGTGCGACGCCACCCGGCCGGCCGTACCCGGTTGACCTGCCCTCGGTGAGTCCGTCGGTCACGGATCCGCCGTCGACAGACCTCCCGCCCACCGATGCGCCGCCGACCGACGTACCCCCGACTGATCTGCCACCGACGGACGTGCCACCCACGGACATTCCGCCGACGGACCTGCCGCCTACCGACCTCCCGCCGACCACGCTGCCACCCACCACGCTGCCACCCACGGCAATGCCCTCACCGACCGAGCCGGAGCCGACCGAGCCGGAGCCGACCGAGCCACCCGAACCCGAATGCGCGGTGGGAGAACGGCTCGTGCCGACATGCGGGGCGCTGTGGGGCGTCGCGCCCGGCGCTCACACCACGCAGCCGCGCATCGATGCACTGCGGGACTTCGAGCAGAAGACCGGCCGGCCGCAGGCGGTCTATCACGCGTACCACCGCGGGACCGAGCTGTTCCCGACCGCGGCCGAGATCGAAGTGGCTCGGCAGATCGAGAGCCGGCGCATCCTGTTCCTGAACTGGAAGCCACTCGCGGCGTCGTGGGCGAGCGTCGCGGACGGCGATCTCGACACGTACCTCGACCGGCTCGCCCGACACATTCGCGAGAACTTCCCCGAACCGTTCTTCTTCACCATCCACCACGAGCCGGAGAACGACGTGCGGCCGGTAGCCGGTTCCGGCTGGACCGCGCACGACTACGCGGCGATGTTCCGGCACGTCGTCGAGCGGCTGCGGGCGAACGGCGTGACGAACCTCGTGACCGTGATGGCGTACATGGCGTACGTGCCGTGGAACACCAAGTCCTGGTTCGAGGAGCTGTACCCCGGTGACGACGTCGTCGACTGGGTCGCCTGGGACACGTACGCGTACAGCGAGCCCGGGTACGGCTACGGCGACTTCGCCGAGATGATGAACCGGCGATCGAGCAGCCGGCCGGCCTGGCCCGGCTTCTACAACTGGGCGGCGTTCCGGTTCCCGGACAAGCCGCTGATGGTGGCCGAGTGGGGGGTGTGGCATTCGCCCGCCAACATCGAGCATTCACCGTGGTTCTACGACACCGTCGGCCAGCAGATTCAGCTCTTCCCGCGGGTTAAAGCAATGGTGTATTTCGATACGCCACATAACCAGCAGGGGTGGGACTCCAGAGTGGACGTCACGCCGGAGTCGCTGGAGGCGTACCGCCGGCTCGGGCTAGCTCGCACCTTCCAGGTCGCGATGGACTGACATCCGACACTGTTCGGCCGGCCGGGCAAGTATCGTGGCGTCACATCGTCCGCGGTGACCGGTGGGAGGAACTGTGGCCGACGGCAACCTCATTCTGACGCTGCCCCGGGAACTGGCCGAGACGCTGATCGAGACCGGCGAGGCCGCACCCTACCTGCGCGAGTCGCGTATCGATCCGACGCTGGTCTCGGCCGTGGTCGTGGCGGCGGCCACCGCGGCCACCACCGTGATCGTCACGGAATTCACCAAGGCGATCGGCGAGCGGATCGCCGGCGCGATCCGGGACTGGATGCGGCGGCGGGACGACGAACCCCACCTCGAGCTCGTCATCCAGGCCAACAAGGCGACGACGAAGGTGACCATCGAGGCCACCGGTTCGACGGACGCCATCGTCCGGATCCTCGAGGCGGCCGCGCACGGTGACATCGGGCTCGCCCGCCAGATCGACGACCAGCGTGGATGACCAACCGGTAGCGGCCGGGACGGCCGAACCCAGATCGGTGACACAGGCGTGGGACCGCGCCATCGCGCTGATCCAGGAGGGTACCGAGGAGTCGCTCGACCGCTGCGTCGACGAGCTGCGCGAGGCGATCGCACATGCCGAGGACCCGCTGCTGACGTACATCCTCGAGCACCATCTCGGCGTCGCCTACAACAAGCTGGCCCGAGACCATGGCCGGCCGTGTGGGCGGGAGACGGTCGCGGTACTGCTGCGGGCCGCGCGGCGCGGGCAGAACCTTGTTCTGGGTACCGGCGCGACGGAGTTGTTCGGCAGAACGCTCTCCGCTCTGGTCACCGCGTTGTCGTTTCCGGACATCCTGCTGTCCGACCTCCGGGTCGTCGAGAGCCTCGTTGGCGAGAGCAGCGTGCTGCCGCCCCTGGCGACCGACGGGGATCTGCGCGCCCGGGTCGGGTGCGCGCTCGCCGCCGGGTACCTGCGCCGGGCCGGCCAGGAGGAGACAACCGGGGCCGAGTACGCCGAACGGGCCCGGCAGATCCTCGACACCTGCCTCGCCGAACAGGCATACCCCCCGAACCAGCAGCCGGTGCAGGCCGGTACCCGGGCCGTCGTCCTCATCAACCGGACGTTCGCCCAGCTGCTGGCCGCCCGTACGCAGTCCGATGTACGGCGGAGCCTGGTGGACGCATTCGCCATCGACGGAGATCTGGCCGCGCTGGACGACATGCCGCTGAGGAAGCTGGCCGATCACGGTCCGATCGCGTCCGCGGTGGTCGACGTGTCGTTCGACAGCCCGCGCCAGCTGTACCGGTGCAACGTCGTCGAGCTGCTCCGCCGGCACGGTTCGCGGGACGAGGGCGCCGCCGAGTGGCTCACGCCGTTCCGGCTACGGCTGTGGCGGGAGTGGGCGGCACCCGTCCTGGCGCGGCTGGCGACGGCGGTGGCGGAAGAGGAACAGCTCGTGGACGACCTCCACGAGTACCTGAAGGATCCGGTGGCGATCCGGCTCCTGGTGTGGGACGTCGACTTTGTGTCGCAGGAACTCGGCTTCGACGAGCCCGGGCGTACCGTCGCCGACATCTCCGCGGACGCCACGACGCTGGCCGCGATCCTGGGCTACCCGCCGGGTCTGATGGAGCTGTCGGTGATCTCGGCGCTCGGGTCGTACCCGCTGTTCGCGGCGGAGCTGACCGACGACGCGACCGATAGCGTCGGCCTGCCGGCGGACGACGGAGAGTTCGACGGCATCGACCTCGACGCGTTCCTCGCCTGGGCGGAGCAGGAGGTCGCGCGCGCGTCCGACGACGGGGAGCAGAACAGCTTTCTGGAGCTGACCGTCCTCACTCTCGAGATCTTCCGCAGTGAGATCGCCGATCCGGCGGGGATGCGTACCCGGCTATCCGAGCTGGTCCCGCGCGTGGCGACCGAAGACGACGACCGCGCGTTCGACCTCTGGCCGTTGGTCGTGCTCGCGGCCGCGCGACTGGCCGACTGGTGCGAGGAGCCGACCGAGGCGATCGCCTGCTACCACGCGGCCGCGCTCGCGGCCGACCAGATCGCGCCGTCGGTCGACATGGTCGGCGGGTACGCCCGCATCGCCGTCGAATGCCTCGCGCGGGCGGGCCGGGACCTCCGATGGTGCGAAGAGTCGGTGGTATGGGGAGAGCGCGTCGCCGCCACGACGCGTAGCCTGCTGGAGACCTTGCCCGCGGACGGTGCCGACCGCCCGCGGGCAATGCTCTACCTGGTCGAGTCCGCGGCTCTGCTCAGCTACTGCGACTGGGCGCTGGACCGGATGGACGAGTCGAGTCAGGTCCGGCTCGCCGAGGCCCGCGACCTATTGTCCACTATGGACGAAACGAGTGACGAGCCGCGGGTTCGCCGCGCCTGGCGCGAGGTCGAGCACGTCGCCGACCTGCTCGACGCGGGACATCAGAGCGCCGAGCTGCTGTTCCGGGCGCACGCGCGGCACCTCTTGCGACTCGGTGAGGACGAGCCGCTGCGGCGGTGGCTGGCGGCCACGTCGGTGATCAACCTGACCGGGTTCGTGGCGCTCGACGTGCTGAACGAGGAGGCTGATGCGCTGAGGACCGCGGCCGGCGTGTTCCTGAGCGACCTCGGCATGCGGCAGCGGGGCGCCGACCCGGCCAGTGCCGAGCTGGTCGTCCGGGCGCTCTACGCGCTGGCCTCCCCGCCGATCCGCGATGTGGTGGGCATCGACGAGGACGAGGCGCATCACCTGATCAGCATCGCCCACCAGCTCGGTGGTCCGAGCAACGCTGGCCTGCTCACGGAGTTGGACGCGTTGGCGACCGCGCGCGGCGGACTCGGCCTCCCACACGGTGCGTCGTTCGCGGAGGTCTCCACCCATGCGCTCGACCGGATCCGGGCCGGCGAACAGCGGCGCGGCATCAACGCCTTCGTCGCGTGGTTCATCAGCAACCTCAGCGGCGGATCGGTCGGGCGGTCGTACACCACGCGGATCCTCGACCATCTCGCGACGCGGCAGGTGCTGGCGCTGGCCCTGGTCCTGCGCCAGCCGCCCGAGGTGCTGCGGGGAGTCGCGTACGTGGTGGCCGAGACGGCGCGGTACGTCGGCATGTTCGCGATCGGCGACCGATGGCTCGGGACCATGCTGGACTCGTACGACCCGTCGACGCTGGAGCCGACCGAACGCCGCTGGTACGAGGCGATGACGATCGACCGCCTGAACCTCCGGGTGCAACGGGCCAGCCTAGGCGCCGACGCCGAGCCGGCGGCCGCCGCCGAGGCACTGGACGCGCTCGCGGATCGGTGTCTCGGCGGGGACGACGACCCCGAACGCGTGCTGAGCCTGCTGACCGGGATGGCCAACTACACGCAGTCGTTCACCGACGAGCACGTCCGGGAGCTGTTCCGCACGGTGCACGAGCGACTTCGGGCCAGCCACGCGGCCGGGTACCGGTGGCGACCGTTGGACTTCGTCCAACTGGTGAACGCCGAGACCCGGATCGCCGCCGCGCTCGGCGAGACCGGCGTATTGAGCGAGCTGGTCGAGATGCTCGATGCCGTCCTCGCCAACCCGTTGCCGGAGGAGTCCGAGGCGGCCCTGCGCCGGCTACGGATGACCTGCCTCCTCGCGGCCGGCCGGCTGTCGGACCTGCGGACCGACTTCGAGCGGTTGGGGTTCATCCAGGACCGCCGGCTCGGTACGGTGACCGAGCTCGACCTGTTGCGCTACCCGGACCTGTTCGAGGACTCGCTGATCGAGGCGGCGCAGGCGGCCCTCGACGAGGCGGCGCCGGCGTTCGCCATCGACGCGGTCGAGCAGGGACGGCTGCGACTGCTGGCCGCGCTGGGCCAAGGCCTCGCGGGGCAGGAGGTCTCCGGGTTCGGGCACTTGCCGCTCTGGTTGCTCGACGACGACGTGCTCGACGCGGCGGCCGAACTCGTGCGGCGCAACCTCACGGCCGAGAACCCGACCCTCACGGACGACGACCTCGTCGCGCTCGGCCTGCCCACCGAGCTGACCGGACCGGACGACTTCCCGGCGTCCTTCGGCTGGCTCGTCGACGCGGACGAACGGGCCGACACGTTCACCGTCGACGAGGCGGCCTGGCCGGCCGTGTTCGGCCGCGCGGGCTGGGCCGACGTGCGGGAGCTGTCCGAGCGCGCGGGCGTGGTGGTCTACCAGCTCGTGCACCGGAAACAGGCGCGGCTCGTCGGAGTCGTGGCCGGCGGTGGCACCCGGGTGACACCGGCCGTCCCGCTCGACGCCGACGATCTGCGGGACGGGTTGGCGGTGTTCTGGACCGCGTGCCTCTCCGACTGGGCGGCGGTGGGCGTACCCGAGCTGCGGCCGGTGTGCGTCGACATCGGCGGGACGGCCGAGTTCGGTACCGAGACCGACGCCGCGTACGAGCACGCCGTCGCCAGCCTCGGTCTGGCCGAGCGGGCGGCACCGTACGGGCCTTGTCACGTACCGACCGTGCGGCTGGCGACCGCGCGGGTCGATCGACCGGCGCTGTCCGGTACCCCGCGCCTGCTGCACCTCGGCGACGCGACCAACACCCTGCTCGGCCCGTGGCTCGAGGCCGCCAGCCTGGCCGAGTTCGGTCACGTCGAGCCGACCAGCCTGCTCGGGCCGGCCATGACCAAGCAGGCGTTCCACGAGCACCTGCCCGGTACCTCGATCGTCGTCGCGAGCTGCCACGGCTCCTTCGACCGTGCGGACGCGCTCGCGTCCTCACTCGGTACCGACACCGCCGCTTTGTCGCTCACCGACCTCACCGCCAGCGGCGGCCTGGACCGGGTCGAGTTTCTCCTGCTCGCCTCGTGCGAGATGGGCCGGCGGCACGACGTCAGCCACGAACAGGAGGCGCTGTCGGTAGCCAATGCCGCGCTCATCGGTGGCTGTCGTTTCGTAGTCGCGCCGGCGAGACCGGTGAACGACCTCGTGTCCGCGCTGCTGGTCGTGGAGTTCGCGCGGCGGTTGGCCACCGGCCCGCCGGCCGAGGCGTACGGGGGCGCGATCCGTGCGCTGCGCCAGCTGACGGGAGCGGAGTTCACCGAACGGCTGGACGCGCTCTGGTCGGTGTTGCGCCGGTCCGACCTGGCCCGGTACCTGCCGTGGCCGGTCCGCGCGATCGAGCCGATCTTCCGCAGCCGGCTCGCGCGGGCCAGCGCGGACCGCGAGTGGCTGGACAGCACCTATTACCTGTCCGGGTACTGACGTTCATGCCGGGTGGCGCGGCTCGATCCAGCCCTCGGACGCGAGGTGGTCGAGGACCGTGGCCACGGCCTCGTCGATCGTGATCGCTCCGGCGTCGACGGTCAGCTCGGCATCGACCGGTACCTCGTACGGGTCGTCCACCCCGGTCATCCCGGTCAGCTGACCGGAGCGCGCCTTGGCGTACAGACCCTTGCGGTCCCGTTGTTCGCAGACCTCGAGCGCGGTCGACACGTACACCAGGATGAACCCGGCGCCCGCCGCGTGGGCCAGCGCCCGGGCGGTGGTCCTGGCCTGCGCGTAGGGCGCGATGGGGCAGCAGATCGCGACGCCGCTGTGCCGCGCGGCCTCGGCCGCGACCCAACCGATGCGGCGGATGTTGAGGTCGCGGTCGGCCTTGGAGAACGTCAGCCCGGCGGACAGCTCGCGGCGCACGATGTCGCCGTCCAGCAGCGTGACCGTGCGCTCGCCGGTCTCCAGCAGCGCGTCGGAGACGCCCCGCGCGATGGTCGACTTGCCCGAACCGGACAGCCCGGTGAAGAACACCACGAGTCCCCGGTGCCGGCGCGGTGGCCGGGCGCGGGTGAGCTCGCGGGCGACGGCCGGCGGGGTGTGCCACTCGGGCAGCGCCGCCCCCCGCTCCAGCAGGTCGTCGATCTCGGACGCGGTCAGCGCGTTGCGCCGGCTACGCGGCGGGATGTCGTCGCGCCACCGCCATTGCCCGTCGCGGCCGTCGTACGCCAGCTCGCGCGGGACCAGCACGCGTAGGCCGCCGCCGGACAGGGTCTGGCCGGTGGACAGCAGGTGGGTCACGCCGTACGCGCCGGCGACCCGGGAGCGCAGCAGCGCGTCGCGGATGTCGTCGCCGCGGGCGGCCAGCGGCACCGCGACGAGCGTCGCCGGAGGCATGCGGTCGCGGGCGGCGAGCACACAGCGGACGAGCACCTCGGCCGGTAGCCCGTCCGGCCCGGCCTCGGCCACCGGGATCAGCACGAGAAGGTGGGCGGCGAGGGTACGGGCGGCGTGCGCGATCTGGGCCAGCTGGGGCCGGTGCAGGGGGCGGTCGGCGATCACCCCGAGGACCCGGCCGGACGGCAGCAGCTCCCGGATCTCGGCCGGTCCCCGGCGCAGCTGGCGGAACGGGCCGCGTACCCCGCTGCCGATCCGCCGGACCGGGCCACCGACGCCGGACAGGCCGTCGCGGGTGGACCAGGCGTCGGTCACGTCCAGCGCGGCGACCGGCGCGCCTTCGTCATCGGTGAGCACCAGTGCCCGCTTCAGCGGGTTGCCCAGATCCAGCCGTTCGACGGCGGCCGTGGGGATCTCCAGCGTGACCGGTACCGGCCAGGCCGTCCCGTCCGCCAGCCGACCGCGCTGCGTGAGGCTGGCCAGGTCGTCGCGGCTGAGGAAACCGGTCAGCGGAGCGTAGGCACCGGAGAGCAGCAACTCGAGATCGGCCAGCTCACGCGGGCGCGGTGTGTGGACCGGAGCGTCCCTCAGCACATCGTCGGGCAGCACCCAGCCGGTCACCTGTCACACCCCCTCGAGACAACAGGTTCACAGTGTTACAGCCCGCTGTCATCCGGTCGAGCCCGGCATGGGTGTCCGTCGGGCGGGGCTCAGGGTTTTGTACGGGTCCAACCCCGATGACCTGGCTGGAGGGCGTTACGTACGGTGGGCAGGTGACCCTGATCGCGACCGAGTCGCTCACCAAGCGCTATGGCGGAGGCGTCACCGCGCTCGCCGACCTGACGGTCGGCGTCGAACCGGGCATCATCGGGCTCGTCGGAGCCAACGGGGCAGGCAAGACCACGCTCATCAAGATCCTGCTGGGGCTGCTCGCGCCGACCAGCGGACGGGTGGCGGTGCTCGGTCTCGACCCGGCCGTCGAGCCCGAGCAGGTTCGAGCGCGGGTCGGCTACATGCCCGAGCATGACTGCCTGCCGCCGGACCTGTCCGCCGCCGAGTTCGTCACCCACATGGGCCGCATGAGCGGCCTGCCGAAGACCGCCGCGCGCGAGCGGGCGTCCGAGGCGCTGCGGCACGTCGGCCTCTACGAGGAGCGATACCGCCAGATCGGCGGCTACTCCACGGGCATGAAGCAACGCGTGAAGCTGGCGCAGGCGCTGACCCACGACCCGGACCTGTTGCTGCTCGACGAACCGACCAACGGGCTCGACCCGGCCGGCCGGGACGCGATGCTCACGCTCATTCACCGCATCGGTACCGAGTTCGGCATCTCCGTGGTGGTCTGCTCTCACCTGCTCGGCGAGGTCGAGCGGATCTGCGACTGGCTGGTCGCGATCGACGGCGGGCGGCTGCTGCGGGCGGACCGGGTCGCGTCGATGACGACCGCCAGGGACGTGCTCGTGGTGGAGGTCTCCGAGGGTACCGACGAACTCGTCACCCAGTTGGCGACGCTCGGTCTGCCGGCCCAGCGGGACGGCCACACGCTGCTCGTCCCACTGTCCACAGACGACACCTACGACCTCATCATCGGTGCCGTAGCCGACCTGGACCTGCCGTTGCACCGGTTGGATCAGCGTCGCCACCGGGTCGCCGAACTCTTCCGAGAGGAGCCTGCCGATGTCCACTGAGCAGTCGGTCATCCATGACATCGGCTACCAGCGCTACACCGGGGCCCGGCTGGGCCGGTGGTACGCCGTCCGCTCGCTGTACACGCACGCGCTGCGTACCTGTTTCGGCCTGGGTCGGAGTGTGAAGGCGAAGATCTTCCCGTGGTTCGTCGTGGGGATCGTCGTCATCGTGGCGGCCGTCGTTACCGCGGTGCGCTCGCAGATCGGCGAGGTCGTCCTGACCTATCCCGCGTTCTCCGACTCGGTCAGCTTCCTCCTGCTGCTGTTCTGCGCCGCCGTCGCGCCCGAACTGGTCTCCCGCGACCTGCGTACCGGCGTCCTCCCCCTGTACTTCTCCCGCCCGCTGACCCGCTCCGACTACGCGCTGGCGAAGCTCGCCGCGCTCATCACGGCGGTATGGCTGGTGCTCGCCGCCCCGCTGCTGCTGATGTTCATCGGAGGGGCGTTCAACCTCGACGGGCTACGACCGGTCTGGGACGAGTTCCTGGACTTCTTGCCTGGCCTGGCGTACGCGGCCATCTACGCCGTCGTGTTCTCGACCGTATCCCTGCTGGTCGCCTCGCTCGCCAGCCGGCGGGCCGTGGCCGCGGCGGTCGTCGTCGCCACGTTCCTCGTCACCACCCCGGTCGTCGGGGTGCTCGGCATCGCGGGCGGGGACGCCCAGTACCTTGCCTTCATCGCCAGCCCGTTCACGCTCGTGCAGGGGATCGGGGTGTGGGCGTTCGAGATCGAGAGCTTCGACATCGGCCAGTACGGCCCGACCTACGGCCTCGCCGCCGCGTTCCTGGCCGGCATCTGCACGCTGCTACTCGTGGCCCGGTACCGGAAGGTGGCGCAATGAGCGCGATCTGCCTCGATCGAGGAGCGCTGGGCGCGCTAGCGCCCGAGTGGACCCTGTACGAAGGTGGTGTGCGGCGATGAGCCTCGTTGAGCTGAAGGGTGTCTCGCGCTGGTACGGCAACGTGGTCGCGGTCAACGACGTGACGATGACGCTCGGGCCCGGCGTCACCGGGTTGCTCGGCCCCAACGGCGCCGGTAAGACGACCGTGCTGCACATGATGGCCGGCTTCCTCGCCCCGTCCCGCGGTACCGTCACCGTCGACGGCCAGTCGACCTGGCGCAACCCGAGTGTCTACAAGGGACTGGGCCTGGTCAGCGAGCGGGAAGCGGTCCACGGTTTCCTCTCGGGATGGGACTTCGTCCTCGCGAGCGCGCGTCTGCACCGCCTGCCGGATCCGGCCGCCGCAGCCCGCAAGGCCATCGACCTGGTGGAGATGGCCGACGCACAGCACCGGCGGCTGGCAACGTACTCGAAGGGTATGCGGCAGCGCACCCGGGTGGCGGCGGCGCTCGTGCACGACCCCGCGGTGCTGCTGCTGGACGAGCCGTTCAACGGTATGGAT
>DASRII010000474.1:0-24609 GCA_035650075.1 Micromonosporaceae bacterium | reverse complement strand
CGGGTACAGCCGGCCATGCATGTCGTGAGCTTACCCACTGAAAAGACTAGTTGCGCGGAACTAGCCGTCTAGATACGCTGGTCCAGACTCCTGAAGAGGGTGAACATCGTGATCATCGCGATCGTCGTACTCGTGGCGTTCCTTGCCCTTCTCCTCGGACCGTTGGTGCTGCTCCGTTCGACGCACCGGATCGGCCCCACCCAGGTCGGCCTCGTCACCAAGCGAATGAGCCGGCGGCGGTTGAGCGACGACAACCCGATCGCCTTCCGCGGCGAGGCGGGCTACCAGGCCGATCTGCTGATGCCGGGCCTGCGGTTCAAGCTCTGGCCGGTCTACGCGGTGACGAAGTTCCCGTGGGTCCAGGTGCCGGCCGGAGAAATCGGCGTGGTGATCGCTCAGGTCGGCAAGCCGTTGCCGATCGGCGCGAAGAGCGCGCGGTACCGACCGGAGTTCGGCAACTTCGGCGACCTGCGGGGATTTCTCGCGCACGACGGGCAGAAGGGTGTGCAGCGACCGGTCCTGCCACCGGGCTCGCTCGTACCGATCCATCCGGTGGCGTTTCTCGTCATCACGTCACACGCGGTCTTCGGCATGCCGATGGCGCCCGAGCTTCAGTCGAAGGCGGTACACGGCAAGCTCTCGCCGGAGAGCTTCGGCCTGCGGCCGGACAGCCTGACCGTGGTGATCATCGCGCCACACGCCGATCGCGACGTCATCGGGGTGGTGACCGCGCTGGAGGGCGAGCCGCTGCCATCCGGCGACATCGCCAGCCGGCTGGGCGGCTTCGCCGACATCTCCGAGATGGAGGAGCGCGAGACGACCGACGCCGAAATCATCGACATACTCATCGGCTCGAAGAACGAGCTGCACAACAACTACCAGGACTTCCAGGCGTTCCTCGACTCCGGCGGGCGTATCGGCCTGCAGCACGACCCGCTGCTCTACGGTGCGTACCTGCTGAATCCCTTCCTGGTCCGGGTCGAAATGGTCCCGATGCTGGTCGTCAACCAGGGCCAGGTAGCCGTCATCAAAGGCTTCGTCGGACTGCCCACATTGGACACTTCGGGCGAGGAGTTCAAGTTCGGTAGCATCGTGCGCCCGGGCCACCGCGGCATCTGGCAGGAACCGCTGCGCACCGGCAAGTACGCGCTCAACCCGCGGATCTACGCGGCCGAGCTGGTACCCACGTCGATCCTCACGCTCAACTGGGCCAACGCCAGCTCGATCGCGCACAACCTGGACAGCCGGCTCGAACCCATCGTCGGCAAGAGCCGCGAAGGCTTCGTGTTCACGATCGACCTGCAGGTGCAGATCCACGTCTCGGACACCCGCGCGCCCAAGGTGATCTCGATGGTGGGCACGATGCTGAACCTCGTCCACGAGGTGCTGCAGTCCGCTGTGGGCAACCACTTCCGCAACACGTTGCAGGCGCTGGAGGCGATCCGCTTCATCGAGACCCGGCAGGAGGTACAGGAGGCCGCGTTCACGGCGGTCACCCGCTACCTCGCGGCGTACGAGGTCGAGACGCGCGGCGTGTACATCCAGGACGTGGTGTTCCCTGACGAGATGGTCCAGGTCCTCACCCGCCGCGAGATCGCCAACCAGCAGCGGGCGACGTACGAGGAACAGCAGCGGGCCGAGACCGCGCGCATCGACATGGAGCGGGCCCGCGGCATGGCCGACATGCAGGCCGAGCTGGCGGCCGCCCAGGTGTCCATCGACATCAAGGGCAACCGGGCCAAGGCCCGCGAGGCCGAAGCGGGCGGCGAGGCGACGTACGTCCGGGTCACCGGGCAGGCCGAGGCGGACAAGGTACAGGCGTTGGGTCTGGCCGAGGCGAAGGCGACCGAGGCGCTGGGGCTCGCCCGGGCGGCCGGGTTCCGCGCCCAACGCGAGGCGATCGGCGAGATACCGACCGCGCTGGTCGCGGTCGCCGGAGCCGTCGCCGAGGGCAAGCTGGACATCATGCCGGAGGTACTGGTCACCGGCGGCGGGTCCAGTTTGGACGGTCTAGCCGCGACAGTCATCCGCGCCCTGGGCAACGGAAAGCTCCAACTCCCCGCCCAATCGGCCGGTACCGACTAACGGGGGCGCGCCGCCGCCCCCACCCCCCACCCCCCCGCGTTGATCATGAACTTAGGTGCACCGTCGACGGTGTGTCGCACCACTAACTTCATGATCAACGCGGGTGGGGGTGGGGGCGGGGCGGCGGCGGGCGATGTGTCAGAGGTTTGCTACGTCGGACTGTTTCGCGCGGACCGCCTCGGCGGCTTCCGTCAGGGCGGCCAGTTCGGCGTCCGTCAGGTCGGTCTGGACCACCCGGCGCACCCCACCCGCGCCGAGTTCTGCCTCGACACCGAGGTAGACGCCGGAGATGCCGTACTCGCCGTCGACCCAGGCGCACACCGGCAGGACGGCGCCGGAGTCTTCGGCTATCGCACGGGCCATCCGGGCCGCGGCTGCCGAGGGCGCGTAGTACGCCGAGCCCGTCTTGAGCAGCCCCACGATCTCAGCGCCGCCGTTGCGGGTACGCACTACCAGCTCCTCGATCTTCTCCGCCGGCAGGAGTTCGGTGAGCGGCTTGCCGTTGACCGAGCACTGCGACGGTACCGGGACCATCGTGTCCCCGTGCGAGCCGAGCGTGAGCGTCTTCACCGAGCCGACCGGTACCGCCAGCAGCTCGGCCACGAAGTGCGTGAAGCGGGCGGTGTCGAGCATGCCCGCCTGCCCCATCACCCGCTCTTTGGGGAACTGGGTGGCGAGCTGGGCCAGCGCGGTCATCTCGTCGAGCGGGTTCGACACGACGATGACAACGGAGCTGGGGGCGTACTTGGCGATGTTCTCCGCCACGCCTCGGACGATCTTCGCGTTGACCTCGAGCAGGTCCATGCGGCTCATGCCCGGCTTGCGGGGCAGGCCGGCGGTGACGATGACGACGTCGGAGCCCTCGATGACCTCGTAGCCCTCGCCGTCGCGGCCGGTGGTACGGCCGACGACCTTGGTCTCGTAGCCCTCGATCGGGCGGGACTGGTTGATGTCGAGCGCGAGGCCTTCGGGCTTGCCTTCGATGATGTCGGTCAGCACAACCGACTCGAAGATGTCGTACTCGGCCAGGCGCTGCGCGGTTGTCGAGCCGTAGAAGCCTGCTCCGACAACGGTGACCTTCTTACCCATGACGGTCGACGATAACCTACGCGCGTTCGGCCAGTTCCACGACGTTCGTCAACAGCATCGCCCGGGTCATCGGCCCGACCCCGCCCGGCATCGGGGCGAGGAAAGCGGCGACCTCGGAAACCTCCGGTGCCACATCGCCCACGAGCCGGGCGCGGCCCCCGTCGGACGGCACGACGCGGGTGATGCCCACGTCCACCACCACGGCCCCGGGCCGAATCATGTCGGCGGTGAGCAGTCCGGGCTTGCCCGCGGCGGCTACCACCACGTCGGCGGCCCGGGTGTGGCGAGCCAGATCTCGGGTGCCCGTGTGGCACAGCGTGACGGTGGCGTTCTCCACCTTGCGGGTCAGCAACAGGCCGAGCGGCCGGCCGACGGTCGTACCGCGGCCGATGACCACCACGTCCGCCCCCGGCAGCGCGATGCCGTAGCGGCGCAGCAGCTCGACGATGCCCCGCGGAGTGCACGGCAGCGGCGCGGGAAAGCCCAGCACCAGCCGTCCGAGGTTGACCGGGTGCAGCCCGTCGGCGTCCTTCGCCGGGTCGACCCGCTCCAGCACAGGCTGGGTCGACAGGTGCGCCGGCAACGGCAGCTGGACGAGGTAGCCGTGGCAGGTCGGATCGGCGTTCAGCTCGTCGACGACCGCCAGTACCTCGTCCTGGCCAGCCGTTCCCGGCAGTTCCCGCCGGATCGACGCGATGCCGACCTCTGCGCAGTCGCGGTGCTTGCCGTCGACGTACGCGCGCGAGCCGGGGTCGTCGCCGACGAGGATCGTGCCGAGTCCGGGCAGGACACCCTGTTCGGAGAGCGCCTTCACCCTGGCCCGCAGCTCGTCCTTGATTGCCGCGGCGGTGGCCTTGCCGTCCAGCACAGTAGCCGTCACCGGAGAATCCTCCCACGTGTTGTCCGGAGTATGCGCAGCACCGCGATCCTCGCCGCCGCCGCAACCGCAGCCGCCCTAGCGGGATGTGGCCTGATCGGTGGGTCCAGACCGCACGCCGACGGCACGGCACGGATCGCGATCACCGAGCCGCAGCACCTCGTCCCGGCCAACACCGACGATCCGGGCGGCCTGCAGGTACTGGCCGCCCTGTTCACGCCGCTCGTCGCCTTCGACGCGGCGAGCCAGCCGTACGAGGTCGCGGCCGAGCGGGTCGAGACCACCGACAACCGCGTCTGGACGATCCGGCTCCGCGACGGTCTCACCTTCCACAACGGCGAGCGGGTCACCGCCGACAGCTACCTCGACGCCTGGAACTACGCCGCGTACGCCCCGCACGGCCAGCTGAACGGCTACCTCTTCGAGAAGATCCAGGGGTACGGGGCCAAGCGGTTGACCGGGTTGCGGAAGGTCGACGACCGGACGTTGGTCGTGACACTGGTCCAGCCGTACCGGGAGTTCCGGTCGCTGCTCGGCACCGCCGCCTACTACCCGCTGCCGAGGGCGGCGTTCGACGCCTCGGGTGCGGTGACGAAGGAGTACGAACAGGCGCCGATCGGCGACGGGCCGTTCGCGATGAAGGGCACCTGGCAGCACGGCAGCAGGATCGAGGTGACCCGGTACGCGACGTACGCCGGCCCGGAGAAGCCCAAGGTCGGCGGCGTGGAGTTCCGGATCTACCCGCAGCTCGACGCGGCATACGCCGATCTCGTGGCGGGCAAGCTGGACGTCCTCGCGACCATCCCGCCGGACAAGCTGACCGAGGCGGCGGCCGACCTGGGTGACCGGTTCGAGCGCAGCCCCGCCTCCGCGATCCAGCTACTCGCCTTCCCGGCGTTCGATCCGGCATTCGACCGCCCGGAGGTTCGCAAGGCCATCTCGATGGCGATCGACCGGGAGGCCATCGTCAAGGCGGTATTCAAGGACGCGCAGCTGGCGGCCACCTCGTTCGTGGCGCCGGTGGTGGCCGGCTACCGCGAACACAGCTGTGGCGAGGCTTGCACGTTCGACGCGACCAAAGCCCGGGAGCTGTACGCGGCGGCCGGCGGACCGCCGACGCTGACCATCTCGTACAACAGCGACGGCGGACACCGCGACTGGGTCGAGGCGACCTGCGCCCAGCTGGCGAGCAACCTCGGCGTGGAGTGCGCGGGCCAGGCCGAGCCGAATTTCGCCGATCTGCTGAGCAAGGTCGATCGGCGGCAGCCGGTCGGTACCTTCCGGATGAGCTGGGTCATGCACTACCCGTCGATGGAGAACTGCCTCGGCCCGCTGTACTCCACGAGTGGCTCGGCGAACTACTCCGGCTACAGCAACGCCGAGTTCGACCACCTGGTCACCGCCGGCGCGGCGGCGGCTTCCGCGGAGGACGCCATCCGGATGTACCAGGCAGCCGAGGATCTGCTCGCCCGCGATCTGCCGATCCTGCCGATGCGGTACGGCCGCAACAACATCGGCCATTCGACGCGGGTCGGCAACGTCGAGGTGGACCCGTTCGGTCGGGTGAACCTGCTCAGGCTCGACTACGTCCACTAGCGGTGCTCAGCGCGGCCACGCGGGGCGCGCGGGACTTCGGCGAGTCGAGGCTGAAGCTGCGCGCGTCACCGAGCTCGTCGCGGATGTACGCCTCGGTGCGGTCGAGCACACCGGCCAGCGCCCGGTCCGGCTTGCCGCCGGCGAACAGCCACCAGACGAGCCGACCGGCGTCCGCGTCGTACTGCCACAGCCCCACGATCCGACTCCGGTCGACGATCGGGTGGTCCGGCAGGTCAGCCTGCTCCCCCAGAGACTGCTTGTCGCCCGGTACCGAGCGGGCCGCGTCGGCCTCGTCGAGCAGCGCGTGGTGGTCGCGGCGCAGCAGCACGAGCGCGTCGATGCCGGCGAGCAGGGCGTACTGCGGCTTGGCCGGCGCGCGGAACCGCTCGTACTCAGCGGCCACCGCGGGCGAGGCCAGCAGACCGCCGTCGACCTCGACGAGGTCCAGCGGCGCTACCGCCGCCTTCGCGTACGCGGCGGAGAACGCGCTGAACCACCGGAAGTGCCCGAGGCTCGCGGGACCGATCCAGTCGAAGTACTGCCGGGCCAACTCGGAACGCGCCTCCGCCTCGGTCAGCCCGCTACGCGGCGGCTGCCAGCGGGCGTACGCGTACCGCTGGTTGTCCAGCCGGCCGTTGGCCGGTACCCGGCGGATCTCGCCGGCCGCCTGCAGCAGGCCGAGCGCGGCCGGCAGGGTGGTCGACAGACCGCGTTTGCGCCCCTCGTCGCCGAGGTTGCGGACCGCGTCACCGAGTACGTCCTTGAGCGCGGCCGGATCGAGCTGCGGGGCCCGCTCCAGCGCCGCGAGCACCTCACCGCAGAGCTTCTCGATCTCGGTACGGTCGACGCCGAGCTTGGCCAGCGTCCGCAGGTCGGCCTCTGGCGCGCCCCGGCCGACCTCGAGCGCGAGACCGAAGTGCTGGCTCGGCACGACGTACGTGCACCCGCGGGCCGCCGGCAGCTCGTAGATGTCCAGCGCGGCCACTGCCGCGTCGACCGCCGCCCGCCCGGTGCCGGCTCGGGCGAACAGCGTCAGGTACGGGTTCGCGCCGCCGACCGAGCGTGCCCAGCCGGTCCGGGCGAGCACCTCCGAAGGCGCCGCTCCGGACAGCGAGCCGTCGAGTCCTTGCCGATGCCACCACCAACCCCTCATTGCTTGCCTCGTTCCGCTCCGCGCCCTGTGCGCCGCCTTCCCTCGTCGCTTCGCTCCTCAGTCCAGGCGGCGCAGCGCTCCGCTGCACTCATGCCCCTCATCATGCAGGGCTACGGTTCGACGCGGGCACCGTACGCCGACGCGAACAGGACCGCCTGGGCCAGGTCGATGCGCACGTCGGTCAGGTCGAGCCCGCGCAACGCGACGCCCTCCAGGTTCGCGCCGCGCAGATCGGCGTCGCGCAGCTTCGTGTGGTGCATCCGGGCGTACCCGAGATCGGCACCCCGGAGGTTCGCCCGGCTCAGGTCGGCCTCGGTGAGGTCCGCCTCGCGCAGCCTCAGGCCGGACAGGTCGACGCCGGCGAGGTTCTGCCCGCGCAGGGACACATACGACCAGTCGCCGCCGGTCACGTGCAGGGGCAACAGGTCGCACTCGACGAACTGGGTACCGGTCAGCTTGCAGTCGTCGAACGTCGCGTCGAAGAACACGCACCGGCGGAACAGGCAGTGCAGGAACGCGCACCGCAGCAGGGTCGCGGCGTTGAACCGGACCCGGCTGAACTCGCAGTTGGTGAACCGACTGCCGGTCACCTCCGCCTCGATGAGGTCCAACTCGACGAAGTCGTCGCCCTCGTACTCCGCCCCGGAGTCCATCAGTGGAAGAAGTGCCGCGTTCCGGTCAGGTACATGGTGATGCCCGCCGTCACCGCGGCGCCGATGACCTGTTCGTCGCGCATCGAGCCACCGGGCTGGACGACGGCCCGGACGCCGGCCTCGGCGAGCACCTTCAAGCCGTCCGGGAACGGGAAGAACGCGTCGCTGGCGGCTACCGCCCCGGCGGCCCGCTCGGCACCGGCCCGGGACACCGCCAAGCGGGCGGAGTCGACCCGGTTGACCTGGCCCATGCCGATGCCCACGGTCGCGCCGTCGGAGGCGAGCACGATCGCGTTCGACTTGACCGACCGCGCGCTGCGCCAGGCGAACACGAGGTCGTCGAGGGTGCCCTCGTCGACGGCCGTACCGCTGACGAGCCGCCAGTTCGCGGGGTCGTCGCCGGGCACGTTGAGCCGGTCGGCGACCTGGGTGAGCAGACCGCCGGAGATCTGTCGCCACTCCACAATGGACGGATGGTACTCGGGCGCCTCGAGGACCCGCAGGTTCTTGCGGGCGGCCAGTACCTCCAGTGCACCGTCCGCATAGGACGGTGCGACGACCACCTCGGTGAAGATGTCCGCGATCTGCTTCGCCAGCTCGGCGCTCACCTCGCCGTTGACCGCGATGACGCCGCCGAACGCGGAGGTCGGGTCGCAGGCGTGGGCCTTGCGGTGCGCCTCGGCGACGTCGGTCCCGATCGCGATACCGCACGGGTTGGTGTGCTTGATGATGGCCACGCACGGCTCCGTGAAGTCGTGGCAGGCGCGCCACGCCGCATCGGCGTCGACGTAGTTGTTGTACGACATCTCCTTGCCGGCCCGCTGGACCGCCTGGGCCAGGCCCGGGGGTGCCTCCCGGTCGAGGTACAACGCGGCCCGCTGGTGCGGGTTCTCGCCGTAGCGCAGCACCGCCGACCGGCGCGCGGCGATGCCGCCGAACTCCGGCCACCAATCCTCGCTCGGGGCCAGCTCCTGCGCGCACCACTCGGCGATCGACACGTCGTACTCGGCGATGTCGGCGAAGGCGAGAGCGGCGAGCGTGCGGCGCTCGGCCAGCGTGAAACCGCCGGCCCCGATCGCGTCCAGCACCACGGGGTACGCCGACGGCGACGTGACCACCGCGACGTTCTCGTGGTTCTTCGCCGCCGCCCGGACCATCGCCGGGCCACCGATGTCGATCTGCTCGACGCACTCGTCGATGCCCGAGCCGGCGCGGACCGCCTCGCGGAACGGGTAGAGGTTGGAGACGAGAAGGTCGAACGGGGCGATGCCCAACTCGTCGAGCTGCTCGGTGTGCGCCGGCTTGCGCAGGTCGGCGAGCAGAGCCGCGTGCACCAGAGGATGGAGCGTCTTGACCCGACCGTCGAGGATCTCCGGGAAGCCGGTCACCTGCTCGACCGGCGTGACCGGTACCCCCGCATCACGGACCGCGGCGGCGGTCGAGCCGGTCGAGACGATCTCGACACCGGCCTCGTGCAGAGCGCGAACCAGCTCATCCAGTCCGGTCTTGTCGTACACGCTGACCAGCGCGCGGCGCAACGGACGCCGACCCTCCGGTGACGTCATGGGATGGTGACCTTTCTTCCCGTAATGGTCCAGCCCTCGCGGACCAGGCGGCCGACGTACTCGACCAGCTGTTGCCGCTCGGCCTCCTTGATGCGCTCGGTGAGCGTCTCCTCGGTGTCGTCGGCGAGTACCGGAACCGCCACCTGGGCGATGATCGGCCCGGTGTCGACGCCCGCGTCGACGAAGAACAGCGTGGCCCCGGCGACCTTGACGCCGTACGCGAGCGCGTCTCGCGGCCCGTGGATCCCCGGGAAGGACGGCAGCAACGCGTTGTGCGTGTTCACGTAGCGGTCACCGAACTCGGCCAGGAACGCGGCCCCGACGAGCTTGCGGAAACCGGCCGAGACGACCAGATCCGGCTTGTACTCGGCCGTGTGTACGGTCAGCGCCCGATCCCAGTCCTCGCGCGTGGGATAGTCCGCCACGACGTCCACGAACGCCGGTACGCCCGCCGCCGTGGCACGGTCGAGCCCGGCGATGCCGTGCCGGTCCGCACCGACGGCTACGACCTGTGCCCCGTAGCCGGGATCGGCGCAGGCGTCCAGCAACGCCGCCAGGTTGCTCCCGGAGCCGGAGACCAGCACGACGAGGCGAGCCACCTCCGCACCCTAACGATCGGACGGCGGCGACGCCCGCAACGGCTCGATGCCGAATACGACAAATCAGCAACACGCTACCCGTTCGGCTACCGGCGTGTCGGACATAGGACGCTGACACGGGCTTGCGGAGGTGAGTACGCTCCGGGCGGCTCTTTACATCCCTCACAACGGAGTCCCCTATGCAACCTGGCTATCCTCCGCAGCAGCCGCCTCAGGTCGACAACAACATGACGATGTCGATTGTGTCGATCTTCCTGTTCTGGCCGCTTGCGATCCCGGCCATCATCAACGCGTCGAAGGTCAATACGCTGCTTCAGCAGGGCGACTACGCAGGGGCGCAGGCTGCTTCCGCCGAGTCCAAGAAGTGGTCGAAGCTCGCGCTCATCATCGGACTCGTCGCATGGGGCATCAGCATCCTGTGCTGCATCATCTACGTCATAGCGATCGCGGCCGCCTCGACCAACGCGTAAGCGCTAGGGTGCACCTGTCCCCTCGTCGAAGGAGTCCAGCATGCAACCCCCCGGGTACCCGTCCGGGCAGGATCCGTACGGTCAGCAACCCCAGTACGGCCAGCAACCGCCGCAGTACGGGCAACCACCCCAGTACGGTCAGGAACCGCCGCAGTACGGTCAGCAACCGCCGCAGTACGGCCAGCCGCCGCAGTACGGGCAACCGCAGTACGGGCAGCAGCCTGGCTACCAGGACCCGTACGCGCAGCCGCAGCCGCCGCAGTACGGGCAGCCGCAGTACGGCGACCCGTACGCCGCACAGCCGACATCGGGTGACCCGTACGCGCCGCAGGTGCCGGCGTACCCGCAAGCACCCTACGCGGGTTACGGCGCCCCGACCGGTGGTCAGCAGAACAACACGATGGGCATGCTCGGCATGATCTTCGGGATCATCGGCATCGTGCTCGCGATCTGCTGCGCGATCCTCGGTCTCATCGCGGGCATCGCGGGCGTGGTGCTGGGCGTCATCGGCCTCCGGAAAGTCAACGAGGGACAGGCGAGCAACCGCGGCCAGGCAATGGCCGGCATCATCTGCGGCGGCATCGGTGTCCTCATCGCGATCGCCAACATGATCCTGGGCGCCGCGATGGGTTTGGGTGGCTTCAACCTTCCCACCGGCTAATTCGTCGCGACCCGCACGCGCGTTGGGCCTTGACGCGGCTACCCGGACCCGACACGATCATCGGCGTCCTACTTCGTTACCCATGGGAGGGATACCTTGACGGTCCCTGGACAGCCGGTAGCGGCCGGCAACGACAAGACGACGCTCTACGGCGTACTCGGAATCGTCTTCTCGATCTGCTGCGCCATCGTCGGCATCATCTTCTCCGTGCTCTCCCTGATGGAGGCCAAGAAGGTTGGCAAGCAGCCCACCTTGGCCTACGTCGGCTTCGCCGTCGCGGCCCTCAACATCATTGGGGGAATCATCTACCAGGTCTCGCGGTAGATCCTTCGACAGGTAGGGCTTAGAGCGATCCGTGGGGCGGCCGCCGCAATGATGCGGCCCGCCCCACGAACGTTTCAGCGGTGGCTTATCGCCGCTCGGGCGCCGGCCGCGCCCAGCACCGCGCCGAAAGCGACGACCGCGGTGGCGACGAGGGCGACCTGCCAACCGACCGGGCCGATGACAGACAGCCGGCCAGCGCCCAGCGGGCCTGCCGACGCGTACGCCGCTAGCCCCAGGACGAGGCCCGCCACGGGCCCGGCGATCGCCGCCGCACCCAGCACCGGCCACCACCCCAGGGCCGGCTCGGCGCGCCGCGACAGCAGGCGCAGCCGGCGGCTCACGAGCAACCAGCCCGCCACCATCCCGGCCGCGAGCGGGGCGCCGAGCAGCAGCACCCACGCACCACCCACCGGACCGGACGGCAGGCCGGCGAAGACGGGTACCGCCGGCAACGCGCCGAGCGTGACATCGCTCGTGCGCACGGTCGTGTCGACGCCGACCGAGAACCCCGGGCCGACGAGGTAGCTGGTCGCCCAGACCGCGACGTTGGGCGCGTAGGCCAGGCAGACCAAGGTCAGGCCCGCCTGGCCGGCGACTCCCGTGTCGTAGCTGGCGAGCGTCGCTCCCGCGTCCCGTCCGTTGACCGCGGTGGCCGCTCCGGCCAGTACCGCACCCGCGGCGAGCAGCAGCAGCGCCGCCACGACTCCGGCGCGGGCACCGTCCCGCAGGGCGGCCGGGGTCCGCGCGGCCAACCGATGGAACGCGCCGGAGGCCGGCAACGCCCCCGCGCCGGCGGCCGCGAGCCCGAACAGGCCGAGAGTCAGCCCCGCCCGGCCCGGCGATACCGACAGCTCCGGTCCGCGGCAGGCGAACGCCGCGCCGACACCCAGCAGGCCGTACACCACCCCGACCGCGATCGCCGCGTTCGCCGCGAGGCGCGGCGAACCGGTCCGGCGCGCGCCGATCGCCCGCGTCGTGTGCACGCCGGCGCGGGACACCCGCCAGGCCGCGAGCGCCGCGATCGCCAGGGGCGCCAGACCTATCGGGCCCAGACCGGTACGCATCGGTACGCCGTGGGCGAGCAGCCAGCCCGCCAGCCCGTACCGGAGAACGCCGTTCACCGATACCGATGGCGCGTCGATGAGCTGTGCCAGGGTCACCACCGCGGCCACCGGCAGCGCCGACAGCACGGCTGCCCAGACCGTCGTCACGACCGCGGCCACGGGCAGCGGTGCCCCGCCGCCGCGCCGCGTGACGGTACCGCGCTGGATCGGCACGCGTACCGTCTCGCGTTGGGCGGCGCGCACCGGGTGGTCTGGGGTCGCAGCCATTGCCGATTACTTTTTCACGAACGCCGAGCTAGCTGGCCCCACGACACCAGAGCGGGTTTTCGCCGTTTAAATCCTTCTTTGACCCTATGCTGCCTGGTATGACACCACCTACGACACCGCCGCCCATGCCTCCCCCGGCCGCCACTCCCGCCAACGACCGGACCGAGCTGTGGGGCTGGCTCGGCATCGTCATCGGCCTGCTCTGCTGCGGCATCCTGGGCATCGTCTTCGGCGTCCTCTCGATCCAGGACGCGAAGAAGTTCGGCAAGTCGCAGGTACTGGGGTGGATCGCGATCGCCGCCGGCGCGCTCAACATCATCCTCAACGGCATCTTCGCGGCCACCGGCGTCTTCACCCGCTAGCGATCACCCGGTCATGACCTCCCGCATCAGCCGGGCGGTCTCGCTCGGGGTCTTGCCCACCTTGACACCGGCCGCCTCGAGGGCCACCTTCTTCGCCTCTGCGGTACCGGAGGAACCGGAGATGATCGCGCCGGCGTGCCCCATCGTCTTGCCCGGCGGGGCGGTGAACCCGGCGATGTAGGCGACGACCGGCTTGGTCACGTTCGCCTCGATGAACTCGGCCGCGCGCTCCTCGGCGTCGCCACCGATCTCACCGATCATGACGACCGCCGCGGTCTCCGGGTCCTCCTGGAAGGCGGCCAAGGCGTCGATGTGGGTCGTACCGATGACGGGGTCGCCACCGATGCCGACGCAGGTCGAGAAGCCGATGTCGTTCAGCTCGTACATCATCTGGTAGGTCAGCGTGCCGGACTTGCTGACGAGCCCGACGCGACCCGGACCGGTGATGTCGGCCGGGATGATGCCGGCGTTGGAGGCGCCCGGGGACGCGATACCGGGGCAGTTCGGCCCGATGATTCTGGTCCGGTTGCCGCTGGCGACGGCGTGCGCCCAGAACGTAGCGGTGTCGTGGACGGGGATGCCCTCGGTGATGACCACGGCCAGCCCGATACCGGCGTCGACCGCCTCCACGACCGCGCCCTTGGCGAACTTCGGCGGTACGAACACCACGGTCGTGTCCGCCCCGGTCGCGCTCGTCGCCTCGGCCACCGAGTTGAACACCGGTACCCGTACCCCGTCGAAGTCGACGTGCTGGCCGCCCTTGCCCGGCGTGACACCGCCGACGACGGCCGTGCCGGCCCGCAGCATGCGCCGGGTGTGCTTGGACCCCTCGGAGCCGGTCATGCCCTGCACGATGACCCGCGAGTCCTTGGTGAGCCAGATTGCCATCGTCAGACCCCTACCTGCGCCAGCTCGGCCGCCCGCCGGGCCGCACCGTCCATTGTGTCCACCCGTTCCACGAGCGGGTTGTTCGCACTGTCCAGAATGGACCTGCCGGTCTCCGCGTTGTTGCCGTCCAGCCGTACGACGAGCGGCTTGGTGACCGCCTCACCGCGCTCGGCCAGCAACTCCAGCGCCTGCACGATGCCGTTGGCCACCTCGTCGCAGGCGGTGATGCCACCGAAGACGTTGACGAACACACTCCGCACCGCGGGATCGGACAGCACGATCTCGAGGCCGTTGGCCATCACAGCCGCCGACGCTCCGCCGCCGATGTCGAGGAAGTTCGCCGGCCGTACCCCACCGAACTCTTCGCCCGCTCCCGCCACGACGTCCAGTGTGGACATGACGAGGCCGGCGCCGTTGCCGATGATGCCGACCTCACCGTCGAGCTTGACGTAGTTGAGGTCCTTCTCCTTCGCCCGCTGCTCCAGCGGGTCGACGGCCGACTTGTCCTCGAACGCCACGTGATCGGAGTGGCGGAAGTCCGCGTTCTCGTCGAGGGTCACCTTCGCGTCGAGGCACAGCACGGTACCGTCGGGCGTCTTCGCGAGCGGGTTCACCTCGACGAGCGTGGCGTCCTCGGCCACGAACGCCTGCCACAGCTTGACGGCGATCGCGACCACCTGGTCGGCCACGTCGGCGGGGAAGTTCGCCTTCGTCACGATGTCCCGCGCGGTGGCCTCGTCGACGCCCCGTACCGCGTCGACCGCTACCTTCGCCACCCGATCCGGCGCCTCCTCGGCTACCTGCTCGATGTCCATACCGCCGGCCACGCTCGCGATCGCGAGGAAGGTCCGGTTGGCGCGGTCGAGCAGGTACGAGAAGTAGTACTCCTCAGCGATGTCCGCGGTGACGGTGAGCATGACCTTGTGCACCGTGTGACCTTTGATGTCCATGCCGAGGATGTCGGCCGCACGCGCCTGGGCCTCGTCCGGGTTGTCCGCGAGCTTCACCCCGCCGGCCTTGCCCCGGCCACCGGTCTTCACCTGCGCCTTGACGACCACCCGGCCGCCGAGCCGCTCCGCGATCGCGCGGGCCTCCTCTGGTGTGCTGGCGACGCCGCCACCCAGCACGGGTAGCCCGTGCCGAGCGAACAACTCGCGCCCCTGATACTCGTACAGGTCCACCTGAACCTCTTCGCTGTCGGAAACGGACGCCTCCGGCGCAGCCTACTTGTCCTCGGTGGACCGCCCGCCGACCGCCTACGGGAACGTGGGAAATCGCCCGTTACCGGGGGTGGGGCGCGTCGTTGAGTCAGGCAGAGACGGCCGATGCCCTGTCGGTCGAGGGGTGGCGGCGGGGCATCGTGCATGGAGAGGCCGGACGTGTGAGGGGTGCGTCCGGCCTCTCACCTTCTTCGATGATCAGTTGATCGCGCAGGAGATCGGGCTCGGTATCGCGTTCGCGGTCGTCACCGTGCCCTGGATGCCGGCGGTCACCGTCTGACCCGGCTGGATCGTGTTGGTCCAGGACACACTCCGCCCGGTCACGTTCTGCCCGGACTGGGTGATCTGGACGCCCCAGGCGTTGTAGATCGCCTGGTTCCCGGTGTAAGTCCAGGTGGCCGTCCAGCCGTTGGTGATAGGCGTCGTCCGGTTGTTGCGGACGACCAGGTTCGCCTGGAAGTTACCGGGCCAGGTGTTGGTGATCACGTAGGTGATCGAGCAACCACCAGGGGGCGGCGGCGAGGACGTGGGTGGCGGGCTCGTGGTCGGCGGCGGCGAAGACGTCGGCGGTGGCGAGGTGGTGGGCGGCGGCGAGGTCGGTGTGGTGTTCAGGCCGAAGAACGCGATGGCCATCGCGGCCTGACCGGCGAGCGGCAGGCTGTGGCCGACACCCTCGAGCCGGATCGCCTCGACGCGCTCCATCACGCCGGAACCGCCGTACCGGGTGCGGGTCCAGCCCGACTGCGGGAAGTCCGTGAAGGTGGCCGTCTGCGAGAGACCGTGGACGTTGGTCCACTGCTTGATCTCCTCGCCGAAGTTCGGGAACTGCAGTGTCGTGTCGGCCGTACCGTGGAAGACCTGCATGCGCGGCCGCGGCCCGGTATAGCCGGGGAACGCGCCGCGGACCAGGTCACCCCATTGCTGTGCGGTCATGATGCGCTGGCCGTTGGCGCACTGGGTGTTCCACATCGAGCCGTCGGTAGTGGCGAAGCAGGCGAACGGTACGCCCATGAACGCGGCGCCGGCCTTGAACACGTCGGGGTAGTCGCCGAGCAGGACGTTGGTCATCATGCCGCCGGACGAGGCACCGGTGGCGTACACCCGGTTCGCGTCGCCGTTGCGGTTCTGGATCACCCAGCGGACCATCGACACGATCCCGACCGGGTCGCTGTTGCCGTTGTGGGTCAGCGCGCTCGGCGTGGAGACGTCGAAGCAGTTGCCGCTGCGGGTCGCCGACGGGTAGATCACGATGAACTTGAACTGGTCGGCCAGCTGGGCGAACTGCGTACCGGAGAAGAACGCCGGTCCCGATCCCGTGCAGTAGTGCACCGCGACGAGTATCGCCGGCCGCGTACCGGCGGGAATGTTGTCCGGGACGTAGAGGTGCATTCTCAGGCCGGTCGGGTTGGTGCCGAAGTTGGTCACTTCGACCAGCGACGCGGCCCGCGCCGGTGTCGACAGGAAGACTCCGGCGACGGCGAACGCCACCGCCAGGACGACCGCCATGAGCGATCGCAATACCACGGTCATGCGGGTACTCCTCGGATCAGACGGAGGAGCGCCCGGACATCACTCCATAGAAACGTTTCCAAGCGTACGACGAACATGTTCGATGGCCAAGGGGGCAGTGCTCTGCCGGACCACGAGCCGGGTGGCCAGCTCCACGCGGGTTTGCGCGAGCGGTTCCCCGGCGGCCATCGCGAGGACGAGCTTCGCCGCAGCGGCCCCCATCTCGACCAGCGGCTGCTGGATCGTTGTCAGCGGTGGCCCGCACCAGCGGGCGTACTCGATGTCGTCGAAGCCCACCACGCTGAGGTCGTCGGGGATGCGTACCCCCGCTTCCCGGGCGGCCTCGTAGACGCCCAGTGCCTGCAGGTCGTTGCCGCAGACGACGGCGGTCGGCGGATCGTCCAGCGCGAGCAGCGCCCGTCCTTCAACCAGCCCGTCCTCGAAGGAGAACGCGCCGATCCGTACCAGCTCGGGGTCGACGGGTACGCCGGCGACATCCATCGCCGCCCGGTAGCCGTCCAACCGGGCGCGCGCGCAGAGAATCTCGGCTGGCCCGGCGATCGCCGCGACCCGGCGGTGTCCCAGTTCGAGCAGGTGCCGGGTGGCGGACAGGCCACCACTCCAGTTGGTCGCCCCGACCGACGGAATCGCGTGGCCGGGTTCGCCGGTCGGATCGAGCGCCACGAGCGGGATCGAGCTGCTGGCCAGCTGCGCGTGCTGCTCCGGGGTGATCTCGGAGTAGACCGAGATGACGCCGGTCGGCCGGCGGGACAGCACCTCTTCGGTCCACGACCGGCCGGCCGTGGACCGGCCGTGCGTATCGGTGAAGCCGACGGCCAGTTCCTGCTCGCGTGCGACGCGCTCCACGCCACGCATGATCTCGATCGCCAGGTGGCTCTCCAGCGCCGAGAAGACCACCTCCAGCAGGGACGCGGGGCCGACCACATCCGGCCGGCGGTACCCGTGCTCGCGCAACAGCTGCTCGACCCGGCGCCGGGTGGACGCGGCCACGCCGGACCGCCCGTTGAGCACCTTCGACACCGTGGGTGGCGAGACACCCGCCATCCGGGCGATGGTGGCCACCGTCATCTCTCCCCGGCGTCGCCCGCGCCGCATGCCATCGCGTTCGGCCGCGACCATCGCCGCAGTGTACGTTTCAGCCGCCGTCCTCGCGCAACACGATGACCCCGCATGGGTCCAGCACCAGTGGCTGGCCCTCGTCGATCCGCTTGCCGGTCAGCAGGTCGACTCCGCCGGTGCGGGCGGGCATGTCGAGCGGCTCGGCACCGTGGTTGAGGAGGAACAGCAGCCGCGTCCCGTCCGGCGTGACACGGACAGCGGTCTCGAGGTCATCTATGTCGGCGTAGAGCCCCAGCAGGTCGTGGCGGGAGAGCACCCGTCGGACGACCAACATGACGCCGTCGTCGTCCAGCCCGGTGGCGACGTACCAGCCAAGGCCCCTGCCGAACTCGTTTCGCGTGACGGCCGGGGTGCCGGCGTAGAAGTCGGCCTGGTAGGTGCCGAGGACCTCGGCGCCCTGCGGGATCACCAGCTCGAAGATCAGCCTGGCATCGACCTCGAACGCGTTCAGGCGGACCGGGTTGACCACGTCCGGTCCGCGGGCGTCCCATTCGTCGACGCGTACCCCCATCAACGGCCCCAGCGGACCCGGCACGTCCATCGCGAACGCGTTGTTGTGCTCGTCGACCCGTCCGGAGAGGAACGTCGTCACGACCGACCCACCCCTCGATGCCACCTGCTCGAGCCGGTGCGCCAGATCGCCCTTGATCATGTACAGCACGGGCGCGAAAACGACGTCGTAGCCGGCCAGGTCCGCGGTCACCGGGACCACGTCCACGTCGGCCCCGGCATCCCACAGCGCGCGGTAATAGGCGAGCACCACATCCTGGTACCGGACGAGGCGTGACGGGCCGTCGGACAGCTCCAGCGCCCACCAGCTGTCCCAGTCGAACAGCAGCGCGACCCGGGCCGGCGTACGCGCGCCGAGCGTCGCGCCGCCGAGCAGATCGAGCTCGGCCCCGAGCGAAGCCACCTCGCGGAAAACGCGGGTGTCCGAGCGACCCGCGTGGCCGATGACCGCACCGTGGTACTTCTCGCACGCCCCGAGCGAGGCACGCAACTGGAAGAACAGCACCGCATCCGCGCCGTGCGCTACCGCCTGCCAGCTCCACAGCCGCATCACGCCCGGCCGCTGGAGCGGGTTCACGTCCCGGCTGGCCGTGTAGCTCGGCGTCTGTTCCATCAGCCAGAACGGCTGGCCGCCCTTGAGTCCGCGCATCAGGTCGTGGGTCAGCGCCATCCGCGCCTGCGAGGTGTCGTCCGGCGGGTAGTTGTCCCACGAGGCGAAGTCGAGGTGGGCGGCCCAGCGGTGGTAGTCGATGGGCCGGTACATACCCATGAAGTTCGTCGTGACCGGCGCGGCGCTGGATTCGCGGATCGCCGTCTTCTCGTCGACGAAGTTGGCGAGCATCGCGTCCGACATGAACCGCAGATAGTCCAGCGTGATGCCCGGAAAGGCGGTGTGGTCGGGCCCGCGCCAGTGCTCGGTGAGCGCGGACGGCGGCTCGATCTCGTCCCAGTCCGTGAATGTGTGCGACCAGAATGTGGTGTACCAGGCCTCGTTGAGCGCGGCCAACGTGCCGTGCCGAGCGCGCAACCAGTCGCGAAACCCAGCGGCACACAGCGAGCAGTAACACGCGCCGCCGTACTCGTTTCCGACGTGCCACGCCACGATCGACGCGTTGCCGGCGTACCGCTGCGCGACCCGACGGGCCAGCTCGGTGGACAGCCGGCGGAACACCGGCGAGCTGGGGCAGGAGTTGTGCCGCTGCCCGAACCGGTGCTTGCGGCCCTCGAAGTCGGTACGCGTCACCTCGGGGAAGGCGCGTGCGAGCCACGGCGGGTGGGCCGCCGTACCCGTGCCCAGGCAGATGTTCCGGCCCTCGGTGCTCGCCCGCTCGACGATCCGGTCCAGCGTCGAGAAGTCGTACACGTCCGGGGCGGGCTGGGTCAGCGCCCACGCGAAGACGCCGAGCGTGACGGTGTCGATCCGGGCCTCGTCGAACAGCCGGTAGTCCTCGTCCCACACCGGCTCCGGCCACTGCTCGGGGTTGTAGTCGCCGCCGAAGAGAACCTTCACGCGGTGAACTCCTGACGTACGGCGGCGACGATCGGCCGGCTGTTCCACAGGTACGCCAGCACGAAGACGACGCCGAGCAGCGCGAGCACCGCCTCCGACGAGACCACGAGGACACCCGCCGCCACGACCAGCAGGCACGCGTTGCCCAGGGTCGTGCCGGGGGTACGCACGAGGAAGTACGTCGCCAGCCGCGCCACATCCCGGGTACGGAACTCGAACAGCGACGTGATCATCAGGGCGTTGGCTTCCCACAGCGCCGAGGCCACCACGACGACGACCAGCAACCCGGCCCACCACGGCGGTACGCCGGCCGCGCCGAAGTTGGCGAGGTTGACCGCGACGACGCTCAGCCAGACCAACCACGGCACCCAGATCTTCAGGACTCCCAGCAGGTTGAGCCGGTAGCCGCGCAGGTACGCCGCGGCCGGCGTCAGGTCCGTCAGGTCCCCGCGGCGGTGCCGCAACGCGTACAGCGCGGCCGAGATGGCCGGGCCGAGCGGCAGCGCACAGACCACCGCCAGCGGAATGTTGCTCGCATCGCGACCCAGCAGCATCAGCAGAACCACCGCAGGCGCGCCGCTGACCAGCAACAACAGCTCGACCACCAGCAATGTGTAGACGAACGCCGCGAATTGCGAGAGCGGCCCTTCACCGAACTCTTTCATCGCCGCCTCCCAGCAACCGGCCCTCGTCCCACCACAGTGGAGTCTCGTCGGTCACGGGCGTAATTTCTACCAGGGTCACCTCGTACCGGTCCAGGTGCAGGTCCAGGTCGACCCGCCCGTCGACCACGGGCAGGCTCCGGTGCCGGCGTACCGGTTCCGCGGCTTCCCGCAACGCGTCCAGCTGGCGGGGCCGCGGGAACAGTGGACGGCCCATCTCGGCCCACGCCGCCCGTGCGTTGCCCATCTCCTCGCTCACCGACGAGCGCAGCATGAAAGCCGACGTGCTTTCGAGCGGGATCGACAGCTGCACCGGCGCCCAGGCCAGCACGGTGACCCGACCGTCGTCGTCCCGCGTGACCAGGTGATCCGGGCCGCGTGTCAGGATGTGCTCGCCCATGCGGGCCATGAACGCGTACAGGTGGTACGTCGGTTTCTTGATCTGGCGGTGAGTCAGCAGGCCGAACCCGCCGTGGAAGAGTGCCGTCGGCACACCCGTTTCCTCGAACACGTCGCTGAACGTCCAGTACGAGTAGCCGTCGACCACATCACCACCGCCGGCCACCACAGGCGCCAGGTACGCCGCGTGGAAAGCCGTGTCGTGGATCGGATTGTCGGGGCGGTACGAAGAATTGAACTCGGTGATGTAGACAGGCAGGTCGGCCAGTGCGGTGTCGCGCAACTGCCGCCGCGGAGTCGCGAACTGGACCAGCAGTGTCGACGCCGGTGCCAGCGTCTGGTGCGTACCGAACGGGACGTGCTGAGCAGGCCCCGCGGAGTACGCGTGCCGGCTGACGAAGTCGATCGGTACATTGTGGACGGTCACGTAGTCGGCGAAGCGAGGTAGCCAGTCGTCGTGGGCACCGGGCGAGATCCCCGGGCCACCGACCTGAAGCGACGCGTCCACCTCCTTGACCGCGTGGGCGGAGACCTCGTACAGGCGGTGGTACGCGTCCTGATCCGCGTCGGGCCAGAAGTACGCCAGGTCCGGCTCGTTCCACACCTCGATCGGCCAGCCGCGCACCCGCTCGAGGCCGTACCGGTCGACGAGGTGCGCCACCGTGGCCCGGACCAGATCCGCCCACTCGGACCAGGACCGGGGTGGGGTCACGTTGCCCCGCCACCAGAAGACGTTCTGCTCGCCCGAGGCGAGTCCGGATGGCATGAAGCCCAGCTCCACGAACGGCGCGATGCCGAGCTCGAGATAGGCGTCGATGACCTGGTCCACGTACGTGAACGCGTACCGGACGTGGCGCGCGCCGCCGTACTCGTACGGCTGATGGATACCGACGCCGTCCGCGAACAACCCGTGCCCGCGGATGTGCCGGAACCCGATGTCTCGCTGGACGAGGGCCAGCGAGTCCTGGTAGTCGCGCCGCAGGGCCAGCTCGAAGCGACCGGTACCGACGCAGAACCGCCAAGCGTCGGACAGCCGGCCCGAAGGACGGTGAGGTACGACGATGCGCATTCACCATCCTCCGGACCGGCGCCAGTCGAACTCCGTCAGCCGTTGGCCTGCTTGTACCGGTCGTACGCCTTGTTGACGAGGTCCATGTACTTCGTCATGTTCTTGCTCTCGAGCTCCTTGACGTACGCGTCCCACTCGCTCAACGGACGCTGGCCGAGGATGAACTTCAGCGTCTGCTGGAAGACGTAGTCCTTCAACCCGGTCTCCCACAACGCGGCCTGCTCACGCTCCTCGTCGGTGAACGGGGCCGGCGGCGGAGTCACCCACGGGGCAGGCTTCCGGACGCCCACGACGGCCTGGTACGCCTGCTCCTCCGGGGAGAAGAACGCCTGCACCAGCTCGGGCTTGCCACCGTAGGCGAACACGCCGTTGTAGAAGCCGAAGTCCTTCTGCAGGTGCTTGCTCGCGTTCGGGTGCAGCCCCACCACGTTGACGTCGTCGGCCAGTACCGGCTTGCCGGACGAGTCCTTCTTGTTGGTGACGCCCTCGATACCCAGCTTCGCGAACTCCTGGCCGGCGTCGGAGTACCAGAGCCAGTCGATGAACTGCATCATCGCGACGAAGTTCTTGCTCTCCCGCGCCTTCTTGGAAATCATGATGCCGTTCTCCAGCCGGCTGGACGGGTTGACCTCACCCGCCGGGCCGATCGGCAGCGGAATCTTCACCATCTTCGCGGCCGGGATCGTCTTCGCGAGGTCCGGCCGGTAGTCGTTCACCAGCGTCTGCGCGTTGGTGCTGATGACGAACGACTTGCCGTTGGCCAGCTTCTGCCGCGCGGCGTCGTCGTCCTGGGTGAAGCTCTCGGGGTCGAGCAGTCCTTCGGTCACGAGCTTGTTGAGGTACGTGACCCACGCCTTGTACTTCTCACCGGCGCCGGTGTAGAAGTACTTCTTCGCGTCCGCGTCCCACGTCGCGTGGTTGTAGCCCCAGCCGCCCGGAGCGCCGTAGGACGAGCCGAGGATGTTGAACAGGTTGCCGCCCGGCGTGGGCTTGCTGAACCGGTCGGAGAGCGGATAGACGGTCGGGTACGCGGTCTTCATCGCCTTGAGGACGGTGTACAGCTCGTCCCACGTCTTCGGGACGCTGAGCTTCAACTGGTCCATGATGTCGGTCCGGATCGCGAGCGAGTAGTCCTGCCACGGCCTCTCGTGCATTCCGGGAAGCAAATAGAACTTGCCGTCGGCGGCACGCAGTGTGTCGATCTCCGGCTTCATGTTCCACTTGGTCATCTTGTCTTTGAAGTTCGGCATCAGGTCGATGTAGTCGCTGACCGGAAGGATCGCGCCGGAGGAGATGAACGCGTTCTCGTCCGGGTGGTACGTCTTCGGAATGATGAACGGCGCGTCCCCGGCGCTGACCAGGACGCTGCGCTTCTGGTTGTAGTCGGACAGCGGCACCGCGACCTGCTGAATGGAGACGTTGGTCCGCTTCGTCAGCTCGGACCAGAACAGCCAGTCGTTCTTCAACGGATAGTTCGGATGGTTGTTGTAGAGCATCGAGAACGACAATGCCTCGGTCGCCTTGAACTGGTCCCCGACGTTGTACGAGGACATGGCACCGACCCGGTTCCCGGACAGGTCCTGGCCGTTGGAGCTCCCGCCACCGCTGCCGCAAGCCCCGAGGGCGAGGGCCAGCACACCGGCGGCTACCACCGCGGTGCGGTACCGCGATCTGTGGAACATTGGCTCTTCCTTCCGTTGGAAAAGGCGGGCTGACCTACCCCTTGACGGCCCCGAGCAGAACGCCGGTGACGAAGAACCGCTGGACGAAGGGGTAGACCGCCAGGATCGGCACGACGGTGAGCACGATCGTGACGGCTTGGATGGTGGCCGCGGACTGCACCACATCGCCGGGGGCGCTACCCATGAAATCGGCGCCGGTAGCACCCGCGAGCAGGTTGCGCAGATAGACGGTTACCGGGAACAGATCCAACCGGTCCATGTAGAGGAAGGCGCCGAACCACGAGTTCCAGAACGTCACCGCGTAGAACAGCACCATCGTGGCGATGACCGCTTTCGACAGTGGCAGCACGATCCGCAGCAGGATCCCGTACGTGTTCAGGCCGTCGACAGCCGCGGCTTCCTCCAACTCGACCGGCAGGTTCTCGAAGAACGTCTTCATGACGAGGAGGTTGAAGACGTTGATGGCGTTGGGGAGGGCTACGGCCCAGATGGTGTTCTTCAGGCCGAGACTGGTGACGAGCACATAGTTCGGGATCAGGCCGGGCTGGAAGACCAGCGTGAACACGGCGATCCCGATCAGTGCGTTGCGTCCCTTGAGGTGCTTCTTCGCCAGGACATAGGCGAAGCATGTGGTCAGGGTTATCGCGATGAGCGTGGAGACGAATGTGTACACCACGGTGTTTCGGTAGCTCGTCCAGAACAGTTCGTCGTTCAGCACGAGCCGGTACGCCCGCAGGTCGAAGCCGCGTGGCACGAGGTTCACCTTGCCGGCGATGATGTACGCCTCTTCGGAGAACGAGCGGGCCACGATGTTGATGAACGGGTACAGGGTCAGCACCACCACGGCGGTCAGCACTATGCCGTTGACCACCTGGAAGACCCGGTATCCCTTGCTGAGCCGGATCCGCCGAGGACGCGCGGCCCGCAGGTCCTTCAGTCCACTGTCGATGGTCACCATATGCTCGTGCCCACCGCGCGACGGGAGATGGCGTTCGCCGACACGACCAGCGTGAGCGCGATGAGCGCCTCGAACAGACCGATCGCCGCCGCATAGCTGAAGCTGCCGGAGACTATGCCTACCCGGTACAGGTAGGTGGCGATGACGTCTCCGGTCGGATACGTCAACGGGTTGTAGATCAGCAAGATCTTCTCGAACCCGACGGTCATGAACGTGCCGAGGTTGAGGATCAGCAGCGTCACCATCGTCGGCCGGATACCGGGCAGCGTCACGTGCCAGGTCTGCCGCCACCGGTTG
>DASRII010000473.1:0-5415 GCA_035650075.1 Micromonosporaceae bacterium | reverse complement strand
ACTCGGGGAACTGTCCCTACTGGACGGTTCCACCCGTTCGTTGTCCGCCGAGGCGATCGAGGACTGTTCCGCGCTGGCCTTGTCCCGTAACGCGTTTCTCGAGCTGGTGCACTCCAACCCGCGTTTCCTGGACGCGGTGATGCGCTCGCTCGGCGCGCTCGTACGCAAGCTGACCGAGCAGACCGCGGACCACGTGTTCCTGGACCTGCCCGGTCGGGTGGCGAAGACGCTGGTCCGGCTGGCCGGGGACAGCCACGCGCCCATGGTCACGATCGAGCTGAACCAGAGTCAGCTCGCGGAGATGGCCGGTGGTTCCCGGCAGAGCGTCAACCAGGCGATCGGTTCGTTCGCGACCCGCGGCTGGCTGCGTACCGAGGGGCGGCGGATCGTCGTCACCGACCTGCCGGCCCTGCGCCGCCGGGCGGGCATGACCGATCGCTAGTCGCTGAACCTGTCGATCAAGGACTTGTGCACGTGATTCGATCTTCGAATCACGTGCACAAGTCCTTGATCGACAGGAGAGAGCGGGGTCAGCTGGGGCCGGGCCAGTCCGGGTTCGTCGGCGTGCCGCCACCGCCACCCGACGGACCGGGCCAGTCGGTCTCGCCACCACTCGGGCCGGGCCACGCCGTGACCACGCCCGATGCCTCCAGCTCGGCCAGAGTACCGGCGTCGACGTCGACCATTTCGCCCGCTTCGTGGGCGGTGCCGTTGCCGTCGGTCCAGTCCTTAGCGAGTCGTACGTAAACCATCTGATTTCTCCTCAACCCCGTGTGCTCACTAGCTGCCCGAGACTATCGCTCGATGGGCGTTTAGGCGCTGTCTGTTACCCAACAGGCCGGTTCCTGACAGGCCAAACCTGTCAGACACTGAAACGACCCCACAGTCCGAACACCGAGCCGGGAGGAACGGCATCACTGCGCCATGCCCCCGATGCGGTCGGGCCGCGGCCGATGATGACAGGTTCTGCGGAGGCTGCGGCACCGAGCTGAATCTGCCGTGCCCGCAATGCGGCCGGATGCTGCCACCGGACGTGGCGTTCTGCACCGGCTGCGGCCACCGGCGGGAAGTCGGGCACTCCGCGCCGGCCCCGCTCGAGGACCGACGGCGGGTCAGTGTGCTGTTCATCGACCTGATCGACTCGACGCCGTACACCGAAAGCGCCGACCCCGAGCTGGTCCGTGGCATGCAGCAGAGCTTCTTCACCGCGGCGCGCCGGGTCATCGGGCAGTACGGCGGCGTCGTCGAGAAGTACATCGGCGATGCGGTGATGGCCCTGTTCGGCGCGCCGGTGGCGACCGAGAACGACCCGCTGCGCTGCGTCCGGGCCGGCCTCGAACTGCAGCGGGTGCTGGCCCGGTTCGCCCCGGAGAGCGCCGGCGGGATGCGCTTCCGGGTCGGTATCGCGACCGGCGAGGCGATCGTCGACGTGACCGCCGCGCGGGACGGTGGCCAGGCCATCGTGGCCGGCGACGTCGTGATCACCGCGTTCCGGCTACAGACGGTGGCGCCACCCGGTGGGGTCCTCGTGGACGGCACGACGCACGACGGGACCCGGCGCACGATCGAGTACGCGTCTCAGCCGCCGGTCCTGCTGCGCGGCCGGTCCACGCCGACCGAGGTCTGGCTGGCTCTGACGCCGGTACAGCAGTCCCACCCCGAACGCGAGGCCGAGAGCACCCCGCTGGTGGACCGCGAGCACGAGCTGAGCCTGCTCGTCAACGCGCTGCACCGGGCACTGCGGGACCGGATGCCGCAGCTGGTGACGGTGTTCGGGCGGGCCGGGATCGGCAAGAGCCGGCTCGTCCGGGAACTGTTCCGCAACGCCGAGCGGCTGCTCGACGAGCCGATCACGTGGCGTACCGGGCGCTGCCCGCCGTTCGGCGAGAACGTCACGTTCGCCGCGCTCGCGGACATCGTCAAAGCCGAGGTCGGCATCCTCGACACCGACCCGGCCCCGGCCGCGGCCGAGCGGCTCTCCGCCGCGGTTCGCGACCTGGTGGGCGAGGTCGAGGCGGCCCGGCTCGTCGACGCGCTCGGACCGCTGCTGGGCCTGCCGGGCACCGGCGGGCCACGGGCCGAGCAGCCGCCGGACGAGGCCGAATCCGCGTGGCGGCGGTTCTTCACCGCCATGGCGGCCGACCGGCCGACCGTGCTCGTGTTCGAGGACCTGCACTGGGCCGACGAGCCGATGCGGCGGTTCATCGAGCTGCTCGGCGCGTCCGTGCGGGACGTACCGCTGTTGCTGCTCTGCACCGCCCGCCCCGAGCTGGTCGAGCGCGATCCGACCTGGGCCGGTACGATCGCCGGCTCGCTGACGATCATGTTGCCGCCGTTGCGGAACAAGGCGATCGCGGCCCTGTACACACACATGTTCGGCCAGGCGACGTTCCCCGCCGACCTGCTCACGCCGCTCGTCGAGCTGGCCGACGGCAACCCGCTCTACGCCCACGAGTACGTGCGGATGCTCATCGAGCGCGGCGCGCTGCGCCCGTCGCACCACGGCTGGTCCCTCGAGGCCGAGCAGGACCTGCCGATGCCGGACAGTGTGCACGCGGTCATCGCGAACCGCGTGGACCTGCTCGACGCGCAGGACCGTACGGCTTTGCAGGCGGCCGCGGTCGTCGGCATGCAGTTCTGGCCGGGTGCCGTCGCCGCCGCGCTCGGCCGGCCGGTGGAGTCGGTCGAGCGCTCGTTGCGCCGGCTCGAACAGCGGGACTTCGTCCACGAGCAGCCGGTATCGGCGATGGCCGGGCAGAGCGAGTACCGCTTCCGGCACGTGCTCGTGCGGGACGTGTGCTACCAGCGGTTGCCGCGTACCGAGCGGGTGGCCCGGCACGAGCGTACGGCGGACTGGATCGAGGCGCTGGCGCACAGCCGGGACACCGACCTCGCCGAGGTCATGGCTCACCACCGCTGGGTCGCGCACGAGATCGCCCGCACCCTCGGCATGGACGCCGACCGGTACGCCCCGGCCGCCCGGGACGCGCTCTACCGGGCAGCGCGCAGGGCGTACGCCCTGCGGGCCTTCGACGCGGCGGCCACCCACGTCGGGCGGGCGGCGGCCCTGTCGCCGTTCGGCAGCGGCGACGACGTGGACCGCCTACGGCTGGACCTGTTCGCCACCGAAATCTCGTTCTACAACGACCGCGACGCGTTCCTGGAAAGCGGTGGCATCGACACGCTCACCAAGCTCGCGGACACCTTGTTCGCCCACAACGACCAGGGGCATGCCGCCCGCGCGTGGACGCTGCTCGGCCAGGCGGCTTGGTACCGTGCCGACCGCCCAGCCGCACTGTCCTGTTTGGACCGCGCGGTGGAGCTGTTCGACGCGCTGCCGGACACCGCGGAGAAGGCCGACGCTTACGCCGAGCTGGGCCGGTTGCACATGCTCAACTACGAACGGGACCCGGCGGTAGCCGCGGCCGGTGCCGCCGCCGAGATCGCCGAGCGGTTGGGCCTCGTGGAGGCGCAGGCACACGCGAAGATCACCGTCGCCACGGCGCGGTACCAGGCCGGCGAGGCGAGCGGGCTGGACGAGCTGCACGCCGCCGTGGACCTGTGCCGCGGCCAGGGACTGTTCGCACTCGGCCGGGCGATCCGCAACCTCGCGTTCGCGGTCGGCGAGGAGGGCGACACCTTACAGTCCAACGAGCTGCTCTCCGAGGCCGAGAGCATGTCCGACGGCCCGGGGCTGGGAACGGCGTACTCGGAGGAGGCCAACCGCGCCTTCGTCGCCGGCGACTTCGACCGGCTGCTCGCGGCGGCGGACGCGTTCGTCGACACCCCGGGCGGCCGGTGGGATACCCAGGTACGCGGGCTGCGTTCGGTCGTCCGGGTGCTGCGCGGCGAGCCGGACGGAGACAACGTGTCGGATGCCGCTTCGATCGCCCGGGGCAGCGGGTTCCACCGTCCCCTGTGGACGGTTCTGTCGCTCGGTGCGCTGTGCCGGGCGCTGCAGACGCGGGCCGGTGAAGCGGAGGAGCTGCTGGCGGAGCTAGCGGCCAACTGGCGTACCGTGCCGGCGATCGCCAGCGGCGAGTGGATCGACGCGGCGGCGTTCGCCTCGGCGCTGGCCGGACCGGCCGCCGCGGGCACCGTGTGGGCGATGGTGAGCGAGGCGCCTCGGCGTACCCGCTGGTCCGAAGCGGCCCTGGCCACCACGGCGGCCGGGCTGGCCTCGGCGGAGGGTGACCACTCGCGGGCGGCGGACCTGCACGCCCGCGCGGCGACGACCTACGCGGGCATCCGCCACGCGACCGACCGGGTGGTCGCGCTCGCGTTGTCCGCGCGTGAGCTGCGGCTCGCCGGCGATCTCGCCGGTGCCGAGGCCGCGCTCACCGAGGTCCGGGAGTTCGCCGAGCGCAACCGGGTGCCGGGCCTGCTGGCGATCGCGGGCTAGGCCTAGGCCGCTACCGCGGCCGGCGGCTCGGCCGGGGTGGTCGCCGCGGCGCCGTTGGACTTCGCGAGCTGGTTCTTGACCTTTTGCGCGTAGATGTCGACGTACTCGCGGCCGGACAGCTCCATCAGCTCGTACATGATCTCGTCGGTGACCGCCCGCTCGACGAACCGGTCCCCGGACATGCCGGCGTACCGGGAGAAGTCCAGTGGCGCCCCGAACCTGATCCGGACCCGCCCGAAGCGCGGGATGACCTTGCCGGGAGGCTGGATCTCGTCCGCGTTGAGCATCGCCACCGGGATCACGGGCGCGCCGCTCTCCAGCGCGAGCCGGGCCACGCCGGTCTTGCCGCGGTAGAGCCGCCCGTCCGGCGACCGGGTGCCCTCGGGGTAGATGCCGAACAGGTTGCCCTCGCGCAACACGCGCATCCCGGTGTCGAGCGCGGCCTGGGCGGCCCGCCCACCCGAGCGGTCGACGGGGATCGTGCCGGTACCGACGAAGAACATCCTGACCAGGAAGCCCTTGAGCCCCTTGCCGGTGAAGTACTCCGCCTTCGCGACGAACGTGACCTTCCGTTTGACCATCAGCGGCATGAAGATCGAATCGGAGAACGACAGGTGGTTGCTCGCGATGATCGCGGGCCCCTCGTCCGGCACGTGCTCACCACCCTCGACCTGTGGCCGGAAGATCAGTCTCAGCCACGGACCGAGCACGAGGTACTTGAGCACCCAATAGAGCACGACTCGAGCCTACGGACGGTGCGTGCCGTACCACAACGCACTCCCGGAACGGGTCGTAACCGTGTCACGATTGCCCCCATGACGTCGGGTGGACGACGGGGGCGCAGGGACAACGGTCTGATCGCGGCGGAGTACGCCGTGGTCGGCGACGTCGACCCCCGGATCGGTGAACACCTGCTCGACGTGCTCGAGGTCGAGGGCATCGCGGCGTACCTCGCTCCATCGGCCGACCTGCATCCGATCACCCGTACGAACACCGTCCCGGCACGGCCGACC
>DASRII010000472.1:0-19015 GCA_035650075.1 Micromonosporaceae bacterium | reverse complement strand
ATGGACTCGCACGCGTGGGCCGCACCCTACGTACCGCAGAACTCGAACCGTGCGGTGCTGAACTTCAACACGCACTGGCTCTTCGCCGGCGAGGTACCCGGCGGCACTGGGCAGGCCGTCGGCCTCAACGAGTCGACCTTCGTACCGGTGACGCTTCCGTACTTCCGGACCCACCCGCACAAGGCGTTCCCGCGAGGCGACTTCGAGGTACCGGTGTCCTGGTACCGCCGCCACTTCACCCTGCCCACGGCCTACAGTGGACGGCGCATCGCCGTCGAGTTCCAGGGCGTGGCCAAGGTAGCCGACGTCTACGTGAACGGGACTTTCGTCGGGCAGCACCGCGGCGCGTATACGTCGTTCGCCTTCGACATCACGCCGTTCGTGACGATCGGTGGCGGCGACAACGTGATCGCCGTCCGGGTCGACTCGATGCTGCACAACGACATCCCGCCGGAGGGCGGCGCGGTCGACTACTACGTCTGGGGCGGGATCGTCCGCGACGTCAACATGATCGTCACGGACCCGGTACACGTCGACTGGGCTTTCGTCACGACCCCCTCGGTCAGCACGTCCAGCGCCACGGTCAACGCCCGGACCCGGGTGCGCAACGACAGCGGTACGACCAAGTCCGTCACGGTCATCACCAACGTGGTCGACTCGGCCAACGAGGTCGTCGCGACCGGGACCGCCACCCAGAGCATCGCCGCCAACTCCGCGGTCGAGTTCGCGTACAACACCTCGGCGGTGGCCAACCCGCGGCTGTGGCACCCGGACACGCCGAACCTCTACACGGTGTTCACCCAGGTCCGTGACGGCACGACCTATGTGGACGAACACCGGATGCGGCTGGGCATCCGCTCGATCCAGTTCAGCGCGACCGACGGCCAGTTCAGACTCAACGGCCAACCGCTGAAGCTGCGCGGCCTCGACCGCCACGAGTCGTACCCGTACGTCGGGCGGGCCGCGCCGAACCGGTTGCAGGTCAAGGACGCCGACATCCTGAAGTTCGACCTCGGCGTCAACATCGTGCGGACCTCGCACTACCCACAGGACCCGGAGTTTCTCGACCGCGCGGACGAGATCGGGCTGCTGGTGTTCGAGGAGATCCCCGGCTGGCAGTTCATCGGCAACACGGCCTGGCAGGATCTCGCCGTCGAGAACGTCCGCGAGATGGTGATGCGGGACCGCCACCACCCCTCGGTCATCATGTGGGGCGTACGCATCAACGAGTCCGGCGACAACAGCACGTTCTACACGCGCACCAACAACCTGTCCCGGTCACTGGATCCGTCGCGGCCGACCGGCGGGGTTCGCAACTTCACCGGCAGCCAGTTCCTCGAGGACGTGTACACGTTCAACGACTTCTCCGGTACCGCGATCGCGCCCACCGTGCTGCCCTGGCTGATCACGGAGTCGGTGGGGCATACCGACCCGGACCGCAGCGGGGACCCGGAACGCGTGCTGACCCAGACTATGCGTACCCACCTGAACGTGCAGAACCAGGCCAACGTCAGAACCAACGTCTCCGGCGCGATGGGCTGGGCCGCGTTCGACTACAACACGACGTTCGACACTCCGTCCTGTGTGGACTTCACGTGCTATCACGGCGTCTCCGACATCTACCGGATCCCGAAGTTCGCCGCCTCGGCGTTCGCGTCGCAGCGCGACCCCGCGCGGTACGGCCCGTACGTGGCCATCAACAGCCGCTGGACACCGGGCCAGTCGGCCAGCACGATCCTCGTCGCCGGCAACTGCCAGCAGGTCGAGCTGTTCGCCAACGGCACCTCGCGTGGCCGGATCAGCCCGAACGCGTTCACCGCGATGCCGCGTCCGCTGTTCCAGTTCACGAACGTCACCGGACCGGCGGGCAGCCTGCGCGCGGACTGCTTCATCAGCAACCAGATCGTGGCGACCGACACCCGCTTCACGCCCGGTACCGCGACCCGCCTAACGCTCACCGCCGACGACACCTCGCTGCGGGCCGACGGGGGCGACATGACCCGGGTCGTGGTACGCGCGCTGGACGCCAACAACCAGGTGGTACCGACCAACAACGCCAAGGTGAGCTTCTCGGTGTCCGGACCCGGAGCGATGGTCGGCGAGAACCCGCTGATCCTCGAGGCCGGCGTGGGCGCGGTCTACGTCAAGTCGGCGCTGAACCAGACCGGCACGATCACGCTGGGCGCCAGCGCGCCCGGACTGTCGTCGGCCTCGGTCGGCGTCGCCGCGACCGCGTTCACCGATCCGATCGTGCCGACCAGCGGCAGCTACTCGTTCGGCTTCCCGCTGGACGTCAACGACCGGTTCTTCAGCTTCACCGGCAGCTGGACGGTGACCGCGGACAACAACGCGTTCAGCAAGGACAACACGTGGAGCGGTACCGCCAACAACACCGCGACGCTGTCCTTCACCGGCAACCGGGTGGTGCTCTACGGCGTCGTCGACCCGACGCACGGCCAAGCGGCGATCTCGGTCGACGGCGGCGCCGAGCAGACCGTCAGCTTCACGGCCACCCCACGGCGCGCCAACGTCGCACTGTGGACCAGCGCCACGCTGACCCAGGGCAACCACACGGTCCGGGTCCGCGTCGCCAGTGGGACCGTCGCTCTCGACCGAGCGACCGTCGTATCAGCCGCCCCCGCGTTGGTGGCGGCGCCGAAGGCGGCGCCCGCCGGCGACCTCATCCCGCAGGCCGAGTGGTCACTGCGCACTGTGGACAGTCAGGAGCTCGAGGGTGAGACGCAGAGCCTGAGCGGCCCGGCCATCAGCGCCTTCGACGGCAGCTCGCAGACGTTCTGGCACTCGCGCTGGCAGGAGGCCACCGACCCGCTGCCGCACGAGATCCAGATCGACCTCGGCGGTACCTACAACGTGTTCTCGTTCCTCTACCTGCCCCGGCAGGGCAGCAACGCCAACGGCCGGATCGGACAGTACGAGTTCTACGTCAGCGCCGACGGCACGAACTGGGGTACGCCCGTCGCGAGTGGCACGTTCCCGAACTCCACTGCCCAGCAGACCGTCACGTTCACGGCCAAGTCCGGCCGGTTCGTCCGGCTGCGAGCGCTCAGCTCGGTCAACGGCACCGCGTTCACGGCGGTCGCCAACCTCCAGGTACGCGGTACCACGGGCGGCGGGAGTGTCGTGTCGGTCGACGACCGGGTCACCGGTACCGGGCAGAACCAGTTCAACTACACCGGCGCGTGGCAGTCCTGCACCAACTGCGGCGCCGACCTGTTCGCCGGCACCAACAGCTGGGACAACACCGCCAACGACCAGGTGACCGTGGCGTTCACCGGTACGCAGATCCGGTTCTACGGCGTACGCGACCCGCGGCACGGGATCGGGATGGTGTCGATCGACGGTGGCCCGGAGACCGCGGTCGACTTCTTCAACGCGACTCGGCAGGGCAACAGTCTACTGTGGACGAGCCCGGTACTGGCCGCGGGCGCGCACACGTTCCGGCTGCGGGTCACCGGTACCGGTAACCCCAGCGCCACCAACACCTGGGTCGTACCCGACCGCGTGGATATCCTCAGCTAGCTGGTCAACGTCGCGCGCGCCCGCTCCTCGCCCACCCGGTGACCGGCCTCGCCGAGCAGGTCGAGCGCCTGCCGCGCGTGCGTTGTCGCGTCGTCGGACAGACCGGCCCGCTGGCAAGTCTCGGCGAGCGCGACGAGGGCGAGTCCCTCGACCACCCGGTACCCCAGCTCTCTGGCCGTGTCGACGGCCTCGCGCGCGTACGCCATCGCCCGGTCGAGGTCGCCGAGTTCGCGGTACGCGTCGGCCAACGTGGTGGACACCAACGCCTGCGAACGCCGGTACCCCGTGCTGTGAGCCAGCTCGAGCGCGCGCCCGGCGTGCGCGGCGGCCTCCTGGTACCGCCGGGCCTGGATGCCGATGGTGGCCAGGGTGTGGTTGGCGACGCAGGTGGCGTCGCGATGACCGGTCCGGCCGGCGAGGTCGAGCGCGCGCCGGGCCTCGTCGAGTGCCTCGGCGAGCCGCCCGGCGTCGCGGTGCACCTGAGCCAGGCCGATCCGCGCCCAGGCCTCGTTGAGGGTGTGGCCGGACTGCACGGTGAGCCCGACCGCGTGGGTGAGATGGTCGAAGGCCCGGTCGAGCTCGCCGAGCTCGAGCCGGACCGTGCCGAGCGTGGTCAGGCGGATGGCGGTACTCGTCGCGTCGGCTTCCTCGCCCAGGGCCAGCGCCTGCGCGAAGTGCTCCTCGGCCAACCGCAGCTGGCCGGTGAGGTAGAACACCCGGGCGAGATTGTTGAGGCTCGTGGCCCGCCGGTCGCGTGGTCCGAGCTCCTCGTTCATCGCCAGCGACCGGCGCAGCGCGTCCATCGCCCTCGGCAGGTCCTCCAGCTCCGTGCTAGTCAGGCCCAGGTAGCCGAAGGCACTCGCCTCGGCGACCCGCCAGCCGACCCGTCGCGCCGCCACCCGGGCCTCGTCGAAGTGCCGCAGGGCATCCCGATATCGGCACCCGAACAACTGAGCCAGGCCGAGGCTGAGCTGAGCGGCCGTCTGCGCCCGCAGGTCGCCTGTGTGGTCCGCCGCGATCCGCGCGGCCTCACCGACCACCTGCCAGTCCACGCTGTTGCTGCGGACCCAGAAGTACCCCTTCAGCACGTCGGCGAGCAGGCAGGCCAGCTCGTGCGGTCCATGGGTCGCGGCCTGCACGGTGGCGGCGACCAGGTTGAGACGTTCGGCGTCGAGCCACGCGAGGGCCGCCGCCGGCTGGTCGAAGACTGCCGGCGGGCCTTCCGGGTCGCGCAGGCGCAGGATCTGCGGGTACAGCAGGGCCGCGGCCGCGTCGCAGTGCCGCAGGTACCAGTCGAAGAGGCGACGGACCGCCGCCGCGCCCTCGTCGTCACCGACCAGTTCCCGGGCGTACAGGCGCAGCAGGTCGTGGTAGTGGTACCGGCCCGGCACGTGCTCCTCGACCAGATGGGCGCCGGCCAGCCGGTCGAGCAGCCGGGCGGCGTGTTCCGGCGGCTGCCCGATCAGCTCGGCGGCGACCGGGACGGTGAAGTCCGGACCGGATATGACCGACAGCAGCCGGAACAGCCGACGCAGCTCATCGGGCAGGGTGGCGAACGACTGGTCGAACGCGGCGCGTACCGCGGTCTGCTCGTCCCCGTCCACGGCCAGGGTGGCGAGCCGGTCGCCACCCCGCAGTTGGTTGGCGTAGCCGGCGATTCCGCGGTGGCGCCTGCTCGTCAGGTTGGCCGCGGCGATCCGCAGCGCGAGTGGCAGGCCACCGCAGAGCCGGGCCAGTTCGGCCGCCGCGGCCGGTTCCGCGCCGACCCGCTCGGCCCCGAGCAGGCGCGCGAGCAGGTGCTCCGAGTCGGGCTGCGGCAGTACCTCCACCGTCAGCAGGCGGGCGCCGTCCCGGGCGACGAGACCGGTGAGCGCGTCCCGGCTCGTGACCACGACCAGGCAGCCCGGATCGCCGGGCAGCAGCGGGCGTACCTGGTCGGCGTCCCGGGCGTTGTCGAGCAGCAACAGCGCACGCCGGCCGGCGAGCAGCGACCGGTACAGGCTGGCGGCCTCGGCCTCGTCCACCGGTACCTGGTCGGACGGCACGCCCAGCGCGCCGAGGAACTGCGCGAGCACCTGCAGCGGGCGCAACGGCTTGCCCGGTGCGAACCCCTGCAGGTTCGCGTACAGCTGCCCGTCGTCGAAGAGGTGGCGGATCCGGTGTGCCCAGTGCACGGCCAGCGCGGTCTTGCCCACTCCGGCGGTACCAGTCAGCACCGTGATCGATACCGGCCCCGGCTGGCCGGTCTGCCGGCCCTCGACCAGCGCGGTGAGCTCGCGGACCTGGTCGGCCCGGCCGGTGAAGGCGGCGACATCGGCCGGCAACTGCCCGGGCCGCGCTGGGAGGCGAGCCGTCGCCGCGGTCAGGAAGCGATCCCGGTCGTCCCCGTGCAGAGCCAGCGCGTCGGCGAGCAACCGCAGGGTCGCCGGGCGCGGGTTACTGATCAGGTTGGCCTCGAGCTTGCCGATGGTACGTACGTTGATCCCGGCCTTCGCAGCCAGCTCCTCCTGAGTCAGACCCAACCGCCGCCGGCCGGCACGCACGATCTCGCCGAGCACGTGCCGATGCTCTCAGACCCCCGGCCGGCACCGGAAGTACCGACGAAGTACCGACCAAAGCCCTGGCCACGCGGGGGCTGCTCGGGAGACCGTGGTCGATGTTCGGCCCAGGTCGGCTCCGGCAACGCATCGGGGGGTGGCGACCTGGCTACACCTGGAGACGACATGCGCTGGTTGCCGCACGAATCCGGCTGACCATCTGCGTCCGGAACCCGACCTCACCCTCGCCTTGTCGATCCACTTCCGCCACGCTGCGGCAATGGCGTTTCGGCAGTACACCAAGTGCGTGGAACCGGCCAAGTTCACGAAGTTCAGCCGGGTGGCCCGCATCCTCATCGCCGCCGGGGCATCCGCGGTCCTGGCCGCGCTGCTTGCCATCCTGGCGGGTGAACCGTTGGCCGCCCTCATCGGCCTGTGGATCGGCGCCCTCGTCGCGATGATCGCCTACTGCGTGATCTGGCACTACAACCGGCTGATCTGCCTCGGGGGCGACGTCGAGGTGGTGGGCGTGGTGGCTCGCCTGTCCCCACCGTCGCGGACGCTGACCGACTGGGACTGGGACACCGACTACAGCATCGACCTGTTGCTCCAGAACGCGCCGTTCGGGTCGACCCAGGTTCAGGCGGAGCAGAGCCAGCCGTACGGCCAGCTCGTCGCCACGACACCGGCGCTCACCGCGATCGGACGCGCGACCCCCGGCCACTCGGCCGGGCACGGCACGATCCGGACGTTCGGACTGCACGTGGAGTTCGAGGGACGGGGAAACAGGACGCTGCAAGATCTGTCCGTGGCGAGCCTCGTCGTCGCGGTCGCGGCCCTAGTGGCCGGCATGGCGGGGTCCGGAGGATTGGCGGGGATCCTGGTCGCGGTGAGCATCGCCATCGGTGTGCTGGGCCTCCTCGCCGGCAAGTACCTCGCCGCCGGGTCGCCGACCGACGTCAACCCGAACATCGGCAGCCTCAACCCGATCCAGCTGGACGCGAACAACAACCCGCTGCCGGGCGCGGACATCGTCTACGTCAAGGGGACGTGGGTGTACGACTCACTCCACGAGGGCTGGAACGAGATCCATCCCATCAAGGAGTTCCGGAAGGTCGCGACCTGGACCGGGAACTGGCAGACCCAGCCACCGATCCGGATCTGACTCTGGAGGTCGTGGTCCGCTTCGGCGCCTGACCCTCACTCGCCGCTGAAGCCGCCGAAGTCGACGTCCTTGGTCTCGACCGTCCCGGCGGTCCGCCCCGGCGCCGACTGCTCCGTCCAGTACAGGTTCGTGTGCGCGATGACCTGGTCCGGCGGCGGTGCGCCCCAGGCCGACTGGTCCTCGGTCGTGTGGGCGTCCTTGACGAGGGTCGCGTCGTACCCCCGGACGAACGCGCCGTGCAGCGTCGAGCGGATGCACGCGTCGGTCTGGGCGCCGACGACGACGAGCCGCCCGATGCCGAGGCTCGACAGCACGGTCTCGAGCGTGGTGTCCTCGAAGGAGTCGCCGTAGCTCTTCTCGACGAGCGGCTCGGCGTCGTCCGGCGTCAACTCGGGAACGATCCGCCACTCGTCGCTTCCCCGCACGAGGTGCTCGCTGGAGTGCTGGACCCAGACGACCGGTACCTGCTCCCGCCGCGCCCTCTCGACCAGACTGCCGATGTTCGCCACGACCGCGTCCCGCTCGTGCGCTCCCTCGACGACGCCGTTCTGCACGTCGACGACGAGGAGTGCCGTGTTCGGCCGGTTCTCCAGTGTGGTCATCGTCTCCCCCTACTCGCGCTCGGCTTTCGCGTCCCACACCCTAGACCGGCCCTCCGACAACGAGGCCGCGATGGCGATCCCGCCGCGTAGCGAGGCCATGCCGGTACGCCGACCGAACCGGTCCAGTACTCCGAGAACCGGGCCGAGCCCGGCGGGTAGGTCGCCTCGCGGTACGAATGTCCACAAGCGACACTCGACGGTCTCCAACCCGGCCGCGGTCAAGAGTGCCTCGAGTTGCCTACGCGTCAGGAACAGATCCGTGGACAGGTGACGGACATCGCGACGCAGCAGCGGCGCGAGGCGCCGGTACCAGCAGTAGCCGCCGTTGGGCGTCAGGCACACGAACCTGCCTTCGGGCCGCAGCACCCTGCGCACCTGGTCGAGGACGCGCGGCTTGTCCGGCATGTGCTCCAGCGCGCCCACGCACAGGACGACGTCGACCGACTGGTCCGCTACCGTGGTCAGCTCCTCGGCGGGGTCGACCCGGAAGCTGGCGTAGGCGGTCTGCTCAGCGAGTCGACGAGCGGCGTCGATCATCGCGGGCGAGATGTCGGTACCGATCACCGTCGTGAACTCGCTCGCCAGCGCCAGCGCGTGAATACCCGTCCCGCAGCCGATCTCCAGCAGGGTGCCACGTGGCGCCCCTTCGAGCAGTTGCCGGATCACCCCGAGCCGGTACGCCAACAGCCGATCAGCCGACCCGTGGGCCTCCGCGTACCGCGACGCGAGGGCGTCGAAGAACCCGATCAGGTCGGCACGTGACGTGACCGCCCGCGTCGTGAGCCGAGCCACGCCGACACCGTATCGAGTGAGTTGGCGTCACGCCGCAACGACGGTGGCCGGAGACAGACGGTGCCGCCACCGCCACACGATGTCACGACCGAACGACTCGGCCAGCAGCGCCAGCGATGCCGCCAGCACGGCGACCATCAGTGGCCGAGGAATCACGCCGGATACCGCCGCCACGAGGACCACACCCTGGATCGCCGCGACGACCTTCCGCCAGTACCGGGGCGGCAGCGGGCCACGCAACCACGGCAGCACCCAGCCGGCGGCGACGAACGCGTAGCGCATCAGCCCGATCGCGAGCACCCAGGCGGGGTAGGTGCCGGCGGCGTACGCGCTGAGCACCACCAACAGCACCGAGTCGACCTCGTAGTCGAAGCGCGCACCCAGCTCCGAGACGGTCCCGGTACGCCGGGCGACCGGCCCGTCGACCGCGTCGAGCGCGAGTGCCGCGATGGCGAGCGGGACCAGGACCGCCACCGGTACCGGCTGTTCGATCGAGGTCACCACGAGTGCCGCCACGCCGCCCACCAGCGTCGCCCGGGCGAGCGTCACCCCATTCGCAGCTCCCAACTGCCGTTGGCCCGGCCGGTCCAGACCCCGGCTGAGCAGGAGACACACGACGACTCCGTACCAGAGCCCGATCAGCCCGCCCAGGTCACTGAGCTCGACCGTTGCGGCGAGCCCCGCCAGCACCACGACCTGTCCGGCCAGGCCAGCCGCCGCGCCGGGAGTAATCCGGACCACTCTGCCTCCACGACGAACGTGTGCGATCCTCAAGCGGGTGACGCGCGAAGCTCGGGCACTCTGGGTACACCCGCCAGGCCGTAGTGAGATCCGGATGTTGACGTTACCCGAACCCGGGCCAGGCGACGTCCTGATCCGCACCGTGTACACCGGCATCAGCCGGGGTACCGAGAACTTGGTGTTCACCGGCAAGGTGCCCCCGAGCCAGTACGCCACGATGCGGGCGCCGTTCCAGGACGGCGAGCTGCCCGGGCCGGTGAAGTACGGCTACCTCAACGTCGGCGTGGTCGAGGCGGGCCCGCCGGAGTTGCGCGGCCGTACCGTCTTCTGCCTCTATCCACATCAGACCGAGTACGTGGTACCGGCCGGCGCGGTGATCCCCGTGCCCGATTCGGTCCCACCCCGGCGGGCCGTGCTGGCCGGCACGGTGGAGACCGCGGTGAACGCCTTGTGGGACGCGGCACCGCTGGTCGGAGACCGGATCACGGTGGTCGGGGCCGGCATGGTCGGGTGCTGCGTCGCGGCGCTGGTCGCCCGGTTCCCCGGCGTCGACGTGCAACTCGTCGACACCGACTCCACCCGGGCCGAGGTTGCCGAGGCGCTGGGCGTGCGGTTCGCTCTGCCGGCGCAGGCCGCCGCGGGGCGCGATCTCGTCATCCATGCCAGCGCGACCGCCGCCGGGCTACAGCAATCGCTCGGCTTGCTCGCCGCCGAGGGCACGGTCATCGAGCTGAGCTGGTACGGGGACAGCCCGGTCGAGCTGTCGCTCGGCGGCTCGTTCCACTCCGGCCGGCTTGCCATCCGCAGTAGCCAGGTAGCCACCGTCTCGCCGGCCCGGGCGACGCGCCGGACCCACGCCGACCGGCTCGCGCTCGCCCTGGACCTGCTCGCCGATCCCCGATTCGATGCGCTGATCACCGGTGAGTCGAAGTTCGCCGAACTACCCGACGTGCTCCCGCGGCTGGCGACCGGCGCGCTGCCCGCCCTGTGTCACGTCATCAGCTACGGCGAAGGGTGAGCCCGTGTTCAGCGTGACCGTCCGGAATCACATCATGATCGCGCACAGCTTCCGGGGCGAGGTCTTCGGACCGGCGCAGCGCCTGCACGGCGCGACCTATGTCGTCGATGCCACGTTCCGCCGCGCCGAGCTGGACGCGGACAACATCGTCGTCGACATCGGCCGGGCCGGCGAGGTGCTCGGCGCGGTACTGGCCGAGCTGACCTACCGCAACCTCGACGACGAGCCGGCGTTCGCCGGGATGAACACGTCCACCGAGGCGCTCGCCCGGGTGATCGCCGACCGGCTCGCCGAGCGGGTCCACGCCGGCGAATTCGGCGACAGCGCCCGCGCGCTGGCCGGGATCACCGTCACCCTGCACGAGTCCCATGTCGCCTGGGCGAGCTACGAGCGGCCATTATGAGGACCGTCCATTTCGTCCTGCCCAACGACATCGACGACGTGACCTCGCCGAGCGGCGGTAACACGTACGACCGCCGGATCTGTCAGGGCTTGGCCGCGGCCGGCTGGTCGGTGCGGGAGCACGCGGTACCGGGTGGCTGGCCGAGGCCCAGCGAATCCGAGCGGGCCGGGCTGGCGCGGGTGCTCGGCACGCTGCCCGATGGCGCGATCGTCCTGCTCGACGGGCTGGTCGCCTCGGCGGTACCGGACGTGCTGGTACCGCTCGCCGCCCGGTTACGCCAGGTGATCCTGGTGCACATGCCGCTGGACGGCCGGGCCGAAGGCGAGGCACTGGCGGCGGCGCGCACGGTGATCGGTACCAGCGAGTGGGCCAGGCTCCACCTCATCGAGCGGTACGGGCTGCCGGCCGGCCACGTGCACGCCGCCCCGCCGGGCGTGGACCCGGCACCGCTGGCACCCGGTTCGGCCGCCGGTACCGAGTTGCTCTGCGTCGCCGCGGTGACCGCGCACAAGGGGCACGACGTGCTGGTCGAGGCGCTGGCGAAGGTCGCCGACCGACCCTGGCGCTGCCTGTGCGTAGGGCCGTTGGGCCGGGAACCGGAGTTCGTCGAGCGCCTTGGCCGGCAGATCGACGGGTACGGGCTGACCGAGCGTGTCCGGCTGGCCGGCCCGCGTACCGGGGACCGGCTCGACGCCACGTACGCCGGCGCCGACCTGCTGGTACTGCCATCGCGCGGCGAAAGTTACGGCATGGTGATCGTCGAGGCACTGGCCCGCGGGATCCCGGTGCTCGCGACGGCCAGCCGTGGACTGCCCGAGGCCGTGGGCCGGGCACCGGACGGTAGCCGACCCGGGCTCCTGGTCGAACCGGGCGACCCGGCCTCGTTGGCCGGGGCGCTGGCGCGCTGGCTCGACGACGCCGACCTGCGGGAGCGGCTGCGCCGATCGGCTCACGGACGCAGGACCGGGCTCACTGGCTGGGCCGGTACAGTCGAAAAGATCAACCATGTCCTGGCCGGTGTCGCGTGACCAACCGGGTCGATGCGGGCTGGCTCGCGCTGCGGGAACCGGCCGATGCCGCCGCCCGGGCGCCCGAGTTGGTCGAGCCGATCCGGCGGCGGCTGGCCGGCGGCGCGTTGGTGATCCACGATCTCGGCGCCGGTACCGGGTCGATGACCCGGTGGCTGGCGCCCCGGCTGCCCGGGCCGCAGCAGTGGATCCTGTACGACCATGACGCCGACCTGCTCGAACGGGCCGCGGCGACGACGGTGAACGACGCGGACGGCACCCCGGTCACCGTCCGGACCCGGCAGTGCGACATCACCCGGCTGACCAGCGAGGACGTGGCCGGCGCTGGCCTGGTCACGATGTCCGCACTCATGGATCTGCTCACCGCTGACGACCTGGAACGGGTCGCGGCGGCCTGCGCCGGAGCCGGCTGCCCGGCGCTGCTCACGCTCTCCGTCACCGGCGAGGTCGACCTCACCCCACCCGATCCGCTGGACGCGACGATCATGGACGCTTTCAACGCACACCAGCGCCGTACCGTCGCCGGCCATCGCCAGCTCGGGCCGGACGCGACCGGTGCCGCCACCGCGGCGTTCGGCCGGTGGGGAGCGGCCGTACGGGCACGGCCGAGCCCGTGGCGGCTCGGCGCGGACCAGCCGGATCTGCTCGTAGCATGGTTACGGGGCTGGGTCGGCGCGGCCTGCGAACAGCAGCCGGAGCTCACCGAACCGGTGGCGGCCTACACGGCCCGCCGGCTGGCCGAGGCGGCCACGGGCCGGCTCGAGGCGATAGTCCAGCACAATGACCTGCTCGTCGGGTATGACTGAAGAGGCTGAACCCTCTGTCGCCGGTGGTACGTAGGTGGCAGCAGGGGATGCTCGAGCAGTGGAGCAGCAGCCGCGCGGCCGGCTGGGCTGCAACGTCGCCGGTCGCCCGTGCCACTGCCGCGTCGGCGAAGGAGGCCCATGTCCGACACACTGCCTGCCGCCACGATCCGGACGCAGGTGACGGTCCCGCTACAGCTGCTGGACGGGTACGCCACCACCGCGCGCGTGTTCTCGTTCAACGGGCTCGTGGACACCGGGGAGCATCTCGCGCTGGGTCTCGGCGACTGGGTCGGAGCGCTGAACCGCTCCACCGCCGGCGGGTCGGCCCCGCTGGTCCGCCTGCACAGTGAGTGCCTGACCGGTGACGTGTTCGGCAGCCAGCGGTGCGACTGCGGAGCCCAGTTGCGCGAGGCGGTCGAGCGCGTCACGAAGGCCGGCGGCTTCCTGCTGTACCTGCGGCAGGAGGGACGCGGCATCGGGCTGTACACCAAGCTCGAGGCGTACGAGTTGCAGGATGTCGGCCTGGACACGTACGAGGCGAACATCGCCCTCGGCCATGCCGAAGACGAGCGGGACTACAGCAGCGCCGCCCAGATGCTCGGTGCGCTCGGGGTCGACCGGGTGGCGCTGCTCACGAACAACACGGACAAGGTCGAACAGCTCAGGCGGCTCGGCGTGACGGTGACCGCGCAGGTACCCACGAGCGTGCACCTGTCGCCCACGAACGCCGGCTACCTGGCCGCGAAGTTCAACCGGTCCGCCCGTACCCTCGAATTTCCGGTCATCAATTGATTTCGCGCTGGCGCACCGCCCTCGCCTGGCTGGCCACGTCGCTGGCCGGCCTGCTCGTGCTCTTCGCCCTGGTGATGCCGAACCGGATCAGCCACCTCACGCCGGCGGCCCTCATCCTGGTCCCGATCGAAGGGCTGATCGCCGCCGCGCTCCTGCTCGCGCTGCCGGACCGGGCGCGGCGGGTGGTGGCGATCGTGATCGGGGTGGCCCTGGCGCTGCTGGTCCTGCTGAAGCTCCTCGACATGGGCTTCTACGAGGTGCTGGACCGGGCGTTCGATCCGGTACAGGACTGGCCCTTGCTCGCCGATTTTGTCCGGTTCCTGGGCCGGTCGATGGGTCAGCCCGGCACCACGGCCGCCGTGGTGGGTGCCGTGCTGGCCGCCGCGGCCCTGCCCGTCCTCATGGGCTGGTCGGTACTGCGCCTGAGTCGGCTCGGGGTCCGGCACCGCACCGCGTCGGCCGCTACAGTCGGCGCGCTCACGGTGGTCTGGATCCTCCTCGCGGTGCTGGGCGTGCAGGTCGTCCCGGGCACGCCGGTCGCCACACACGACTCCGCGAGCCTCGCCTACGACCGGGCGCGCTGGGTGGGCACGGAACTACGCGATCACGAGGTGTTCGCCGAGGAGTTGGCGGTCGACGCCTTCCGCGATACCCCGGGCGACCAGTTGCTGACGAGCCTTCGCGGCAAGGACGTCGTCGTCGCGTTCGTCGAGAGCTACGGTCGCGTCGCGGTAGCCGATCCCGAGCTTGCGCCGCAGGTCACGGCCCTGCTCGACGCGGGGAACCGCCGGCTGCGGGCGCGCGGCTTCACCGCGCGCAGCGCCTTCCTGACCTCGTCGACAGCGGGTGGCGGCAGTTGGCTGGCCCACGGCACGCTGCTGTCCGGTCTGTGGGTCGACAACGAGCGGCGCCACGACGCGCTCGTCGCCAGCGACCGGTTCACCCTCAACGGCGCGTTCCATCGCGCCGGCTGGCGGGTAGTAGGCGTGATGCCGGCCATCAACCAGCCCTGGCCGGAGGGCAGCTTCTACGGCTACGACCAGCTCTACACCATGCAGAATCTCGGGTACCGCGGCCCGCTGTTCACCTTCTCCTCGATCCCCGACCAGTACACGATGGCGGCCTTCCACCGCGCCGAATGCACACCCCACCACGCCCCGTTCATGGCGGAGGTCGTGCTGCTGTCGAGCCACGGGCCCTGGACACCGGTGCCCCGGCAGATCGACTGGAACAAAGTCGGCGACGGATCCGCGTACAAGGGCATGCCCGATACGGGCGGCTCGCCGGACGTGCGCGATCGGGCCCAGGTGCGGATCGCGTACCGGAATGCCATCGAGTACTCGCTGGAGACCCTGATCTCATACGTCGAGACGTACGGCGACGACAACCTGGTGCTGGTGTTCCTCGGCGACCACCAGCCGGCGCCCATCGTGACCGGCGAAGGCGCGAGCCGGGACGTACCGATCACGCTGGTCGCCCGGGACCCGGCGGTGCTCGACCGCATCACCGGTTGGGGTTGGCAGGAGGGTCTGCGGCCGGGTCCCCAGGCTCCGGTCTGGCGGATGGACACTTTCCGCGACCGCTTCCTGACGACGTTTGGACCGGCGGCCGACCCTCCCGCATCGCCGGCTGGCCGATGATGTTTGATGTTCGCCGAGGTCGCGGGAGAGATTCGTGAACGAACGACCATACGTCGTATTGAGCTGCGCGATGTCGCTCGACGGCTACATCGACGACTTCGAGGACTCCCGGCTGCTGCTGTCCAACGCCGCGGACTTCGATCGGGTGGACGCGGTCCGGGCCGGGTGCGACGCGATCCTGGTCGGCGCGCATACGATCCGCCGGGACAATCCCCGCCTGCTGATCCGCTCACAGCACCGGCAAGAGGCCAGGGTCGCCCGCGGCCTGCCGCCCTCCCCCAAGAAGGTCACGCTCACCGCGAGCGGCGACCTCGACCCGGCCGCCTCCTTCTTCACTACCGGGGACATCGACAAGATCATCTACTGTACGTCGTCCGCGGTGGACAAGATTCGCGGGTTCGACGCTCCGGGCATCGTGGTGGACGCCGGCGACTCCATCGACCTTGCTGAGCTGCTCGGCGATCTCGTCGAGCGCGGAGTCGAACGGTTGGTGGTCGAGGGTGGCAGCTACACGCTCACCGGGTTCCTCGCCGCCGGGCTCGCCGACGAAGCCCACCTGGTGGTGGCGCCGTTCTTCGTCGGCGACTCGCGAGCGCCACGATTCGTGGGCGACGGCGACTTTCCGTGGAACGCGCAGCACCGGGCCAACCTGGCCGAGGTGCGGCAGATCGAGGACGTCGTGCTGCTGCGGTACGCGTTGAGCGACCGGTTCGAATCGTAGGTTCCGCCGTGCTCACTCGTGCGTGGGGAATCGCGCGGTCGGTGGCCATGTACCACGGCGTACCGTTCCGGCACCGGCGCATGGTCCGGTTCTACCGGCAGTTCCTCGGTCCGGGTGACGTCGGCTTCGACATCGGCGCCCACGTGGGAAGCCGGATCCCCGCCTGGCGACGGCTCGGCGCACGGGTGATCGCGGTCGAACCGCAACCCGACTGCCTGCGCGTCCTGCGACTGTTGTACGGCCGCGATGCGGGGGTTGTCGTCCTGCCGGTGGCCGCGGGTGCCGCTCGTGGGCAGGCCCGGCTGGCACTGTCCACCGCTACTCCCACTGTCTCGTCCCTGTCGCGCCGTTGGATCCAGTCGGTAGCGACGGACCCCGGCTTCGCCCGGGTGCGGTGGGACCGGTCGGTAGAGGTGGACGTGGTGACGCTGGACGACCTCATTCTTCGGTACGGCACGCCCGCCTTCTGCAAAATCGATGTCGAGGGCTTCGAGGCCGAAGTGTTGGCCGGGCTGAGCCAGCCTCTACCTGCCTTGTCGTTCGAGTACCTGCCGCCGGCGCACGACGCCGCGCTCGCTGCGCTTGCCGAAATGGAGCGGCTCGGGGCGGGCGGCTATCGCTACAACTACGCGCCGGTCGAGACCATGCGGTTCGCGAGTGAGCGGTGGCTCGAAGCCGGTGAGCTGACACGGCTGCTCGAACATTTCCGGCCACTTGGCCGCTCCGGCGACGTGTACGCGAGTCTCCACAGTGGAGTCTGCTCGTTATCGAATTGAGGTCGCCGTTTGAACGGCGTGCCTTTATTCGTCGGACTATTCGCAAGCGGGGGAACTTTTTATGTTCACAATCTGGCGACGGCGCGTCCGGTGGCGCAGCGCTCTCGTTGCTACCGCGGTTCTGGCCGCGGGCATCGTGGTCGCCCCGACCACCGCGCAGGCCGTCGTGTCAGCCACCTTCGAACTCGAAGGAAACATCTTCGACGACACCGCGTCGGCCCCGCCGGACTGGGGCACGAGCAGCGGCACCAACAGCATCTTCACCGTTTCCAACGGCGTGGGTGTCGAGCGCAACCCGTTGCCGGCGAACTTCCTGTCCGCCGGCTTCGTGCGGGACTTCACGCCCACCTCGTCGGCTGACAGCTCGACCTTCACCAGCGGCAGCAAGGACACGCTGAACATCAGCACCGGCTGGCGCTGCGTCGGCGCCAACAACGTCACCGACAAGGGCGACATTCAGAACGCGTACGCCGCGGCGTATTTCGACCCGTCGACGCACCACCTCATCCTGTACTTCGGGATGGAGAAGAACGCGCCGAACGGCAACAACGACATGGGCGTCTGGTTCCTGCGGGACGGCACCGTCGGCTGTAACAACCCCAGCCCCGGCGGTGGCGGCCTGGCGTTCTCCGGTAACCACCAGGACGGCGACATCCTTCTGGTCGCGGCGTTCACCGGTGGCGGCAGCAACCCGACGGTCAGCGCCTACCAGTGGGACGGCGGCGCGGGCGGATCCCTCAACCAGACCGCACTCGCCACGGGCGGCGCATGCGGCACGGCGAGTGGCAACGACCTGTGCGCGATCACCAACGACACCGCCAGCGTGACCACGCCGTGGCAGACCCAGGACAAGAACAGCGCGACGCCGCAGAACAAGACCGGCCTGGGTACCACGCTCGGCGCCGACCAGTTCTTCGAGGGCGCGATCGACCTCACCGCGTACGGCCTCGACCGGGACGACAACGGCAACACGATCTGCATCAACCGGTTCGTCTTCAACACCCGGGCGTCGCAGCAACTGGGCGCGTCGCTGTACGACTTGGCCGCCGGCAACGTGGAGACCTGCGGTGCACCGAGCATCACGACGGAACTCTTCACGGCGTCCGGTACGAGCCTCGCCTCGCCGGACAACACGGTGACACTGCCGGCGGACGTGTACGACACGGCGGCCATCTCCGGCGCGATCGGTACGCCGACCGGCACGGTGACCTACTCGCTGTGGACCAACGAAACCTGCACCATGGCCGCCACCTCACCCTCCTTCCCGAGCGGCGGTAACACGGCCACCGTGCAGATCGGCGCCGACGGAACGATCCCGCCCTCCCCGACGCTGACCTTCGCGACCCCCGGTACGTTCTACTGGCGAGCCACCTACTCCGGCGGTGGCCGCAACGCGGGTGCGACCAGCGAATGCACATCCGAACCGCTGGTGGTACAGAAGCCGCAACCGCAGATCGCCACCACGCCGAGCCCGACCACGCTGGCCATCGGCAGCGGGGGTACTTTCAACGACACCGCGACGATCAGCGACGGGTACTTCCCGTCCGGTGGCATCGCACCGGGCAACGTGACGTTCACGCTCTACGGCCCGTTCGCCACGGCCGCCGCGATCACCTGTACCACCGCCGTCTTCACCACCACGGTGGCAGCCGTCCGGACCAGCGACTCGACCGCGACGGCCACGAGCGCGTCGTACACCCCGACGCAGGTCGGTGTCTACCAGTGGGTTGCGTCGTACGCCGGCAACACCCAGAACCTGCCGGTGGCCACCGGATGCGACGACACGGGCGAACAGGTGACCGTAACGCCCGCCACGCCGTCGATCGCCACCAAGATTCTGCTCAGCGACCGGGCTCGGGTGTCCACCGTTCCGGGTGCCGGGAGCCCTACCGGGTCCGTGCTGTTCCAGCTCTACCCGTCGGCCGACTGCAGCGGTACGGCCGTGGCGAGCGAGACGGTTACGCTCGGCGCGGACGGTACCGCCACCACGACGACTCCGGTCGCCGTCAATGCCGGTACGTACTCGTGGAAGGTGACCTTCACGAGTACCAACCCGAACTACAACGGCGCCGGGACGACGTGTACCCAGGCGCAGTCCGATGAGCAGGCGACCATCGGGTACGCCGGTACGTCACCGATCTCGTAGTTCTTTGTATTATCGGGGCCCCGGCCGGTCGCGGTCGGGGCCCCATTGCTGCTGGCCCGACGCCCGGTCGCTGAACCTATCCACCGGCCTTCGTGTAGTCACGGGTCAGCCAGTGCTCGGGGCGGATGTGGATCGCGCACATGCGGTCGGTGGCGTCCCGGGTGGCATCGATGTAGCCGTCGGCGCCCTCGTGGCCCAGGTAGCGGCGGGCGAGCTCCCAGCGCTGCTCGACGGTGACGGTGTCCTCGATCGCGGTGACCGGGCCCTCGACGGAGGCGTACCGATAGGGCATCTCCTGGGTCTGCGCG
>DASRII010000471.1:0-8661 GCA_035650075.1 Micromonosporaceae bacterium | reverse complement strand
GGCTGGGTCGCGCCGGGTGACTGGCTGGCCTACTCCAATGTGGACTTCGGCAGCACCTCAGCGGTGTCCCTGACCACGCGGCTCGCCTCTGGCTCGACCGCGACCGGGACCGTGCAGTACCGGCTGGACAGCACCACCGGCACGGTGATCGCCAGCGTCCCGGTCAGCAGCACCGGTGGCTGGCAGTCCTGGACCAGCGTCACCACCAACCTCAGCAGCACCGCCACCGGCGTGCATACCCTGTACGTCACGTTCACCGGCACCGGTGGTGACTTCGTCAACCTCAACTGCTTCCAGTTCACCCGCCAGGGCCTGCCTAACGCCTACACCCAGCGCCAAGCGGAGAGCTACAGCCAGCAGTCTGGCACGCAGACCGAGCCGACCAGCGACACCGGCGGAGGGCTGAACGTCGGCTGGATCGCGCCGGGGGACTGGCTGGCGTACTCCAGTGTGGACTTTGGTGGCACGTCGGCGGTGTCGGTGACCACGCGGCTCGCCTCGGGCTCGGCCGCGACCGGCACCGTGCAGTACCGGCTGGACAGCACCACCGGCCCCATCGTCGCCAGTGTCCCGGTCAGCAACACCGGCGGCTGGCAGTCCTGGACGAGCGCCACCACCAACCTCAGTGGTACGGCCACCGGCGTGCACACCCTGTACATCACGTTCACCGGTACCGGTGGCGACTTCGTCAACCTCAACTGGTTCCAGTTCGCCCGCTGAGCGCCACACGCCGACCCGCTCTGGGACCCAGCGCCGCCCTTCCCTCGACGCCGAAGCTCCCGCGTTCGTCGCCGCGCCGTAGTGCTCGGCTACCCTCTTCGGTATGGCCGCACGAGTCGTTCATGTGCCCTACACCGTCGAGCAGGACGAAGACGGCGTGTGGTGCGCCCATGCGCAGCTATGGCCGGGAGTGGGCGCGCATGGACAAGGAGACACCGAGTCCGAAGCGGTCGCGGATCTGAGGGAGGCGCTGATCGGCTTGATCGCCGAGTTCGGCATCCCGAATGAGCTCATCTTGACCGTGGCAGCGGCCTGATGGCAATCCCATCCGTCCCAGGGGACCAGATCGTGAAGGCGCTGGAACAGCATGGGTTCGTCGTCGCCCGGATCGCGGGCAGTCACCACATCATGCGCCACGCAGACGGACGCGGTACTACCGTTCCCGTGCATCGCGGTCGGGACGTGGCCAAGGGCACGCTGCGCGGCATTCTTCGTGACATAAGCCTCACCGCCGAAGATCTCGGCCTTTAGGCGCTTGCCAGTAGGCTACTGGCGGTCCAGCGAGGCGGCAGGTGGCTGCGGGTCGGCCAGCTCCCCAAGCGGCAGTAACCCGCAGCTGCGCTCGCCGGAAAGAACTGTCAGGTCAAGGGCTGGGTGCCGAGACGGGGATGTCGTGCGTGCGCGTTCTTCATCCCAGGAGGCGTTGGCGTACCAAGAGCACCAAGATCGTGAGGCCGGGTTCGGGCGTGCGGTCCTCCAGCCGCGAGGCCCCGTGGGTTAAGCCATTCAATCGATGTCTGGTTAACGGTTAAGACGGTTAACTGATTATGGAAGCATCGGTAACTTCCGATGTCTACCGCTCGCACATACCGTCCACCGCCGGGAGGACCCCTTCCATGAAACCACCCCGGACATCGGCGACCGTCGCGCTCGCCCTGCTGCTCGCGGCGACCGCCACGGCCGCCGCCGTCGCCCTCACGGCCGCGCCCGCGCGCGCGGCAGTGCTGGCACTGACCCAGTACGTGAACCCCTTCATCGGCACCGACGACAGCAACTCGCCGAACCCGGTGCCCGGTGGCGCCGGCGGCAGCACCGTACCCGGGCCTGTCGTCCCGTTCGGCATGGTGCAGTTCAGCCCGGACACGCCGACGGCCTCGCCGTCCGGCTACCGCTTCTCCGACACCCAGATCCAGGAGTTCAGCCTCACCCACTTCAACGGCGCGGGCTGCGCCAACAACGAGGACATCGGGCTGCTGCCGATCACGGGCGCCATCGGCACCTCGCCGGGGACGGGCTGGACCGGATACGCGGCGACCCAGGCCAAGGCGAGCGAGGTCGCCCAGGCCGGCTACTACAAGGCAGTGCTGAGCAACTACGGAAACACCCAGGCCGAACTGTCGGCGACGAAGCGGACCGCGATCATGCGGCTCACCTACCCAACGACGACGAGCGCGAAGGTGCTCATCAACACCAGCCGCAGCGCCACCGGCAGCCGTAGCGGCTCCATCTCGATCAGCGGCAGCACGGTGACCGGCAGCGTCACCGGTGGCGGCTTCTGCGGCAGCTCCAAGACGTACCAGATCTTCTTCCGGATGGAGTTCGACCGGGCCCCGTCCAGCGTGGGCACGTGGCTCGGCAGCACCGTCTCGCCCGGCTCGACCAGCAGCAGCGGCGTGAGCTCCGGCGGGTGGCTCAACTTCGACACCACCGGCAACGCCGTGGTGCAGGTCAAGATCGGCATCTCGTTCGTGAGCCAGACCGGCGCCGCGGGCAACCTCGCCGCCGAGCAGTCCGGCTTCAACTTCGCCACGGTACGCGCCAACGCGGACACCGAATGGAACACCATCCTGAACCGGGTCCAGGCAACCGGCGGCAGCGCCGCCGACCTCCAGAAGTTCTACACGGCGCTGTACCACGTGCTGGTCAACCCGAACATCGCCAGCGACACGAACGGCCAGTACCGCGGCTTCGACAACATCATCCACACCGCCAGCCACACCGTCTACCAGAACTACTCCGGCTGGGACGTGTACCGGTCATGGGCGTCCCTGGTCGCCCTCATCGCCCCGAACGAGGCCAATGACATCGCCAGGTCGATGGTGCTCGACGGCCAGCAGGGCGGCCTGCTGCCGAAGTGGTCGCACAACCACAACGAGGCGTTCATCATGACCGGCGACCCCGGCCCGATCATTGTGACGAGCCTGTACGCGTTCGGCGCCCGCTCCTTCGACACCACCGCCGCGCTGAACCTGATGCACGCCTCCTCCAACGGCGGCACCGCCCAGGGCAGCCCGATCCGCGGCCGGCAGAGCGGGTACGTCCAGCGAAACTACATCCACGAGGACCCGTCGGACTCGCTGGAGTACTCGGCGTCGGACTTCGCCGTCGCGCAGTTCGCGCGGGCGGTGGGGGACACCACGAAGTACAACACCTACATCCAGCGCGCCCAGTGGTGGCGCAACGTCTTCAACACCGAGTCGCAGTACATCCATGACCGCAGCTCCGACGGCACCTGGCCCTGGCCGCTGGTCCCGGCCAGCCCGTCCTACACCGAGGGCAACGCGTCGCAGTACACCTGGATGGTCACCTACAACTTCGCCGCGCTGATCAACCTCATGGGCGGCCGGCAGACCGCGACCCAGCGCCTCGACCACCACTTCACCCAGCTCAACGGCGGGCTCTCGCAGCCGTACTTCTACATCGGCAACGAGCCCGAGCACGGCGTGCCGTGGGCGTACCACTTCGCGGCCAAGCCCGCCGGCACGTCCTCGGCGGTGCGCCGGGTGATGAGCGAGTCGTTCACCACCGGCGCCGGCGGCCTGCCCGGCAACGACGACCTCGGCGCGACGTCCGCGTGGTACGTCTGGGCGGCGATGGGCATGTACCCGCCGACGCCGGGCGCGGACACCCTCGCGCTGCACGGGCCGCTGTTCCCGTCGATCCTCATCGACCGGCCGGCCGGAGACATCCAGATCAACGCGACCGGCGCCGGCCCGTCGGCCCAGTACGTGCAGGGCCTGTCCGTCAACGGCGCGCCCACGCAGCGGACCTGGCTGCGGTACGCCGACATCGCCGGCGGCGCGACCCTGTCGTACACGATGGGAGGCTCGCCCTCGGCGTGGGGCACCAACCCGGCGGATGTCCCGCCGTCGTTCAACGACGGCTTCACCCCGCCGCCCGCGGCGCCACAGCTCGGCACGAACCTCGCGCTGAACCGTCCGGTCACCGCATCCGCCGCGTGCGCCACGTCGGAGTCGGCCGCGAAGGCGGTGGACGGCTCGCTGTCCAACAACAGCAAGTGGTGCTCCACGGCTGCGGGGACCAAGTTCCTCCAGGTCGACCTCGGCTCGTCGCAGAACATCACGTCCTTTGTGGTCAAGCACGCCGGCCTGGGCGGCGAGACGACCGGGTGGAACACCGGCGCGTTCACGATCCAGACCAGCCCGGACGCGGCGACGTGGACCACCCGGGTCAGCCCGTCGGGCAACCGCACCAGCCGCACGTACCATCCGATCACCGCGGTGACCGCGCGTCACGTGCGGCTCAACATCACCACACCCGCCAACGACGGCAACGGCGCCGCGCGCATCTACGAGTTCGAGGTGTACGGCGGCGCGGGCGGGCCGACGAACGTGGCGCTCAACAAGCCCGCGACCGGGTCCACCCCGTGCGGCGTGTCGGAGGGGCCGGAGAAGGCCGTCAACGGCAGCGTGTCCGGTGGCACCTCCGACAAGTTCTGCTCGCTGGCCACACCGTCGTTCCTGCAAGTTGACCTCGGCGCGACCTTCGCGGTCCAGTCGGTCACCATCCGGCACGCCGGCGCCGGCGGCGAGAGCGCGACGTGGAACACGCGGGCGTACACGATCCAGGTCAGCACCGACGGCACGAACTTCACCACCCCAGTGACAGTCACCGCCAACACCGCCAACGTGACGTCACATACGGTCTCGGTGAACGCCCGCTATGTACGGCTGAACGTCACCACGCCCACCCAGACGACCGACACCGCCACCCGCATCTACGAGCTGGAGGTCTACGCATAGCCGCACCGCGACGGGCTCGCCGGCGCACTGGCGAGCCCGTCGCCCTGACCTACTGAAGCCAGCCGGCTCTGTGCCGGTTCCGCCGGCACGACGCGGGACCGACTGGCAGGACATTCGAGACCAGACCCGTCGGACCCGGGCGGCCCGCCTCAGCGAGCGATGAACGCATTCATCGATACCAACATCATCGTCCGCCACCTTACCGGTGACCCGCCCGACATGGCTGACCGCGCCACCCGGTTCCTTGCCGCGGCCAAGACCCACGAGCTGAGGCTGACGGACTTGGTGCTTGCCGAGGTGGTGTACGTCCTGGAGCCGTTCTACAAGGTCCCCAAAACTGCAGCTACCCAGTCGGCCGCTCTACCCGACCGTCAGCTGGCCGGCGAGCGATGGCGCCAGCGAGCAGGAGGAAAGCGGTCGGGATGTAGAGAAACCCCAGGCCGAGCCCGTACACGACGACGAAGGCGAACATCAGCACGACGGCGGTCCAGATGACCCCCGTCGCAACCGCGGACCGGCCGAGCAGCGAGCCCGCCGCGCCCAGGAGCGTCAGCACCACCGGCGGGACGACCGTGGCGGCGATGCCCACGGCCCCGGCGTCGTCGGCGTAGAGAATCGGCAGCACGGCGAGGTCGGTCGCGACCGCCGCTACGACGGCGGCGAGCAGCAGCAGCCGGCTCGACCGGTACGCGTTCCTCGGCGACCGGCGGGACGGCGCCAACGCCACGACCAGGGCGGCGACGAGGACAGCGCCACCCACAAGCAGAACCAACCGCATGGCGACCCCCTACGACCTCGCAGCAGCAACGCTGCTGGTTGATTGTCGGTCAACGCACCGACCAACGGGAACCTCAACAGCACGCTTAGGCACGTCGTTGAGTCCCGGTCATCGCATCCTCACGGTGTGGGGTCAAAGTTCCACAGTGGGCGGAAGACGTACACGTTCGGTCACCTTATGGTCGCGACCAGCGGACAACCGCGTCCGCGCCCCGCCTAGCGGAGAGGGAGGGGGTTGGCGGAGTGCGTACGACACGCAACCGTTGGGCACGTCGGCTGGCGCTGACGGCCGGACTCGGACTGACCATCGCCATGGGCATGCCGGTGACGGCACTGCAGGCGCAGCAGACGGCGCCGTCAGCAGCGGGCGACCTGGTGGTGAGCCAGCGGGACAGCGCAAAGATCGAAGGCTGGTACGGAGTCGCCGGCTCGCTGGTCACCTACAGCGCGCACCGTACCGGCACCGACCAAGCGACCCTGCACGTTGAGGTGAACGGCAAGCCGCTCGACGTGACAGTCGACTTCGCCGCCCGTACCGGTGTCTGGGACGGGCACGGCAACATCCTGGGCACAGAGGGCAAAATGGCGCTCGGTGCCCTGGAGCGGGCACTGGCCGGCCGGCTCGCCCCCAAGCGCAGCCCGCTGGGGCCGCACGAGGCGCTGCTCTACCGCGCCGTCATGTACTGGTCGGAAGCGCCGGCGGGCCTGGTGCTGGCCAGCGACAAGATCGGCTCCGTACCGGAACGGCACGGGGCCAAGGACCCGAGGTCGACCGGACCGCACAGCGCGTCCGAGGAGTCGTGCATCGACCCGGTGACCGGTGAGGTGTCGGTGCTGTGCCAGCAGTCCAACGAGGACGGTGTCTGGTACATCGGGTGCAGTGGGAGCTGGGTGGCGTGCTACGACGCGGACAACCGCTGCTTCTCGTGCGCCTACGAGACGGTCGGCAAGGCACGGGACTGCTGGGGTCGGTGCGGCGGCGGCTGCTGCGTGCCGGACGGTCTAGGTATCTACACGTACGACTGTCACGATCACGACACCTGCTGCCGCTACCGCGGCGGTTGCACCAACCCCTGGGACTCGGAGTGCGGTGACGAGTACTGGGAGGCGGACGACGACTTCTTGTACGGCCGGCAGAACTGCGGGTGGCAGTGTTGACCACGACCAGCGAAGCCGGTCCAGAGCCGGGCCGGCGTCGGGTCGCCGGGTCGGGGTGGCGTCTCGTGGCGGTCGCCGTGGTGGCGCTCGTCACGGGGGCCGTCCTGGCCACGGCGACCGGGCTCGCCTCGTCTAGCCAGCCAGCCGACATCGGTGAGACCGTGATCGCGACCGTGGACGGCGAACCGGTGTACGGCGTGGAGGTCGGGCAGCACGTCCGGCCGTCGGCGCCGTGGATCGGCGTCGAACCCCCGGCGGACCCGGTCGACACTGCGCTGCGCGACGCGATCCTCGTCCGGCTCCTCGCAGCTGAGGCACGGCGGCAGGGGATCACCGCGTCAAGCGGACCGCGCGGCGTTGCGGACGCGCAGCTCAACCTGGGCCTGATCGACCGGGAGATGGCCCGGCAGGGTGCCCGTCCCGAGGCGTTCACGTCCGACCAGGCCCGGGCCTTCTTCCAGGCGCACCGCGACAGGCTCGCCCGCTTCCGGTCGGCGCGGGTGGCCGCCGTCGTGGTCACCGACCGACGGCTCGCCGAGCAGCTGCTGCCAGCGGCGGCTCGGGCCAGCGACACCGAGTTCCGCGAGCTCGTCGCCCAGCACTCGGTCGACCCCGCCTCGCGCGCGACCGGTGGCCACCTCGCCGAGGTGGGTGCGACACCCACTGAGGTACCAGTTGCGGTCGGCCGGATTGCCGTGGCGGTCCGGCGCAGCGGTGAGGTCGGCCTGGCCGACACCGGTGACGGGCGGTACTGGGTGGTCCGGGTGACCGACGTGCGCCTTGAACCCCCACTTTGGAACGCAAAAACCGAGCAGCGGGTACGCCAGCTGATGGTGCAGGAACGACGCGAGGTCCTCATGGCCGAGCTGGAGCAGCGGCTGCGGCCACAGGCGAAAGTCAAGATCGATATGGAGGCGCTGGACCGGTTCCGGGCCGAAGCCACCGGCGTCACGCCCGCAGCCGGGGCCAACTGATGCGGACGGTCCGAGCAGCGCGCAGCTATGTCGCCGCTGCTCGGACCAGCCCCATCTCGTACGCGAACGCCACCGCGTGGGCCCGGTCCCGCAGGCCGAGCTTGTGCAGCAGGTGGTAGAGGTGGGAGCGCACCGTCGCCTCCCGCACATGCAGGGCGGCGGCGATCTGGCAGTTGGTGAGGCCGCGCGCCACGAGCAGCAGCACCTCCCGTTCCCGGGCGGTGAGGCCGGTGCACGGGACGGCCGTCACCGCCCCTCGGCCCGGGTTTCCGGCGAGCCAATGAAGGCGGCTGCTGAAGACGCCGGGGACGATCAGTACGTCGGTCCGCGCGACCACATGGACCGCGTAGGCGAGGCAGTCGACGATGTCGCGTTTGGACAGCACCGCGCTGGCCCCGGCGGAGATCACGGGGACCGGGTCGAAGCCACCATCGGTCTCCAGCGCGATGACCTTGGGCGGGGCCAGCACGGCGGTCTGGCGGAGCCGGCGCACCAGCTCCTCACATTCAAGTGGGGGGAGGCCCGCATCCACGATCGCGACGTCCGGACGCAGCGTGCGGGCGACCGCGACTGCCCGGTGACCATCGGTCACCTCGCCGACCACGCCGATGTCGGGCTGACGCTCGAGCACGGCTCGAATGCCGGCGGTGACGACGGTCAGCCTGTCACAGACCAAGACATTGACCGGCGTACGGGTCCTGGTTCTCCCGCCTTGCCGCGCGCCCCCATGGCGGTAGCCCTGCTCCTGGCCGGGCTCGGCAGGTTGTTCGCCCATCGGTCTCCGATCGACGCGGGGGATCGGTGTGGCCGGCGCAATGAATTATAGATATAAATCTATATTATGATCATCACTATAGTGATGTTTATCATTATCTGATCGCTCGCCCTCCCCGCTGCCGAGCTCCCTGCGCCAGTGATGCCGGTCGTCTGGCGTTGCCCCCGGACGGCCTGAGCTTCTGGGTCCCGGCGGCCATCGCCAGCGGTACCCG
>DASRII010000470.1:0-6216 GCA_035650075.1 Micromonosporaceae bacterium | reverse complement strand
CTGACGAAGGCGTAGGTGTCGGTGTTGTCGCGCTGCGGGTCGCCCGAGATGAGCGGCGCCTCGCGGTGACTCGACGTCTGGCCCACGCCCGGCCCGAGCGCGGTCAAGCCGATCGCCGTGATCGCCACCGCGACGGCGGCGGTCATGATTCGGCGACGGATCAGTGCCATGTCTTTCCCTTTCATCGGGTCGGCGCGGGGCGTCTGCCACGCGCTCACATCAGTGCCTTCGCGCCAGGGGCCGCGATGGATGGCTGCGGATCCGCACCAATCCGGAGGGTGCCTTGGTATCGAAGGCATGGATGAACGGGCTGGGAGGTGCCTGATGCGCAGACTGTTGGTGGTCGCGGCGCTGGTCGTGGGCGTGTTCGGGATCGGGGCGATAGCCATCGCTCCGCGCCTGGGTCCCGCGCCACCGCCCGCCGCACCGGTGTTGCTCGCGCCGGCCGGTGAAGCGTCCACTGTGGAGGATCTGAGCAAGGCGATCAGCGCCGCCCGGGATCGGTTGAACCGGCTTCCCGCGGACTGGCTGACCTGGGCGCGACTCGGGCAGGCGTACGTCCAACAGGCCCGGATCACCGCCGATCCGCGCCCGTACGCGCAGGCCGAGACCGCACTGAACCGCTCCCTCGAACTGCGGCCGAAGGACAACGCGGCCGCGCTGACCGGGCTCGGTGCGCTGGCCGCCGCCCGGCACGACTTCGCCGGAGCGCTCCACTATGGACAGCAGGCGGTCGCCACCGACGCGTACTCCGCGGCGGCGCACGGCGTCGTGGCCGACGCACTGGTCGAGCTGGGCCGCTACGACGAGGCCACTAACGCTGTGCAGCAGATGGTCGACTTGCGGCCGGATACCGGCTCCTACGCCCGCGCCTCGTACATCAACGAACTGCACGGAAGGCTGCCGGCGGCCCGGGAGCTGATGGAGCTGGCGCTGCAGGTCGCTCCGACGCCGGCCGATGCCGCGTTCGCGCATCAGCACCTCGCCCTGCTGGCGTTCGCAGCCGGCGACCGGGCAACTGCCTCGTCACATGTCGAGCAGGGGTTGGCCATGGCGCCGGGTTACCCGCCGCTGCGGGCCTTGCGCGCCCGGCTGATCGCCGCGCGTGGTGACACCACGGCCGCCATCGAGGAGCTGCGTGCCGTCGTGGCTCGGCTGCCGATTCCGGAGTACGCGACAGCGCTCGGTGACCTGCTCTCGGTCACCGGGGACCGGGCTGGCGCGCAGGCACAGTACGACCTGGTCCGCGCGAGCGCGGCTCTGTTCAAGGCGAACGGCGTCCGGGTCGACCTCGACCTCGTCGTGTTCGACGCCGACCGCACGGTGCTGGACCGTGCCACTCTGGCGTCGTCCACAGTGGACTCCGCAGTGGCCGGGTACAAGGAACGGCCGTCCATCACCGCCGCCGACGCGCTCGGTTGGGCGCTCTACGCCGCCGGCCGCTCCTCCGAGGCGCTGAAGTACGCCAACGAAGCGCTGCGTCTCGGTACCCGCAGTGCCGACTTCCACTACCACCGCGGGATGATCCGGGCCGCGCTCGGCGACAAGGCCGGTGCCAAGGCCGATCTGACCGAAGCTCTGCGACTCAACCCGCACTTCTCACCCCGCCACGCCACCCTCGCCATGGACACGCTGGGAGCCCTGTCATGATTGCCGCCGCTCTCGTCGGGCTGACGCTGGCTGTTGGTGTTCCAGCTCATCCCCTGGGTAACTTCACCGTCAACCAGTACGCCGGTCTGCAAGTGTCCACTGTGGGCGTCGACATCGACCACGTGGTGGACATGGCGGAGCTGCCCGCGTTCCAGGTACGCGACGCGGTCACCGCCTCCCCCGAGACGTGGGCGTCGACGGCGTGCACGACGGTCGCGTCGGCGAGTTCGGTATCGGTTGGCGGTGCCGCCGTGCCGGTGGCCGTGACCCGATCCTCGGTGGCGTTCCAGCCCGGCCAGGGTGGCCTGGCCACGCTCCGGCTCGAGTGCGGGCTGCGGGCCGCAGCGACGATCTCGGGCGAGACCGAGGTGACCTACCGGCTGTCGGCGTACGACGATCGCATCGGCTGGCGCGAGGTGGACGCGATCGGCTCCGGCACGACGCTGGTCTCGTCGACCGTGCCGGCGCAGAGCGTGAGCGCCCGGCTGACCGCGTACCCGACCGACCAGGCACTCGATGTGCGCACTGCCCGGCTGGTGGTGCGCCCGGGTGGTCCCGTGGCGGGTCCGGCCGGCGTAGGCGGTGCGGCCGCTACCCGCGGCGTCGACCAGCTCACCGCCGCGTTCACGTCGTTCGTCGGGCGGCCGGATCTCACTCTCGGGCTCGGCCTGATCGCGATCCTGCTCGCCCTGGTGCTCGGGGGTGCGCACGCGTTCGCACCCGGCCACGGCAAGACCGTGCTGGCGGCGTACCTCGTCAGTGAGCGGGGATCGCTGCGGCACGCGCTGGTCGTCGCCGGTACGGTGACCGCCACTCACACGGCCGGCGTGCTCGTACTCGGCGTCGTGCTCACCACGTCGTTGACGTTCGCGCCCGACCAGCTGTACGCCTGGCTTGGTGTCCTCAGTGGACTGTTGCTGGCCGGCGTCGGTGCGGCGATGCTGCGCCGGGCGCGGCGCACCGCGTCACTGGCCGCGGACCACCACCATCATCATCACGACCACCCTCATGACCATGACCATGACCACTCCCACAACCACGGGGACGGGCATCACCACCATCATCATCACCACGGCCCGTTGCGGCTGCGCAGCCTCGTCACGATGGGCTTCGCGGGTGGCCTGGCGCCCAGCCCGTCCGCGGTCGTCGTGCTGCTCGGTGCGGTGGCGCTCGGCCGTACCTGGTTCGGGGTGCTGCTCGTGCTCGGCTACGGCATCGGCATGGCGGCCGCCCTCATGCTGATAGGAGTGGCGCTGGCGCGCTGGCGAGGGGTGCTCGAGCGGAAGGTAGCCGGCCGGACCGGGAGCTGGTTGCGCCGCGCGGTACCGGTCGCCACCGCCGCCCTCGTGCTGTTCGTGGGGCTGGGCCTGGCCGCCCGCTCCGTCACCGGCATCATCTGAGAGATCTCGCTCACTTCGCCGGTACGAAAGTCGTACTCGCGAGGGAAGATGCTCGGCGGCGCGGAAGTTGACCCGCATGGTGTCGTGCTGTATTTGCCGAGGGGAGCGCATGTGGCACAGGTCACCTCAGTGATACGCCAGCGGCGGCCATCGACCTGGCCGAATCCCCGGCGTATCGCGACCCTCTCCGTGCACACCTCCCCGCTCGACCAGCCCGGCACCGGCGACGCGGGTGGCATGAACGTCTACATCGTCGAGGTGTCGAAGCGGCTGGCCCAAGCCGGTGTCGAGGTCGAGATCTTCACCCGCGCGACAGCTAGCGACCTGCCCGCTTGTGTCGAGATGGCACCGGGCGTGCACGTCCGGCACGTCATCTCCGGCCCGTTCGAGGGCCTCGCCAAGGAGGATCTGCCGGCCCAGATGTGCGCGTTCACCACCGGGGTGCTGCGCGCCGAGGCGGCCCGGGCTCCGGGCTGGTACGACCTCGTCCACTCGCATTACTGGCTCTCCGGCCAGGTCGGGTGGCTGGCCAAGGACCGCTGGGGCGTGCCGCTGGTGCACACCGCCCATACGCTGGCGAAGGTCAAGAACGCCCAGCTCGCGCTCGGGGACAAGCCCGAGCCGCTGGCCCGCGTTGTCGGCGAGGAACAGGTGGTCGCCGAGGCGGACCGCCTGGTGGCGAACACCCCGACCGAGGCCGGTGAGCTGGTCCGGCTCTACGACGCCGACCTCGACCGCGTCTCGATCGTCGAGCCGGGGGTGGATCTGGACATGTTCCAGTTTCAGCCGGGCCGCAGTCGTGCCGTCCGGCGGCGGTTCGGCCTGCCCGAGGACGGGTACGTTGTCGCGTTCGTCGGCCGGATCCAGCCGCTCAAGGCGCCCGACGTGTTGCTGCGGGCGGCCGCCGCCCTGCGGGTACGCAATCCGGAGCTGGCCCGCAAGCTGACTGTCGTGGTGGTCGGCGGGCCGAGCGGCAGCGGCCTCGAGCGGCCGTCGGCCCTCATCGAGTTGGCGTCCTCGCTCGGGCTGGCCGGCACGGTCCGGTTCCTGCCGCCGCAGCCGGCGCCGATGCTCGCCGAGCTGTACCGCGCCGTCGACCTGGTCGCGGTGCCGAGCCACAACGAGTCGTTCGGCCTGGTCGCGCTGGAAGCCCAGGCCTGCGGCACGCCGGTGGTCGCTGCCGCGGTCGGCGGTCTGGTCACCGCCGTGAGCGACGGCGTGTCGGGCGTACTGGTCGACGGGCACGACCCGATCGACTGGGCAACGGTGTTCGACAACCTGTTGTCCGCCGACGCCCTGCGTGCCCGGCTGGCTCGGGGCGCGGTCGAACACGCGCGACAGTTCTCCTGGTCCCGGACGGCGGCCGGCCTCCTCGCGGTCTACCGTGAAGCCGTGGCCGAACACCGCAGCCGCATCTCTGCCGAGTTGGCCGGCGCCGCGTGGTGAGTGGCGCGCAGGTCGGCGCGCTCATCGAAGAGGTGTGCACCGCCCGCGAGCTGGTCTGGGAACGCGACGGTTCACGGTACGCCGTCACGCTGCCCGGCACGCACAAGCTGAAGACGATCTGCAACCTCATTGTCGGCGAGCATGCCCTGCGCACCGAGGCGTTCGTGATGCGCCAGCCGGACGAGCGCCGCGAGGAGCTGTGGGCGTGGTTGCTCCAGCGCAACGCCCGGATGTACGGCGTCGCGTTCGCCATCGACGCGGTCGGCGACGTCTACCTGACGGGCCGCATGTCGCTGGCCGCGATCACCGAGGAGGAGCTGGACCGGCTCCTCGGCGCGGTGCTGACCTACGCCGATGAGTCGTTCGACACGATGCTGGAGATCGGGTTCCGCTCGGCCATCCGCCGCGAGTGGGCCTGGCGGGTGTCGCGCGGCGAGTCCCTGGACAATCTGCGCGCGTTCCAGCATCTCGTCGAGCCCTCGGATCGGCAGTGAGCATGCTGCGCCGCGTCACGGGCGACGAGCGCTCGACGACGTCGTTTCCCTTGCAGGGGTACGCGTTTCGGCCCTCACCGTCGGAAGAGGCTATTGCGAACTTCCTTCCGTACGTGACAGGAGAGACCACGTACGTCATCGAGGAGGGTGGCGCCGCGGTCGCCGCGGCGTCGGCGATCCCGATGCGCCAGCACGTCCGCGGGGTGGTGCTGCCGATGGCCGGTATCGCCGGGGTGGCCAGCGATCCCATGGCGCGCCGGCGAGGCCACGTCCGCACCCTGATGGACCAGTTGCTCGGTGAGATGCGGGACACCGGTCACGTGGTCAGCGCGCTGTACCCGTTCCGCACGTCGTTCTACGAGCGTTTCGGGTACGCGGGCCTGGTCAAGCCGCGCACCGTGTCGTTCTCACCGGCGGACCTGGGTGCCTTCGTGCGCCGGGAACTGCCCGGCGAGGTCCGCTTCGAGAAGATCAAGCAGGGGTACGAGGACTACCGGTCGCTGACGCTCGATCTGCTGGCTCGGCGGCACGGCTTCTCGGTGTTCCCGGACTTCCGGGCGGTGCGGTTGCGGGACCTGGACGAGCGCTGGCTGGCTACCGCGTGGGTGGACGGCCGGGTGGTCGGCGCGGTCACCTACCGGATCACCGACTACGCCGGTGAGCTGGCGGCCGATGACCTGCTCACCACGAGTCCGCTGAGCCGGGCCCTGCTGTTGCAGTTCTTCGCCAAGCACGTCGATCAGGTGTCGCGCGTGGTGGCGACGGTGGCCGCCGACGAGACGCCGGAGTTGTGGGCCACCGATCTGAATGTCGTGCTCGAGGGACGGGTGCGGTTGCCGGCTATGAACCCGCCGATGGCGCGGGTGCTGTCGATCGAGGCGCTGGCCGGAATCGCGGTCGGGCCGGGTCGGGTATCGGTACGCATCGTCGGTGACCCGTACGTCAACGGTGAGTACACATTGGACGGTGCGTCCGGATCGCTGGACGTGGCGCGTGGGTCTTCGTCCGGCCCCGCGGCCACGGTGACGGCGGCCGGGTTGTCGGCACTCGTCTACGGTGTGCGTGATCCGGACGAGTTCGGGTTGTACGGGCTCGGTGACGTGCCGCCGGACGCGTGTCGTGAGCTGCGTTCGTTGTTCCCCCGCTTGCTGCCCTACGTCTTTGCCCAGTTCTGACAGCGGCCGAACTGGAGCCAGACGCGGACGTGTTCGGTGAGCGGATCCGGT
>DASRII010000469.1:0-10174 GCA_035650075.1 Micromonosporaceae bacterium | reverse complement strand
CACCCTGTTGAGTTCTCAAAGAACACGCACACACCAACCAACAGACCCGTTCGGGCCAGCTGTTTGGGGCAACTCGCCTATGTTACCCGGTCGGCTTCGTGGTGTCAAGTCGGAACCTTCTGACTTGTACCGCACCGCCCGGCTCGCCCGTACCGAAGCGCACCGTATCCGCATGGCCTCGTTCCGGGGTTTTCCGCCAGACCGGCCGATGATCGCTCTCGCGACGCATCCGCCCGGCTCCTGCCGGCCTAGTTACTTTACCCGATTGGTGCCCGGATCTCAAACTCCGGGCCGAAGAGCACGCATGAACTTACGCGCCACGGAAAGACAACGTCAACTCGACACGCGTTGTTCCCCGTCACACGCCCGTGCCAGAGTGGGCGGTATGGCCGCAGACGCCCTGCTGAGCATGCTCCTGCCGTTCTGGCAGTTGGCGATCGGCGCTGTCGTCCTCGCCGCGGTCATCGTGGCGGGGTGGCGACTCAGCCAGCGCGGCCCGTCCCGGATGTCGCGAGCGCTGGTCGTGACCGGCGCGGCGATTGTCGCCCTGACCGTCCTCGGCGTCCTGTTGCAGGGTTAGGGTCCGGCATGCGCTGGACCGCCGACACCGACCTGGCGACGTATGCCGACCGCGTCCTACCAGCCCTGTACCGGGAGCCGGTCCGCAACAACGTCGCGTGCACGCTGATCCAGCAACGCCGTACCGGCATGATGCCGATCGAACCGGACGCCCTGTGGCTCTTCGCGCGCCACGGCGCCGGCGAGATCGCCGCCGTGGCGCTCCGGACGCCACCGCACGCCCTGTTGCTCACCGAGATGACGGACGACGCCGTCGACGCGCTGGTCGAGTACCTCGCGCGGACCGAGCCTCGGCTGCCCGCCGCGACCGGTCCGGACGCAATCTGCGAGCGCTTCGCCACGAGGTACGCCGACCTCGTCGGCTTCGTGGCGAAACCGCACCTGGCCTCCCGGCTGTTCGAGTTGCGCGCGGTGGACCCGCCGGTCGGCGTACCCGGATCGTTTCGCGAGGCCACCACCGGGGACCGGGACGTGCTCGTGGCCTGGACCGGGGCGTTCGCCCGGGAGGCCATGCCCGACGCGCCGCCCGAGGACCACGCACGCCCGGTCGACCAGCGGCTGGCCAAGGGCGGCCTGCTGTGGCTGTGGGACGACGGCGGTGAGCCGGTCTCGATGGCGTACCTGAACCTGCCGGCCAACGGCGTCGTCCGGGTCAGCGGCGTCTACACCCCGCCGGAACGGCGCGGCCGCGGCTACGCCAGCGCCTGCGTCGCGGCGGCGAGCCAGCGCGCGCTCGACTCCGGCGCTACGGCCTGCATGCTCTACACCGACCTCGGCAACCCCACGAGCAACAAGATCTACCAGGTGATCGGGTACCGGCCCGTCACCGACGCCGGGTACTGGCTCTTCGAGTCGCGCTGACCTCCGCCGGGTGGGTCAGAGGCGGCGGTTGGCCAGGCTCGGTAGCTCGGCGCGGATGCGGGCGAGCCGGGCCAGGTCGAGATCGGCGACGGTCACCCCGATCTCGTCCGGTGCCTGCGCCACGACGGTCCCCCACGGATCGATCACCATGCTGCGGCCGTAGCACGTCCGCCCCGGATCGTGGTCACCGATCTGGGCCGCGGCGACCACGTAACACTGGTTCTCGATCGCCCGCGCGCGCAGCAGAACCTCCCAGTGGTCCTTGCCCGTGTGCAGCATGAACGCGGCCGGCACGACCAGCACGGTGGCTCCGGCGATCGCGAGCTGGCGGTAGAGCTCGGGGAACCGCAGGTCGTAGCAGATCGACAGGCCGACCGGAATGCCGTCGACGTCCACGACGGCCGACTCCGTTCCGGGGGCGACGGACCGCGACTCCTGATACGAAACGCGGCCCGGAATGTCCACGTCGTACAGATGGATCTTGCGGTAAGTGGCCGCGAGTTCGCCGTCGCGGGTGAAGACCAGCGACGTGTTGAAAGTCCGCGCTTCGTCCGGGCCTGCCTCGTGGAACGACCCGGCGATCACCCACATGCGCAGCTCACGCGCTGCGGCGGCGAAGAACTCCGCGAACTCACCGTCGGTCGCCTCCGGCTTGGGCACGCCGTCGGCCGGGCCGAGATAGTCGACGTACTCCGGCAGCACCGCCAGGTCCGCGCCCGCCTCCGCCGCGCGCGCGAGCAGGTCGCGGGCGACGGCGAGGTTGGCGGCGCGGTCCGCGCGGGAGTTCAGCTGGCACACCGCGACCTTCATGGACCGAGGGTACGACCTCAGGAACTGGCAAGCACGAGAGCCGTTGCCGCGAGCCCGAGCCCGGCCAGCTGTATGGGCCGCAACCGCTCCTTGTCGATCGCGAGCGCGAGCAGGACCGTGCTGGCCGGGTACAGCGCGGCGATCGGCGCCACCACGCTGAGGTGGCCCTCGAACGTGGCGACGATGAACAGCGCGTTGGCCGCGACGTCGAGCGGCCCGGCTACGAGGGCCCACGGGACGGCTGGCCGGGTCAGCCGCAGCGGCGTGCGGGTGGCCACCACGACCGCCAGCCCGATCGAGATCGAGCCGGCCCGCACCGCGACGAGCGACCACATGCCGGCCTCGCCGGACACCTGACCCAGCAGCGAGAAGAACACGCCGAACAGCGCGCCGGCGCCGAGCGCCAGCCCGATCAGGCCGCTGCTGACCTTGCCGCTGTCCTCCCGGGGACCGAGGCTGACCAGGGCGATCGCGCCGACCGCGAAGCCCGCGCCGGTGAGCGCCAACCCGCCCGGGATCCGCTCGAACATCAGGCCCGCGCCGAGCGGCACGACCGCGGCGGTCACCGCCGTCACCGGCGCCACGACCGCCATCGCCCCGGCGGACAGCGCGCGGTAGAGCAACACGATGCCGAACAGACCGGCTACCCCGGCGGTCGCGCCCCAGGCCAGGTCCGCCGGTCGCGGGGAGCCGGGCAGGATCAACAGGCAGATCACGAGTACCGGCACACTGAGCACCTGGGATATCACGGTGACCGCGAGCGCCCGGCTGCCGAGCTGGGTCGCCTTGCCACCGCAGTAGTCCCCGACGCCCCAGACCAGCGCGGACAGGGCGGCGAACAGCACCGACGTCATACGAGCAGAGCTTCCATGCCGACGGGAGCGTAGCCGGCCGCCAGGAACGCCCGGACGCTGGCCGCGTTGCCCGGCGCGATCTGTGCCCATACCGGCCGACCATCCGGTACGAGATGGCGGGCCGCCCTCGCCAACTCCCGGCCGAGCCCGTGGTTGCGCCGATCCGCGTCGACCTCGATGGCCGCTTCCCAGCGCCCGCCGAGTCCCCGGCCGAGCACTATGACGCCACCGTCCGCCTGCCAGATCGAGATGTCGTCGCGGTAGCGCCGCGCTCGGCGTACCCGCGGATGATCTGAATCGGTCGCGGAGAGCGACAGGTCGGCGGCGCCCGGGATCGGCGGCGCCAGCACCAACATGTCGATCGCATTGACGCGGCGGCCGAGCTTGTCGGCGAGCGGCCCGAGGAACGGCGGGGTGAACGCCCCGCTCAGGTCACCGGGCGGCAGCAGCGTGCGGATCCAGGCCAGATCGACGTCGGCGGCGACCACGATGTGCGCGGTGAAGGCGAGGACGGCCGCCTCGCGCGGGGACGGCTGAGGTACCAGGGTCAGGCCGGCATCCGCCGGTGGGAACTCGCCTCTCTCGACCGCGTCCAGCAGGTCGGTGAGACTCAAGCCGATTTCTCTTCGCGCTCCCGGCGCGAGCGGCGGCTGACGAACTCGCGAGGCACGATCGTCGGGTTGACGTTCTCCAGGACGGCCTCGCGGTTGATGAGGACCCGGGCCGCGTTGGGGTTGCTGGGCACCTCGTACATCACCGAGAGCAGCACTTCTTCCATGATCGCGCGTAGGCCGCGGGCGCCCGTGCCGCGCAACATCGCCTGGTCGGCGATCGCGTCGAGGGCCTCCTCGGCGAACTCCAGCTCGACGCCGTCGAGCTCGAAGAGCCGCTGGTACTGCCGGACGAGCGCATTGCGCGGCTCGGTGAGGATGCGCACGAGCGCGGACCGGTCGAGGCTGCGCACGCTGGTGATTACCGGTAGCCGGCCGATGAACTCCGGGATCAGCCCGAACTTGAGCATGTCCTCCGGCATGACCTGGGCGAAGATGTCGTCGGTCGAGCGGTCGGAGATCGACCGGAGGTTCGCGCCGAAGCCCAGCCCGCCCTTGCCGACGCGGGACTCGATGATCCGGTCGAGGCCGGCGAACGCGCCCCCGCAGATGAACAGGATGTTCGTCGTATCGATCTGGATGAACTCCTGGTGCGGGTGCTTGCGGCCACCCTGGGGCGGAACGTTGGCGGTCGTACCCTCGAGGATCTTCAACAGCGCCTGTTGCACACCCTCGCCGGAGACGTCCCGGGTGATCGACGGGTTCTCCGACTTCCGGGCGATCTTGTCGACCTCGTCGATGTAGATGATGCCGGTCTCGGCGCGCTTGATGTCGTAGTCCGCCGCCTGGATCAGCTTGAGGAGGATGTTCTCGACGTCCTCGCCGACGTAGCCGGCCTCGGTCAGCGCGGTGGCGTCCGCGATCGCGAACGGCACGTTGAGCATGCGGGCGAGCGTCTGCGCGAGGTGGGTCTTGCCACAACCGGTGGGGCCGATCAGCAGAATGTTGGACTTGGCCAGCTCGACGGACTCACCGTCGCCACGGCTACCCGGGGACTCGGCCTGGATCCGCTTGTAATGGTTGTATACGGCGACCGCGAGCGCCTTCTTCGCCTGGTCCTGACCGACGACGTACGAGTCGAGGAACCCGCAGATCTCCATCGGTTTGGGCAGCTCGTCCCATTTCACCTCGGCGGACTCGGCGAGCTCCTCTTCGATGATTTCGTTACATAGGTCGATGCATTCGTCGCAGATGTACACGCCGGGGCCTGCGATGAGCTTCTTGACCTGCTTCTGCGACTTTCCGCAGAAGGAGCATTGGAGTAGGTTGCCGCCGTCGCCGATCCGTGCCACCTACGGTCTCCCCTGCGCTCGTTGGCCGGTATGCGTGGGCCCGCCCCGCTCCGTCCGGCGCCCAACGCCTCGACGTTACCCGCTCCGAGCGGAAACTCCGACCCCCTATTTCCGGTGTGTCTGCACGAGCCGGGCGGCCGCCCTCGTCTTGATCGGGGCGGCCGCGACCGGTCGGGTTCAGCTGGCGCGGGCGGCTGCGACGGCGGGGACCTTCTTCCGACTGGAGAGCACGGTGTCGACGATGCCGTAGTCCTTGGCCTCGTCGGCCGTCATAATCTTGTCCCGGTCGATGTCACGACGGACCTTCTCCAGAGCCTGTCCGGAGTGTCGGGAGATCATCTCCTCCAGCTGGCTGCGCATGCGGAGGATCTCCTTGGCCTGGATCTCGATGTCCGAGCCCTGGCCGTAGCCGCCTTCGGTGGCCGGCTGGTGGATGATGATCCGCGAGTTGGGCAGGGCCATCCGCTTGCCGGGCGTACCGGCGCCGAGGATCACCGCGGCCGCGCTGGCCGCCTGGCCGAGGCAGACAGTCGAGATGTCGGGGCGGACGTACTGCATCGTGTCGTAGATCGCCGTCATCGCGGTGAACGAGCCACCGGGCGAGTTGATGTACATCACGATGTCGCGGTCCGGGTCCGCCGACTCCAGCACGATCAGCTGCGCCATCACGTCGTTGGCGGAGGCGTCGTCGATCTGCACGCCGAGGAAGATGATCCGGTCCTCGAACATCTTGTTGTACGGGTTCGACTCCTTGATCCCGTACGACGTGCGCTCCACGAACGACGGAATGATGTACCTGTTGTAGACCGGTTCGAATGCCATCGTTCGTCTCCTCAGTTGCTGGTGCCCGCGCCAGCCGGTACCTGGCTCACGGCGGTGATCACCTTGTCGATGAAGCCGTAGTCGAGGGCCTCCTGCGCGGTGAACCAGCGGTCCCGGTCGGAGTCGGCCTCGATCTGCTCCTGCGGCTGCCCGGTGTGGAACGAGACCCGCTCCTGGAACATCCGCTTCGTATAGAGCATCTGCTCGGCCTGGATGGCGATGTCGCTCGCGGTACCGCCGATGCCGCCCGACGGCTGGTGCATCATGATCCGCGCGTGCGGGAGGGCGAACCGCTTGCCCTTGGCGCCGGCGCAGAGCAGCAGCTGGCCCATTGACGCGGCCATACCCATCGCGGTCGTGGCGATGTCGTTGGACACGTACTGCATCGTGTCGTAGATCGCCATGCCGCTGAAGACCGAGCCACCGGGCGAGTTGATGTAGAGGTAGATGTCACGCTCCGGGTCCTCCGCGGCGAGCAGCAACAGCTGGGCGCAGATCCGGTTGGCGACCTGGTCGGTCACCTCGCTGCCGAGGAAGATGATCCGCTCCTTGAGCAGCCGGTCGTATACCCGGTCGTCGATGTTGCCGCCGAGATCCACACCGCGCGCGACCGCTGGTGGAATGTGCAGATCGGTCATTGGGCTCTCGCCTTCGCTCGTCGTGCTTCTACGCCGACCCTAACCGCTCGCCGGCACCGCGGCTTCCGCCACCGGCGAGTGTTCGCTGACAGCGCAGGGTGGTCCGGCGTACTCAGTGCTCGTGGTCGTGTTCGGGGTCCGCCAGGCTCGGCGCGTCCGGACCCTCCGGCCCGCGCAGGTCGGCGAGGCTCAGCTGGTTGCCCGACGCGTCAGTGATCTTCACCTGCTCCATCACCATCGTCAGCGCCTTGCCCCGGCGCACGTCCCCGAACACCGCGGCGGCTGTCCCCGAGCGCATGAGCTGGTCGTAGTACTGCTGTGGCGGCATCCCGACGCGCTGCGCGCGGTGCACGATCTCGTGGCCGAACTCGTCGTCACTGACCTGGACTTCGTTGGTGTCCGCGATCGTGTCGAGGACCAGCTGGATCCGTACCCCTTCGGTGGCCGCCTCGGTCAGCTCCTCGTCGAGCTGCTCCTCGGTCTTCTGCTCGGCCGAGAGGTAGTCCTCGAACGAGGCGCCGATGCGCTCGAGCTCGTCGGTCATCGCCTGCTTGCGGTGCTCGACCTCCTCGCGTACCACGCCTTCCGGCGCCGGTACGTCCGCCCGCCGCACCAGCTCGGCGAGGGCCTTGTCGCGGGCGGCGTACAGCTGTTCGACGCGCTTGACCCGGGTCAGCCGCTCCTGTAGGTCGCCCCTCAGCTCGTCGAGCGTGTCGAACTCGCTGGCCAGCTGGGCGAAGTCGTCGTCCATCGGGGGAAGCTGCTTCTCCTTGACCGTGCGGACGGTCACCTTCACATCGGCCTCGCGGCCGGCGAAGTCCCCGCCCACGAGCTGGGTCGTGAACGTGCTCTGCTCGCCGGCACCCATGCCCGCGAGCACCTCGTCCAGCCCGGGCAGCAGCGACTTGCTGCCGACCTCGTGGGAGATGTTGGTCGCCGTCCCGCCCGGCACCTCCTCGCCGTCGACGGTCGCCGCGAGATCCATCTGTACGTAGTCGCCGACCTGCGCGGTGCGCTCGACCGTCTTCAGCGTCGCGAAGCGCTCCCGCAACCCCTCGACCTGAGTGTCGATCTCGTCCTCGCCGATCTCGACATCGTCGACCGACACCTCGATCGCGCTCAGCTCGGGCAGCGTGATCTCCGGGCGCACGTCGAGCTCGGCGGTGAACCGCAGCGGCTGCCCGTCGGCGAACTCGGTGATCTCCACGTTGGGCCGGCCCAGCGACTTGACCGAGTGCTCACGGATGGCGGCGACGATCTGCTGCGGGATCGCCTCCTGGACCGCCTCGTTGAGCACGGCGACCCGGCCGACCCGCTGGTCGATCACAGCCGATGGCACCTTGCCCTTGCGGAACCCGGGCACGGTCACCTGCTGGGCGATCTCGCGGTACGCCTTCTTGAGACTCGGCTCGAGTTCGTCGAACGGCACCTCGATGGCGAGGCGTACCCTGGTCGGGCTCAGCGTCTCGACGGTGCTCTTCACAGCCATGCTCCTCAGTGGAATCTTCGTGCGACGGTATCTGAGTCGGGGTGGCGGGATTTGAACCCACGGCCCCTCGCTCCCAAAGCGAGTGCGCTACCAAGCTGCGCCACACCCCGTGGCGAGAGTGAAGTCTATGCGAACGGGTACGGTCGGCACCCGGTACCCTGGTGGGGCAGTCGCGGGTGATCGCGACCGCGCGGCCGTAGCTCAATGGCAGAGCTTCAGTCTTCCAAACTGACGGTGAGGGTTCGATTCCCTTCGGCCGCTCTCATGCTCCGCCCCAGGTCAGAGGCCATATCCGGCCCGCTCAGTCGATCTTCCATCGCTGTAGTCCGGCTCGTGGGCCATTAGCGGGCCATTAGCCGACACGGGCCGGCACGCCAGCGGCGCCGTCGTCCGGATCATCGTCGTCCCTCTTCCGACGCCGGGCCTGCCCCGATCCGGCGGGCTTGGTCTGGCGCTTGCCTCGCTTCGGCTTCTTGCCTTGCTCGACCGCAATCCGCTCGTCGATGCTGTCGGCGATCTCCCGGTCGCGCTGGCTCGTGGCGTGCTGGTAGATCAGCGCGGCCCGCATGCTGGAGTGGCCCATCCGGTGCATCAGCTCCCGCGTGCTCGCGCCTGCCGCTGACGCGAGCTGGTTTCCGGTGTGCCGGAGATCATGGAACGTGAAGCCCGCCGGCATCCCGGCCTTCCTGACGGCCGCCGCCCACTTGACCGCTCGCTGGAAGTTGCCAGTTCGCAGCACCGCGCCCTTCTCCCCGGTGAACACGAGCGCCTCTTGGTCGGCGTTGACGTGCGAGACCATGTGGGGTCGCAGCGCGGCCACCGCCGCTTTCGGGAGGGCAACGGTACGGTTGCCCGCCTCGGATTTCGGCGGGCCGAACTCCATCCGGCTCCGCAGCGCCGCGAGCTTGCGCGGGACCCGGACCGTTCCCTTGGTCAGGTCCACGTCGCAGCGGCGTAGCGCGGCCAGCTCACCCCAACGCAGCCCGCTGAGCGCGGCGACGATGACGAGCGCCCGGAACCGGGCCGGCACCGCATCGGCGAGCGCGAAGACCTGGACGACGGTCGCGACCGGCCGCTCGGGCGTGTGGTACCGGTCGTAGCCCCGGATGCGGCACGGGTTCTCCCGGACGATCCCGTCCTCCTTGATCGCCGTGTTGAACACCGCGCGGAGTACGCAGTAAGCCTTGACGGCCTGCGGCTCGCTGGCGCCGTCGTCGATCAGGCGCTTGCGCCACGTCCGGATCGTCTGCGGCCCGACCGCGCCCACGTCCAGGTGGCCGAGATGCGGCCGGATATAGAGCCGGAGCAGATCCTCGTATGCCTCACGCGTCCGCGCGGCGAGCTTGCGCTCTCCGATCCACCGCTCGGCGTACTCGCCGAGGTTCACTTCTCCGGCCTCGGGCGGTACCCAGACGCCCCTGATGATCTCCGCTTCGACGACCGTGAGCCATTTCAGTGCCTGCTTCTCCGTCTCGAACGTGTGCGGCGCCGCTCGCGTGAGACCGTCCGGGCCGATGTAGCGCGCTTGCCACCGGCCCGACGCTCGCTGACGCACGTTGCCGAAACGTCGATGGTCCTTCCGGTTTGCCATCAGGCTGCCTCTCTAATCTGGCGACGAATCTCGGCGCGGCTGGTTGGGACGACCCGGTTCCGCTCGATGTACTCGGCCAGCGCTCGCGGCTCGAACCGCACCAGCCGGCCGACCTTGACGTACTCGATGCGCCGCTCAGCCACGAGCCGGCGCACGAACCTCGCCGTCGTACGAAGCCGCTCGGCGACCTCATCAGCGGTCAGCAGGTCATCGTCCACTGTGGTCACCCCTCCCCCGTTCCTCCCCAGTCGGCGGGTCAGGACCCGCACGCTCCCGCGCAGCCGCAATCGCCGCGCGACGCTGAATCCGCGCCGAGACGGCGCGCAAGAGCCTGTGTTGCAGCGGCGGTACGTCCGGGTCATCCGGTCGGGCCATCTCCCAGGCGACCGGTGCTGGCGTACCAGATTGGTGGTCGACAGCCGCGGCCTGGTCGTGGCCGTCGCTGATCCCCAGCAGCGCGCGGACCCATGCGCGGGTGTCGGCCCGGTGGTCGGCCAGGGTCTTGCCCGACCAGTTCCGAGACACGAGCACCCGCCGGCCGCCGATGCCCAGGGTGGCGCGCTGGTGCACCTTGCCCCGGCAGAACCCGGGCCGCATCCGCCCGTGCGCGTCCTTGGGCTGCACCCC
>DASRII010000468.1:0-70322 GCA_035650075.1 Micromonosporaceae bacterium | reverse complement strand
CCAAGGCGCCTAGGGTCGGCGGGAATCCACACCCGCATACCGGCGACACTTCGGTTGGCCCAGGCGAAGTACGGGATCGCTCCCGCGGTCAGATCACGGGGACCGGACTTCGCCGGTACCACCGGAACCGTCACACCCACCATCGCGGGCGCGATGTCCGGCCGTGGAACCGCGACGGTGTTCCGCCGGGGATCCCAGCGCAGGTCCTCGAGCTCGACCTCGGGCGGTACGTCGGCCGACTCGACGCAGTACACGAGCGGGCCGCGTTCGACGGCGATACAACCGCGTACGGCGTCGATCCGCGGGTCGGGTTCGGTGACGCGCACCGGCAGGTCCAGATCCAGCACGATGCGGTCACCGGCCTCCCAGTGCCGGAACAGATCCACGGCGCCCGCCGTGGCTGGCTTCTCACCGATCCCGTCCGGTCCGCCGACGGTCGCCGTCCGACACCATTGCGGTACGCGCAGAGTCAACGTCCACGGTTCCTCCGGCGTCTCGTGTACTCGTATCTCGACCCGACCGTGCCACGGGTAGTCGGTGCACATCGACACCTTCACCGGCCCGACCGGGAGGTCGGCCTCGAGGTTCGACGTGGCGTACTGGTGAATCTGCACACCCGAGTCGTTGCTCGTCGCCAGATACTGCTGCCATGAGCTGAACAGTCGCATGAGGTTGGGTGGGCAGCACGCACACGGGTACCAGGCCGCACGCTCGCCGTGTCCGGCCGACTCCCCCGCCCGATGGGTCCGGCGTTGCAACGGGTTGGTGTAGAAGAACCGGGTACCGGTCAGCGACACCCCGGGCAGGACCCCGTTGTACATGGCCCGCTCGATGGCGTCCGCGTACTCCGGCTCACCCGTGGCCAGCAGCAGCCGCCAAGCGAGCATGACGCTCGCGATCGCCGCGCAGGTCTCGGCGTAGGCGCGGTCGGGCGGCAGTTCGTACGGGTCACCGAACGCTTCGTCGCGGTGCCGGCTGCCCATCCCGCCGGTCAGGTACGTCCGCGTGCGCATCAGATCCCGCCAACGCCGTTGGACGACCTCGAGCAGGTCCTCGTCGTGCAGCTCGACGGCCACGTCGACGGCCCCGCAGTCGAGGTACAGCTGGCGGACCGCGTGCCCGGCCACGCTCGAGGCGAGCCGGACCGGCTGGTGGTCCTGCCAGTACTCCGAGCCGAACCGTCCCGCGCCGAGCAGCCCCGTACCGCGCAGGTCGAGCATGCGCGCGGCCAGCAGCAGGTACCGCCGGTCGCCCGTGATCCGAGTCAGCTCCGCGAGTGCCATCTCGATGCCGGGGTGGCCGTCCACACCGTCGCGGGCCGACGCGCCGAACTCCTTGTCGATCCGGTCGGCCGCCCTCGTCGCGATGCCGAGCAGCCGGTCGTCGCCGAGCGCTCGATGCCAGGCCACTGCCGCCTGGATCAGGTGCGCGACGCAGTAGAACTCGTGCCCCCAGGCGAGATCCTGATGTGGTACTCCGCCTCGGAGCACCTGGACGAAGCTGTTGACGTACCCGTCGGGGCGCTGAGCCGCGGCGACGACGGCGATCACCTCGTCCGCGGCCGCCGACAGATCGGGATCGGGAGCCCGACCGAGTTCCCAGCCGACCGCCTCCAACCACTTGTACGCGTCCGAGTCGAGGAACGGGAACGTGAAACCACCGGTGTCGGTGAGTGCCTGGTACTGTCCGTCCGCGCCGGCGGCCAGTTTCAGGTTGTCCAGGACTCCGGAAACCCGCAGCTGGTCGAAGCCGTGCGGGATCGTGTGCTCCCGGTTGAGTCGCAGGCGCTCGGCCCAGAACCCGTCGAGGATCGACGCCTGCGCGGAACTCAGTGGCCGCAGTGGCGACCAGGCGGACGCCGACGGCCGTACGGTTATCGAACTCATTTCACTGCCCCACTCATCAGGCCGGACACGTAGTACCTCTGCAACAACAGGTAGACGAGTACACAAGGGACGATCGAGATGGTGATGCCGGCCTGGAGCATTCCCCAGTCCGTACCGCCGAGGCTGGTCTCGGTGCGCGCCGCGGCCAGGATCAGCGGCAGGGTGAAGCTGGTGCTCTTGCTCATCATCACCAGCGCCCCGAGGAACTCGTTCCACGACGTGATGAAGGCGAAGAGAGCGACGGTGACGATCGCCGGTACCGCGGACGGTACGAAGACGCGCAGCAGGATCTGCCAGGACGACGCACCGTCCACAATGGCCGCTTCCTCCAGCTCGCGCGGCACGGCGCTGAAACTGTTGCGCAGTATGTAGACGCTGAACGGCAACTGGATGGCAGTGTGCAGGATCGCCAGTCCGAGCAACGTGTTGGTCAGTTCGAGCCGCGCGAACATCAGGAACATCGGCGTCAGCAACGCCTGGTACGGCACGATCAGCGCCAGCAGCAGGACGACGAAGATCAGCTCTTTGCCCGGGATCGGGAACCGGGCGAGCGCGTACGCCGCCGGTACGGTGAGCGCGAGGGTGAGCACGATCGTGAGTACCGCCGTACCGAAGCTGTTGGCCAGGTAAGTGGGCAGGCCCCGCTGGTAGGACCAGAGCCGTTCGTAGCTGTCGAGGCTCACCCCGTGCGGCAGGTAGGTCGGCGGGGTCGCCGCCGCCTCAGCGGTCGACTTGACGGACGCGAGTACCGACATCACCAGCGGCATGAGCATGACCGTGCAGATCGCGATGCACACGGCGGCGACGAGGTAGCGGCTGCGTGACTTCACGCGTGGCTCCGACGGGTGAGCAACATCTGCACGACCGTGAAGGCGAGAATCGTCACGGCCAAGATGAGCGAGAGGGCCGCGCCGTAGCCGAGTTTCAGGTACGGGAACGAGTTCAGGTACACGTAGAAGACCGACGTCGCGGTCTCGTTCTGCGGCTGACCGGCGGTCATGATGTAGAACTGGTCGAACGCGAGCAGCGAGCCGATGACGCTGACCAGCGTGACGAGCAGGATCGTGCGCAGGGTCAACGGCAGAACCACCTTGCGGATGCGTTGCCAGTACGTCGCGCCGTCGACCATCGACGCTTCGGTGACCTCGTGTGGTATCGCCTGGATCGCCCCGACGAAGAGAATCATGCCGAAACCCAGCACCTTCCACACGACCGAGGCGCTGATCGCGAAGTTCGACAGGTCGGCATCCACGCCCAGCCACAGCACCGGTTTGGCGGCGAGCCCGACATCGGCGAGAACACGGTTCACGAACCCGAAGTCGGGATTGAACAGCCAGTACCAGAGCAGGCTCGACACGCCCAGGCCGATCACGACCGGGACGAACACGATGGTCCGGGTGAGCTTGCGCAACGGTGAGTTCGGCGAGACCAGCAGGGCCAGCAGGTAGCCGCCGACGATCAGGACCGGCGTGATGAGCACGGTGTACTTCACCGTGAACAGAAACGAGACCCAGAACTGGTCGTCGTCGAACGCCCGCTCGTAGTTGGCCAGACCGATGTACCGCGGCGGGGCCAGCAGGGACCAGTTGTGGAAGGACATCCAGACCATCTGGGCCAGCGGGTACGCGGTGAAGACCAGCACGAAGAGCAGAGCGGGGGCCAGGTAGGCCAGCCCGATCAGTCGCTTCCGGTGCACTGCGAACCTCCACTGTGTACACCTGTGGATGTCCACCGGGGTGTCCCGGACTGGGCGCATCACACCCCGGTGGACACGGCGGTCACGACGTCGCGGCGATCCTCTTCATGTCCTCCTTGGTCTCCGCGATGATCGTGTCGAGACTCTCGTCGGTGTAGTACGCGCGCTGCAGCATCTTCAGCCACGGACCCTGCGGCGAATTGATCTGCTCGAAGAACGTCAACGTGTACGGCGTCCGGCCGACGGTGAGGGCCTTGGCCACGTCCTGCACGAGCGGCTCGGCCTTGAAGTACTTGTTGTCGACCATGTCGGTGCGGGTGGTCAGGTTGAGCGCCTTGGCGTACACCTCGACCTGCACGTCGTCGGAGAGCAGGAACTTCATGAAGTTCACCGCGTCGGGCACCCGCTTGCTGCCCTTGGGCACCACGACGAGGTCGCCGCCGATGAACGACGCGGACGAGCCAGGAGTCATCCCCGGCAGCAGGCCGATGCCGAACTTCATGTTGGGGTTCTGCTGACGAGCCAGCGTGATGTTGAAGTTGCCGGTACCCATCATGCCGACCTTGCCGGACCCGAACTGGAGATGGAACGTCTCGCCGTTCTCGGTGCGGTCACCCGCGTGGACGTTGCCCGACTCGACCATGTCGCGGGCGAACTGGAGAACCTGCTTGACCCCGTCGCCGGTCAGCGGCTCGTCACCGGGCCCGACCGCCTCGATCTTGCCACCCGAGGCCCACATGAGCGGCCCGACGGTGAAGATGTTGCATCCGGCGCAGTTGCCGGGCAGGTAGTAGCCCTTGATGTCGTTGCCGAGCGCGGTGATCCTGTCCGCGTACGCTCGCAGTTCAGGCAGGCTCGTCGGCGGCTTGTTGGGATCGAGCCCGGCTCTGGCGAAGAGGTCTTTGTTGTAGAAGAGCGCAGACACGTCGGCGTAGAGCGGTACGCCGTACAGTCGGCTCTCCATGGTCGCGACCGTCATGTGCCCCTTGCTGGCCGTCGCCAGCTCGGGCCAGTCCTTGATCCGATCTGTCAGATCGACCAGCTGCTGGTTCTTTTCGAACTGCGGGGCGTAGATGAGGTCCATGCCCATCAGGTCGGGTACCTCACCGGACGCGATCCCTTGGGCGATCTTGCCGACCATCTCCGTGTGCGGAATGTACGTCAGGTTGATCTTGCAGTTGGGGTTCTTGGTGTTCCAGGCCTCGACGAGCATGTCCACCATCTGCTTGTTGCCACCCGAGCGCTCCCACATCGTGAGTTCGCCCGTGCTGGCGCATTCCGTGGTCGCCGGGGCGATGCCGGCGTTCGACGGCGGTTCGGCTCCCTGGCTGCTGCAGGCAACGAGCATCAGCGTCGCCGCGGCGGTCAGGACGAGCCACCTGCGGGTCCTCATCCCCACGCTCCTAAATGTCGGGTTCATCCGGCCTGGGGTCCGGGGGCTGCCGGATGTTTCGGAGCCGCACGATACCGTCCCTGCATACGATTGCATACATTCGTTTTCATCTCGAGACCTGGCGAGCCTGGTCCGCGCGGATTCGAGCGAACTGACGCTGATTCGCCCGGGCTTGCCGGGCTCGCGACCTACGCGGCGGCCATCGCCTGCGCGGTCGTGAGCACGACCGTGGTCGGCGCCCGGGTCGCGAGCCACTCCACGAGCGCGGTGAGGTCGGCGGCGGTGACGGAGTACGCGTCGCAGCGGTCGCAGACGTGGTGGAACACGATCTGCACCCAACCGCCACCGTGCTGCTCGGCGCCGGTCACGTAAGACTCGATCGTCGCCAGGGTGGTGCCGGACTTGACGTTGGCCGGCGTCCGCGTGGCAAGGGCATCCGCGGGTGGCAGGGTCTCGGCGAAGACGCGCCGTCCGTCCACACCGGACACTCCCCGACCGCTCGTGTACCCGCACGCCGCGACTGCCTGCCGGGCCGCCGTGTCGAAGGAGCCGAACGGGTACGCGAACGACAGCGCCTCGAACCCGTGTCCCAGCAACGTGTTCCGGTCGTCGCACACTTGATGTCCGAGGTCCGCGGCCTTCAGCTTCTTCAGGTTGACGTGGTCGATGGTGTGCCCGGTGATCTCGTTGCCGTTGGCGGCGAACGCGGTCAACTGGTCCCAGCGCAGCGCTCCGGTGGAACCGATCGTCCCGGTGTTGACATAGAAGGTCGCCGGCATTCCATGGGTGGCCAGGATCGTGGCGGCGGCCGCCTGATCGGCGTACCCGTCATCGAATTGCAGGGTGACCACCGTGGTGCCGGGTGTGACGGCGGCGGCCGCGGCGGCCGGCCCGCTGGGTTGCCCTTGCCACGCGAACGCCAGCGGTGAGGCGGCGGTCAGGTCGATCGCCGGCTCGATGTTGGGGAACGATACGACGTCGTCGAGGAACTTCGCGCCCGACCCGTTGAACGCGCCGAACCGGTCCCCGCCTCCGGGGGGACACACACGCATGTTGGACACCGTGCCCGATCCAGTGATCGAGTTGGGACCCTCGACGGCCGCCCCGACCAGCTGCGGCGGGCTGCCGTCGAGCGAGCCGGCGAGGTTGGCGAGCTGGTGATGCGGGCAGTTGGGCCAGACCTGGCCGGTACCGATGATGAGCGATGTGCCCCACGCGTTCGCGCCGAGGATGTTTCCGAGCCAGCGGTTGGCGTATCCGCTGTAGGTGGTCGTGCCGGTCAGAGCGCTGTATTCAGCGGCCATCACGGACAGGCCGGCGCCGTGGCTGGTGGTGTCCCAGGTCGCCCACGGGAAACCGAACCCGAACGGGTCTGCGCTGGCCCGCGCGACCGCCTGGTCGAGCGCCTTCTTCAGGTCGGCGACGAGCGCCGCGCGGCTGGTCGCGAGACCGGCATCGCTGCCGGCCGTGGTGATGGCCCGGTGGAGTTCGAAATGGGCAAGGCCGGCAACGTCGTACAGGTTGAGCGTGTCGGCGGCACCACCGGGTCCGGTGATGTAGGCGTTCGCCCACTGCGCGGCCCGGGTCAGGTAGAAGGCCGGATCGCTGTGGGGCAGGCCGCTCGGCGGCGGGCCGGCCTGCAGCGCGCGGGTCAGCTCGGCCGCGCCCAGCTCGAGGTCGTCGCGCCACTCGGTCTCCGGGTAGAACGAGAACGGGATCACGCTGAGCAGGTTGCCGGAGGGACTCGTATTCGCCAGATCGAAGACGTGTTCGGCGCGCAGCAGGCAGGCATTGGCGTACGCGGGATCGGTTGTCCGCCAGACCTGATAGCACAACGCGAAAGCGGCGGCGACCCGGCCGGCGAGGTTGGGGCTGATCGGGCTGCCGGGCGAGCCTGCGCGGAAGACCGGTCGGTTGCGGACGTATCGGAAGCGGGAGTCCGTACCCCCGAAGGTGTCGTCGTCCTGCGGCAGGCGCCAGATGTCGTGGTCGCCGAGAGTCTTGGCGTTGCCGGTGCCGATACCGACCTGGTAGTAGAGCGTGCTCGTGCTGTCGTCCCACATCTTCAGCAGCCAGTCGGTGCCGTGCCGGGCCTCGGCCGTGAAGCTGCTCATGGACGGGAAGTCGCGGACACCGGTGAGCATGAGGTCCGCCGTGTAACTCGCGCCGTGCAGGAACTTGAGGTAGTCGCCGGCGTCGAACCAGCCGCCCGAGGCATCCAGCTGGACACCCGTTGGCATGAGATCGCCGGAGAAGCGGCCGGAGGAGTTCACCTTGGGCGTCAGGTACGCCTTCCCGTTCAGGTCGTTGAGGTGCGCCGGCGCGGTACGCAGCGCAGACGGGAGGTAGTTCGGCCCGTCGCGCTGGACCTCGTAGTACCGGCGGGCGTTGACGAGCGCGCCGGTGTAGAGGCTGTTCGGGGTGGCGATGGTGATCGGGAGCGACGTGGCGGGCACCGAGCCGGATGTGCTGATGGTGTACGTGCCGGCGGTCGTCACCGGGTCGAAGTCGATCGGGTGGACGGCGGGATAGGCGGAACTCCAGGAGCCTAGGCTGGCCCCCACAGTTCCACTGTAGACAGTCACGCCCGAGCTGTTCTTGACCGCGAACGCGGCACCGGTCTGGGCGGCGCTCGCCATCAGATAGGCCCGCTTCGGGCCGGTTGTCGGATAGCCGACCTGGTTGGCCCGGATGAACGCCGAGTTCACGGCGGCGTGGGCCGGTACCGGAGCAGTGGTGGTCGCCGCGACCAGCACGAGCAGCCACAGGATTCGTCTCATCGTCGTCCCGCCTTCGGTTAGGTAGGTTGACTAACAATTGTTGAATACCACTCGAGCGGCCGAAGGACAAGGCATGATGTGCTGATGCTGAAGGGCTTCAAGGACTTCATCCTGCGCGGCAACGTCGTCGACCTCGCCGTGGGCGTGGTCATCGGTGCGGCCTTCAACAGCCTGGTCACCCAGCTGACGAAGTCGTTCTTGGAACCGTTGATCCGCCTGATCTCCGGCGGCGAGCAGTTCGCCGGAACCTGGCAGGTTGCCGGGCAGCAGTTCGACTGGGCGGCCTTCCTCAACGCCGTGATCGCGTTCATGCTGACCGCCGCGGCGCTGTACTTCATGATCGTGCTGCCGATGAACAAGCTTGCCGAGCGACGTAGCCGCGGCGAGGAGCCGGAGCCCTCGGCGCCCAGCGAGGAGGTCCGGCTGTTGACGGAGATCCGCGATGCGCTCGTCGCGGACCGTGGCGCAACCCAGGGTGTACCCGCCCCACGCGAGCAAACGCGAGAGTAGCCGGCCGTTCAGGCGTGCCGTTGCCATCGGTTGCGATGGAAGAGCGGCGCCGCCGGCGTGACGACGCGTCGCAGCCGAGCGGTACCGGACACGACGTGCACCCGCATGCGCAGGCGCGTGCGGGGCACGTCCGGGCCCGACATGGCGGAACTTGTCAATGGCTGGTCAGAGCGCTCCCGATGCTCGTCACGCCGTTCATCGTTGCTTCAGCGCCGTCGGTGATTGCTTCTTCAGGCATTGGCGCGTTGGGACCGAGAACCCTGGCAAATACGCCGTTTTCCAGGATTCTTAGCAGCTGCTGGCCGATCGCCGCAAAGACGGCGCCCGTTACAGCTCCTCTGACGGCACCGAGGAGTACTTCCTTCAGGAATTCGCGGCCATTGATTTTCTCGCCGGTCATGAATGCGGTGAGAAGGTACTTGACGCCCTCGGCTACCGCTCCGGCTATGAACCCGCAAATCGCGCCGCTGAGAGGGCCGGTGTATGTGGTGATGAGGCCCATGCACGTATATTGAATTCCGGTATGAATGACAAAGGTGACCGCCCCGACCGTGAACCTCTGCATCAGGGAAAGCTTGCGGTGTGGCTTGTCTGAATGCTTCTCTGTGTGTGGCTTGTGAACCGTTGGACAGGGACCGACGAAGTGTGGGTCACCGCACTTCGGCGCCTGAGTGGGGCAAGGTCCGACGAATTTCGCGTCGCCACACCTCGGGGCGTGACCGGGGCATGGCCCGACGAAACCCGGATCGCCACAGTGCAGCGTCTTCGGTGGCTGCTGCGGCTTCTGTGGGGGGTTCGGCGAGGCGCCGTACTCGTCGCACTCCTCGTGGTGAATGCACCGCATCGTGCCGGCGGGATCGGTGAACGTGACCGGACTGTTGCCCGAGTATGCGAAGTTGTTCATCGACTGCGGGTCGGTTCGGTCGAACACCGGATCGACGCTGACGAACTTACCCAGGGCCGGGTCGTACTCGCGGGCGCCCAGATGGGTCAGGCCGGTGTTGTCCACCGTTCCACCCACGAACCCCTTGCTGTCGACCCACTGCGGTACCGTCCCGCGCGGCGCCCCGAAAGGCGTCTGCCGCCGGATCGTCACCGCCTGCGTGCCTTCCGCGATGGCGATGTACGCGGTGCCCTGGTGGTCGTCGGCCAGCCACGACAACCCGGTGGCGGTGCGGCTGGCGATCGCCACCCCGTTGAAGCTGTAGTACCGCGTGCCGCGCAATGTGCTGTTACCGTTGCTGGCCCGGATCTCCTGGTTCGGTAGGTAGAGCGTCTTGCCGGTCGGATCGGTACGCAGTAGACGGTTGCCATCGGCGTCGTACACGTAGCTTGTGGTGCCGGTCGAGTCCTGACTGGTGGCCAGGTGTCCTTCCGGATCCCAGGTCAACACCTGGCTGCCGGTACCAGTCGGGCACGTGTTCGACGCGGTCGCCGGCCGGCAGGTCGTGTTGCCGTTGGCGTCGTATCTGTATGCGCCGACGGTTGCACCCGCGGTCGCCGTGACCGTGTGCGGTTGGGTGGCACCGGCCGCCGGATAGGTGTACGTCGTCGTGTTGGTCGGCCCACCGACCACTGTCGGGTGCCCGACCTGCTGGGTCCGGTTGCCCACCGCGTCGATCGACCAGGTGGTCCAGTACTTGCCCGGCCCGCCGAGGTTTGCGGTCGACGGTGCGGTGGTGCATGGTGCGGTCGCCGGCGTCCAGGCCTCGGTCAGCCGGCGCAACGCGTCGTGAGCGAGGCATTGGTTGTCACCGGTCACCGTGTCGGCCACCTTGGTGATGTTGCCGGCGTTGTCGAACGTGTAGTTCAGATTCGACACGACATTCGGCGTACCGGTCTCCTTGCTGGTGCTGATTCCCGTGAGCCGGCCGGTGTCCAGCTCACGCGTGTACGACAACCACACCCGGGATCCGGTACCGGAGAACATGCCTCGATAGAGCGTGTACTGGCTCGGTCGTGACAGTGCATCGTAGACAGTCGCCGAGACGAGGCTCGACTCGCCGATGTTGTCGATGGAGGTGAGGTTGTAGGGCAGGCCGAGCGTCGGCTCGTAGCCGATGGTGACCGCCTCGTCGGGCAGGTCGGAGCCACCGCTCGGGAGGACTACGGACTCGGGGCTGCCGTCCACCCGGTAGGTGTTGTAGTAGGTGTAACTGCCACCCAGGCCGGTCTCGCTGGCCGGGATCGTGACGGTCGTACCGGTCGGGCGGTACCCGCTGTCGTAGCCCGATACCGCGTTGGTGTAGCCGGTCGTTCCGTTATTGGTCCACCGCGTCGACGATGCTGGGCGACCCTTCACCGGTGCCGCCGTACCGTCGAAGAGCGCGGTGTCGTAGGCCCAGCTCGCCCGCATGTTGGCCGCCGCCACCGACCCTTGGTACACGGCGGTCTTCCGGCCCATGTTGTCGTACGTGTACGCCAGCGTGGTACCGGCCGCGTCGGTGGTCGACGTCAGCTGCCCCGCCTTGTCGTAGACCTTGGTGACGGTACCGGAATCGGGGTCCCGCACCGCCTTCACGTCACCGGAGAGCCAGTAGGTGTACTCCCAATAGTTTCCCGCCGCGTCGGTGGTCCGCAGTGGACGGTTGCGCCGGTCGACGGTGTACGTCGTGCTGACCTTGTCGGTCGCCGTCGGGTAGCCGTACTGCCACAACGCGGTCGTGTTGCCCCGCGCGTCGTGGAACGTCGACGTCACGGTGCCTCCGGCCGGCGGCGTCACATCGGTCCGGTCGCCGGTGTAGACCGTGTGGGTGCGCCAGCGCTCACCATTGTTGTACGGATCGAAGATCGCGTCCGTCACCCGGCCTACGCCGTCGTAGACGTTGTAGTTCTGGGTTGGTACGTCGTGCCGGTCGGTCGGGCTCACCAGAGCCTCGCCCGGCCCACCGCGGTCGTCGTAGTAGCTGCCGTAGGTTCGCAGCACCCGGCCCGCCGTGTCGTAGAAGGTGTCTGACACGATGCGACCACCGGCCGGGGACGGGACCTGCGTCTGCCGATCCCGCAGCAGACCGTCGAACAGCGTGTACGCGGTGGTGTAACCGCCGACCGCGTTGAGCCAATTGCTGATCACCGCCGACGGTTTGTTGTTGTAGATCTTGTAGCCGAACGACACGTTGGCCGTCTCGGTGCCCTTGTCGCGACCGGGTAGCCAGAAGGCGGTGGCGCGGCCGAAGCCGTCGTACGCGGTTTCGGTCCGCTTGCCGTTGACGTCGACCACGCTCGTCGGAAGTCCGTACGCCGGATCGATGATGGTCGTGGTGGTGAACAGGAACGGGCTCGGCGTGGTCTCCACCGTCTGGGTCAGCGGCCCACCCGTGGCCGGCGTGTACGCGGTGGTTGTCTTGCGGTCGAGCGCGTCGTACGACTCGATCACTCGACCCTGGGCATCGTAGACCAACCTGGTGACGGCCTGATCGGTCGGGCTGCCAGCGCTCCACGCCGTAGCCGCTGCCACCCGGGTGGCCATGCCCTTCACCGGTGCGGTCCCCCATGCGAGGGCGTCGTAACTCGTGCGGACGTTGCTGACCAGGTCGGCCTCGACGAGTGTCGCCGGGTTGCTCGCGCCCGCGCACGACAGCGCGAACACGTTCTCTTCCATGACGGTCGACAGGATCCAGGCCGACGTGTTGCGGGTGAACGCCATGGTCCGGCACTGGTTGTCGGCCGGAGTCGAGTCGTCGCCGAAGTCGTCGACCTGCGTCGGCATCCCATAGCCGTCGAACGTCGCCCGGCTGGACGTGGTACGCCAGCCCGGCGCGTGGTCCAGAGCAATCCGCGCGTGGCGCTCCTGCATGTCGACGAAGCGCGCGTGGACCGTGACTCCGCCGATGGTACGGCTCGCGGTCGGCGCCGACATCCATGCCTGATTGACCTCCGATGACACTTCCGCGCCACCCGGGCCGTTGTATGTCACCGCCGTGCGGATCATTCCGGCGAACGCGTCCTCGTCGTTGATCGCCGGTACGTCGACACCCGCGTCTGCGGTGTCACCGTCGCCGTTCATGTCGACCGCGATCAACACGGCCGGGCGGGTGCCCGACGGGAGATGGTCGCCGTGCATACCGCGGTAGTACGACGTCTTCGTGTACTGCCGGGCATCACCGGTACCGGCCTTGCCGACCGTCTTCTCGACCATCGCGTAGCCGCGCCACACCGACCATGTCTTGTTCTCGTCCTTTATCAGGCCGTCGTCGTCGGTGTAGTGCCACGCGGCCGCGTCGGTCGGGTAGGTGTACGTGGTCTCGACCTCGGGGCTGCCGAAGGGCGGTGTTCCGCCGGTCATGTCGGCCTCGCGCACCACCATCACCACGTACTTGTGGAAGAACTCGAGTTTCGAGCTGCTGGCCCCGGGCTGCTTCCAGCGCACCGGGTAGCAGCGGTACGTGTTGTTTTCCAGAGCCGACGCGTTGGGCATCTTCGTACCCTTGACACAGTCCACTTCGGAGTATGTCACCGAGATGGTGGCGCCGGTCTCGGTGGTGATTTTGTTGACGCGGAACCAGTTCATCGGTGGCAACGAGTCGGCCGCGACCGGGTCGACCCGGTTGTTCTTCTGCACATAGGCGAACGTGATGTCGGGTACCGTGTCCGCGCCACCCGCGTGGGCGATCCGGTCGAGCTCCAGGCCGGCCCGCGTACCGTCACCGGGGTTCGGGTACGAGTGCGTCAGCGTCCACGTCTCCACGGCCCGGTACGACCCGCCGTTCCGCACCTTGGTGATGACCTGCTTCAGCCGCTTGGTGGTCCAGAACGTCGGGCTGGCGACCAGACAGGTCGTACCGAGACACTCCTGATCCCACGGCACGTCCGGCCAGTGCGCCGCGTCGTGCGTCGTGCACCCGGACAGGCACCGGTTGTCGGGGACGAACTCGACCTCCATGGGGGCGGCGGTCGTCATGATGGAGTCCGCGGCCGTGCTCTGTGTTGGGTCGGTGGCCAGATCCTTGGTGGAACGGGTGCCGTATTCGACTTTCTTCAGCCAACCGTCCCGTACGTAGGTGACCGGGTGCGCCGTGTCCTTGTTGGCGGCGTATTTGTTGATGTCGGTTCCGTACCACAACGACATGCTGTTGCCGTTCATGTCGATGACGTAGTCGAGATTCCACCGCCATGCCTGGGGGCAGCTCGACGCCGGGTACGTCGCGGCGTTGCACGGCTCTCCGGTGTGGTTGCCGTAGACCGGCACGGTCCAGGTCGATGCGGTGTCTCCGACGGTCGCGTTCCAGCCGGGCAGGCGGTTGCGGCCGAACCAGTACTGCGTACCATCGGTCGTCGTGACCACCCACCACTCGCCGTTGTCGTCGCCGTTGGTCGCGCCGGTGCGCCGCTCGATGCGGGTACCGTCGTCGCCGCGTAGGTGCCAGCGCTGTTCGGTCGCGTTGTAGATCAGACCGCCGGAGTGCCCGGCCAGCGACAGCATGGCGTTGTCGGTAGCCCAGCACAGGTCGCCGGTGTCGAGCGATGCGTTGTTGCCGTTGGCTTTGTCGTCGTTGCACGGCTTGTAGCGCCGCTCGATGGAGCCGCCGGGCGCCAACTCGAACCCGCCACCGGCCCAGCCGGGCTGGTTGTTGTTGGCCGCGGTCATGCCGTCGACGCTCTGCGAGGAATACGCCAGCGACACTGCCGGTGCCGGGCCACCGACCGACGGTGGCACCCGCATGGGGTACGACCACGAGAAGTTGCCCGAGTTTCCTCCGGACCCCCAGGTGGACGACGTCTGGAGTCTCGTTGCCGTGTAGTCGCCGGCGCCGCCCGAGGACGCGGCAAGGGTGACCACCAACGCGCCCACCGGTACCGTCGCCGAGACCGTTTGGGTCGTGACGTCGTTGCGGGAGGCAAGTGGCTTTGCCGCACACTCGGGGCGGCCGGGCGTGGTCAACGCACAGTCCGGTAGCGTCGCGAGGCGCAGCCGGGTGGCCCAGTCGGCGCCGTACGCGGTGGCGAACGAGCCGTATCCGATGGAGATTCCCACGTCGCCGGTGAGCCCGGTACCGTCGGCCGACGCCACCCGCGCCATCAGGCCATCGACACCGACCGCCCTGGCGCGGGCGCGGTCGAAAACCGTCACCGTGGCCCGGCCCGGCGATCCGGCGCCCCGACTCACGGACACGGGCAGGCTGCCGGCCTGGACCAGCGGCGCTGCCTCGCCGAGTTCGCGGACGCCGGTCGCCGCCAGCGTCACCTGGGCGACGCCGGCCGCCGGCCAGACGGGGGCAGGCCGGCTGGGTTCGGCCGCCGGACGCGGCGCCGCTACCGCGACCGGAGGGACATCACGGGTCGCTACCGCTGGAATCGTCTGGGGCGGAGCGGGCCGGTACGGCTGCGGCGTGGCCGCACTGGCCGGCACGGTCAGGCCGCTGAAAACCAACACCGGTACAACCGCGGCGGTTACGAGTCTCATCTGCTTGTCCTCCCGTGATGTGCCGTCAGGCGACCGGCGTGAAGGTGATGGCGCGACCACTGACGAGCACAGGCACGGAGCATCCGTACGTGAAGCCGACCGTGCCGGTGGCGTTCTCCAAGCCGACACAGGCGGTGGAGCCCTGTGCCAGGGGGTTGCTCGAGGTGCCGTAGCGATAGGAGATCTGGCCGTTCTCCGAGAACACGACCTCGAAGGTCACATGGCTGGTCGAGTCGCTCCAGAACGATGGATCGCGCCACTCGACGACGAACTGGCGGTTCGGCGCCGTACCGGTCGTCTTGGTGAAGATGCTGGCCGAGCCGGTGAGCATCAGGTCGTCCCAGAACGGGGCCACGACGCTGTTCGGCGCGGCCGCGTCGGGGAACGCCGTCCGGTCGGGCACCCAGGTGCCCGGGTCGGCCGGGTGCGCGGTTCCGTTGCTGCTCAACCAGAGGGTGCTGCTCGTCGTGCCGTACACGGTGATGGGGAACGGCGTGGTGACCGTGACACCGACGTCGTCGCCGCTCAGGACCACCTGCGTGTCACCCGGTACGAAAGCGGCCGTGTTTTCGGCGCAGCTGTAGTTGCCGGACGATCCCGTGGCGGCCGCGATGTTCAGCGTCGGCACGGTGACATCGGTGTTGACCGCCGTCGGCGCCGAAGCCGCCGACCTGCCGCAGTGGTACGCGGTCACCGTGTAGGTGCCGGGCATCAGGCCGACGAACTGGTACCGACCCAGGGTGTCCGTGACCGTTCGCAGTCCACTCGGAGCGAGCAGCACGGTCAGTGGGGCGGCAACGCCGGCGCCCCCGACCGTCACCGCACCCGACAGCGTGGCCAGGCCCACGCCCTGAGTACCCGGATAGGTGAACGTGACAGCCTCGCCATCCAACAGCTTCGGCTCGTCGTGCAGATACGACAGGTACGAGGTGCCGTCGGTACCTTCGATGCCGACCGTCGCGGCGGCCCCGCGGCCCAGATCGTTGGTCAGGCCCAGGTAGTTGAAGGTGACTTTGCCGTTCTCACTCAACAACACCTCGAAGCTGACGAACGTCGTGGAGTCGGTGAAGAACGAGGCGTTACGCCACTCGAGGACCACCTGCCGGTTCGGCGCGGTACCGATGGTCGTGGTCCGCACGCTACCGGTGGCTCCGATGACGAGGTCGTCCCACAGTGGAGCGACGAATCCGGTGGGCTCGGCCGTCGGCAGCGCCGGGTTGTCCGGGTACGTGCCGACGGGCTGGGTGAAATAGACGATCCCGTTGGTCTCCACCCACACGTTGCTGATGCTCTGTCCGTAGAAGGGCACCGCGAACGGCAGTGTGACGGGGATTCTCTGGTCGTCGCCGGACAGCGGCAGGACCGTGGTGTCGGCGGGGATCCACGGCGCCGAGGCGACACTGCACACGTAGCCGAATGCGTCGAGGCCCTGAGCGATGGCCAGGTTGCTGACCACCGAGCCGCCCGCGATCGTGACGTCGGCAGATGCCGACTCGGCACAGGTCTGCGCGGTGATGTGGTAGGCGCCGTCGGCCAGCGCGTCGAAGCGGTAGCTACCGGTCGCGTCGGTGACCGTGCTCAGCCCGATCGGGTCGAGGATCACGACCGTTCCGGCCGCGGCCGCACCGCCGGCGGTCACCGTGCCGCTGATGGTCGCGCTGGGCAGGGTACCGGGGTTGGTCGGGTAGGAGTACGTGACCGAGCCGCCGCTGATCAGCGCCGCTTCGTCGGCGAGGTAGGTCAGGCCGGCGTACCCGCCCTGGCTTTCGATGCCGACGACCGCGTTCGCGCCGGCCTCGACCGGATCGCCGATTCCGGTGTACGCGAAGCTGATGGCGCCGTTCTCGCGGAGTACCGTCTCGAAGCCGAACCTGTGCGCCGGGTCGCCGTGCGGGAAGACGTTGCGCCACTCGATGGTGAACGAGCGGTTGGGCGCGCTTCCGCTCGCGAGCGTGTAGACACCCGAGCTCGAGTCGATTTCCAGGTCGGCCCAGTACGGTGCGATGACGCTGTTCGGAGCGGACGGGTTCGGCAGCGCGGCGGCGTCGTCCGCGTGCGGATGGGTCTGGTTGGCCGCCAGCACCAGGCCGTTCACGTCGACCCATACGGCCGTGGTCGGCTGGCCGTAGAACGGCATGGTGAACGGCAGCGACACCTGCGTGATGCCCTCGTCTCCCGAGATGGGCAGCAGCGTGGTCGCGTTCGTGTAGCCGCCGGTACCGTCGCCGCAGCTGTACCCGAACGCGTCGCGGACCTGCGCGACCAGCGCCAGGTTCACCGTTGTCGCGCCGTTGACGGCTACGTCGGTGTTTCCGGTTACCGCGCAACGGTTTCCAGCCACCGCGGACACCGTGTAGGTACCCGCCGTGAAGCCGGTGAACGAGTACGAGCCGTTCGCGGCACTGGTCGTGGTGAGACCGCCGGGGTTCAGCGATACGGCGGCACCGGGGATCGGGTTGCCCGCCGCATCGGTAATCACGCCGGTCAGCGACACCGTGCTGGCGATGGACTGGACGGTGACCGTCACCAGGTCGCTCTGCAGGTTGTTGGCGTCCTGTGCCCGGGCTCGGATCGTCTGCGTACTAGCGGTGGTCACGGCCGGGTACGTGTGCGTGTAGGCGCCGCCGACCGCGTTGTTGGTCAGGTTGGGCAGCGGGAAGTTCAGGCTGTGCCGGAAGACCGTCACGTTCGTGTCGCCCAGTGAGTCGAACTTCACCTGCGGACCGGTACCCACGGGAACCGGTACAGCGGAAAGAACGGTGACCACGGGCTTGCGGGGCGCCGCGAGCCGCTGGATCTCCACCGGGTTGACGATGCTGTTGTAGAAGCGCACATCGTCGATCGCGCCGGTCAGCGGCTTGGGGTGGGTGGTGCCGATCGACTGGGCGCCGATCGACAGCTTCTTCGTCGCGTTGAAGCCGGTTGTCAACGTCGCGGTGGTGGGTTGAGCAACGCCACCGACGTACAACGTCAGCTTCTTGGTGGTGGCGTCGTATGTGCCGGCGAGATGGGTCCACTTGTTCGTCGTCGGGGCGGCGCTGGACACCGCGCTACGTACCTGCGGCGTGGCCAGGTCGGACTCGGCCATCCGGAAGACCCACTTGTTCTCCGACCCGTAGCCCAGCACGAAGGCCGCGGTGTTGGTGCCGTTGATGGCTACCGCCGTCTGGTCGACGGTACCGGCGGAGGAGATCCTGACCCAGGCGGAGACGGTGAAGTTGGCATCGGTACGGACGTTCACCGGACTGCCGTTCGCCACCGACTCGAGCGGGCTGGAGGCGGTCTCGGCGTAGCCGGATCCGTTCAACGACAACGCCTTGTTCGGGTCGGCCGCGGAGCTCGTTCGACCGTCCACAATGGTCGCTCCGGCCGGGAGGCTCGCCAGGTTGTTCCCGTGGTTGGTCACGTCCGCGGTCGGGCTCGCGCCCTCGAACGTGTACTCGGCCGCGAGCCCACCGGGCGAGACCTGCATCGTGAACGTGACGTACCCGTCGGAGGGACGGCCGGCCCGGTCCTTCGTCCAGACGTTCAACGCCGTGGTGCCGTCGTGGGTCGGCGCGATCGACGCGGTACCGACGAACGTGTTCGGGTCGACGGTGTCGACCGACACGCCGGCCGCCGGGTTGATGCCGCCGTCGAGGGCGTAGATGTAGCCGGTCACCTCGTTCGCTCCGGTCGCGGGCGGATTGAAGGTGAAGGTGTCCGCGATGCCCGGCCCACCGGTACTCGTCGAGGCGTTGTAGAAGCCGGCGGTCACCGAGGACGGTTTGTTCGGGGGGTCGGTGTCGGCGGTGAACTCACACGGTGCGGAGAACTGCCCCCAGTCGATCCCGTCGAAGGTACGGGCCTGCCACACATACGTGGTGCTGTCGAGCACCTGACCGGCCGGCAGGGTCGGGGTGGCGTTGGCGCCGTTGGAGCCGGGGTAGTCCTTCACGCCGGTGGTCGCGGTGTCCGCCGGCCGCGTGCCGCCAAGTGGCCACCAGTAGAAGCGCGTGGTCAGTGTCGCCTGTCCGTTGTCGGCATCGGAGTGCTTGGCTGCCAGCGTCGGCGTGCCGGTGGTCACCCACGGCCGGCTGGTACCGGTGGCGCACGGCTTGCCGTCGGTGGCCGCGCCGGCGACGGGTGCGGGAGCGTTCGGGTACCGGTTGTACGTGATTTCCACGAACGCGTCGTTCTTGTACCGCTTCCACGAGTACTTGTCGGTCTCGCTGCGCGCCCTCAGTCCGACCCATAGGAAGTTGCTGCCGACGGCGGCGTCGGCGGCTACCTGGGCGGTCACCGGGAACTCCACCCGGTCCGGTTTGCAGCTGTAGCCGGCCCGTTTGATCGCCGCCGACGATGACAGCGTGGCGCCCCAACCCGATCCGTTCGAGTTCCACGACGTGTTCCAGGTGGTAGACGAACTGAAGGTCGAGTTGAGGTGGCGCAGATCGGTCCATCGCTTGGTACCGTCCGTACAGGCAGCGCCTGACCATTGCTGGGTGAGCACGAACTTGGCGGTGTTGATGTGCATGTACCGCACCGCCGAGATGTTCATCTGCCACACCGAGCGGTCGCGGTAGGTCGGGCCCTCGAAGTCGTTGAAGCCGGCCCGCATCATGCCGTAGGTACTGTCGGAGGACGCGATCGAGCTCCGGTCGTAGTACGACGTGCTCGGATCGCTCTGCCGCAGCACCGACCAATGGCTCTTGGGGCCGCTGACCGGTGTCCACTCCGGATCGATGTAGAGCGGGAACGGCGTCTTCGGATCGTCCAGCATGGCCGGGTCCGGCTCGAGCACCAGCGAGCCGCCCGACAGGGTGGCCGCCACCGGCGCCTGCTTCGGGTCGGTGGCGATGCCCCTGGCCGCGGCGACCTTGTCGGTCGAGTCCCACATCAAGGGCGACAACCCGCGGAAGACCGCGGTCCCGCTGGCATCCACGGCTTCGAGTGCCTGGCCTGCCCCGGGCCGCAGGCGCAGCCCGCCGAGGTCGATCCCGACCGTGAGCCGCCGGACGGCTGGGCTCCGCGCGGCCGCCCGACTCTTGATCACGAAGATGTGGGTGAACCGGTCGACGTCGGCGACGATGCGCAGATCCACCCCGGGCAGAATCTCCGGGTAGGTGGCCACGTTGCCGTCGAGCACCGGTACCGGCAAGGCGGCCGGCCAGGTGAGCGACATCGTCCCGGCGGCGCTCGACATGGTCGCCATCGGTGCGTGGCCGCCACCGGAGAAGGTCATCGAGACCGTTGTCGCCACCGGCGAGACCGTGCCGTCCGGACTGCGTCGCAACGTGGGGTCGGCGTCCACCCATACCCCGTTGGATCGCTTTACCCAGTGGGGGCGCAGGTGCTCCTGGAGCGTGAAGGTGCCGTCCGGGTTGGCGAAGACCTGACCCGTCTCCGTGCGGCGACCCAGCAGCTCGACACGTTGGCCGCCGGTATGGGCAGCCGCGAGGGCACCGGCCTCGTCCTGCGCGGGCGTGCCGCCGGCGGCTGAGGCGAGGCCGGAACCTACCAACGACTGAACGAGCAGGCCGATCGTGGCGGCGATCGCGATCCGTCGAGTCGATAGCACAATGCCCTCCCCCGTCGCGGAAGCTCACCGCCCGCGGATGGACGGCGAGCACAGCCGGCGCGTGCCGACCACCGGCAGAGAATCGGACAACGCGGTTTGGCTCCGGTATGACGTTGGTTTATGCGCAGGCTGCGGCGCGTAACGGGAATGTCGTAAGGTGACCGGCGACGGGAGGGAGGCGCCGGTGACGGCATCGATGCGCTTCGGCGTGCTGGGCGTTCTCACCGCTACCCGTGGCGGCCATCCGGTCCAGCTCGGTGGCCGGCAGGCGCGTGTCGTGCTCGCCATGCTGTTGAGCCAGCCCAACCGGCCGGTCTCCGCCGACACGCTGATCGACGCCGTGTGGGGCCAGGCTCCACCGCGCACCGCCGCCAAGAACCTCCAGGTCTACATTCACGGACTGCGTCGCGTCGTGGGCGAGACGCGAATCGTCCGGGACGCGCACGGGTACCGGATCGACGTCAGCCGCGACGAGGTCGACTCGACAGTGGCGGAGGACCTCATCGCCGAAGGCCGCGGCGCGATCGCGGCGGGCGACACGACCGTCGGCCGGAAGCTGCTCGCCACCGCGCTCGATCAGTGGCGCGGCGCCGCCCTGGCCGATGTGTCCGATGTGGACCGGCTGCGACCGACGATCGTTCGGCTGACCGAGCTGCGATTGAGCGCGCTCGAAGACCTGATCCACGCCACGTTGGTGCTGGGCGAGCATCGCGAGGCGGCGACGGCGGCCGGCGAATGCCTCGTGGAATCGCCGATGCGGGAACGCCTCCGCGGTCTGCACATCACCGCGCTGTACCGATCGGGCCGGCCGGCAGACGCGATCGCGAGCTATCACGAGGGTCGTGAAGCGCTGTCCGAGGAGCTCGGCCTGTCACCGTCCGAGCCGCTGCAGCAGGCGTACCTGGCGATCGTCCGCGGCCACGATCCGGGCCGGTACCTCGGTATCGCGATCGCGTCGGCCGCCGACGGACCGACAGTGGCTCAGCTGCCGCCCGATGTCGTTCACTTCACCGGTCGCGACACCGAGCTGGCCGAGATGGATGCGTGGGCCGTGCGAGCCGGTGAGTCGGCCCCACTGCTGATCACCGGCGGACCGGGTGTCGGCAAGACCGCACTGGCCGTCCACTGGGGACACCGGTGGACGGACAGAACCGGCGCCGACCATCTGTACGTGAACCTGCGCGGTTACTCGGCTGATCCGCCGATGCTGCCGATCGACGCGCTGACCTCGCTCCTGCGGTCGCTCGGTGTGACACCCGCGCAGATCCCGGTCGACGTCCCGATGGCGGCCGCCGTGTACCGCAGTACGGTCGCCAACCGCCAGCTGCTGGTCGTTCTCGACAACGCCGACCACGCCGACCAGGTGCGTGACCTGCTGCCGGGCGGCCGGGGCGTACTCGTCATCGTGACCAGCCGGCAGCGCCTCGCCGGCGTGGTCGCCCGGGACGGCGCCCATCGCATCACGCTCGGCCCGTTGCCCGGCCCTGACGCGGTCGCGCTGCTCGCCCGGATGGCAGGCCCCGAGGTCGCCGCGGCCCCAAAGCACGCGGCGGAGCTGGCTCGGTTGTGCGGTCACCTGCCCCTCGCGTTGCGGGTGGTCGCCGCCAACCTCACCGATGGCCGCCACACGACCGTCGAGGCCATGGTGACCGAGGTGCAGGACGCGGTATGGCCGGCCGCGCTCGACCTCGACGACGACGCCGGAGCTGGCCCGCGGGCCGCCTTCGACCACTCGTACCACCGCCTCGACGCCGCCGGGCAGCGGCTGTTCCGGCTGACGAGCACGATTCCCGGGCCAGACTTCAGCCCGGCAGCCGCGGCCGCCACCGCCGCGGCCGAGGTCGACGGCGACCTCCGGCGGCTCATGCGCGCCCACCTGATCGAACCGACGCCGGGCGGTCGGTTCGCGATGCACGACCTGCTGCATCGGTACGCCCTCGGCGTGTGCGAGTCGGTCGAGCCACTGTCCGCGCGCCTGGCCGCCCGCCGCCGCCTCTACGCGCATTACCTACGTCATTGCGCCGCGGCGGCGCAGGTCGCCTACCCGCAGATGCTGCGCCTGCCCGGCGGACCCGACGCGGAGCCGTCGCTGTTCGTCTCCAATGCCGACGCGATCGCGTGGCTGGATGCGGAACGCCCGAGCCTCCTCGCCGCGATCGCGACCGCCGACGACGACGGCGAGCCGGAGACCGCCTGGCGGCTGGCCGACACGATGCGCGGCTACTTCGGTATCCGGCTGCTCATGTCCGACTGGCTCACGGCGGCCGAGCTCGCGCTGCGGCTGGCCGAGGAGGCCGGCGACATCGCGGCGCAGATCGCCGGCCGGCTGAGTGTGGCTACCGCGCGTTGGTGGCTCGACCGCGACCCCGCGGCGATTACCTTGCTGACTCACGCGGTCGACCTCGCCGAGGAGATCGGCTGGGCTGAAGGCGCCGTCGCGAGCCTCAGCAACCTCGGCCTCTTCTATGGCGACTCGGGCCTTCCGGAGCGGGCCATGGACTGCTACACGCGCGCCCTCGACCTCCAGCCACCCGCCGGCCTGGCCGGCAACATCCGGGTCAACCTCGGCGATCTGGCGCGCAGTAACGGCCGGCTCGACGACGCGGTCAGGCACACCACGACGGCCATGGACCTGTTCTCCACTTCGGACATGGCCCTCGGCGCGGCCGTTGCCCAACTGACCCTGGTCGAGGCGTTGCTGGCCCAGGGTGACTTGGCCGCGGCTCGGGAGCACCTGGTCGCCGTGCTGTCCGCATTGCGGGTGTTGCCCGACCGCCTGGCCGAGGCTTGCGCGTTGGCCAACCTCGGAATGCTGGAGTTCGAGTGCGGCAACACCGAAGCGGCCACCGACGCGGTGACGGCGGCCATGACGCTCATCGTCGAAGTGGACGGCCAGCGCTTCCTCCCGGTCGTCTACACGGTGCAGGGTCTGATCGCGGCCGACCCGAAGCGGCACGAGGAAGCGATTCGCCTCGCCCGCGAGTGTCCGGGCGACTTCAGCGAATGTGAGGCGATGTTCTGGTCGGCCACCACGCTGCTCCGCCTGGGCGAGCACGAGCGCGCCGCCGCCGCGTGCACCGACGTGCTGGCCGCCGCCGGCGACGGGCGCTTCCGGCACCTCGCCGCCATGGCAATGGCGGTCCAGGCGGAGGTCCACGCCGCGACCGGGGACATGGCCGCGGCGCGGACCACCGCGAGTCAGGCGCTCTCCGCACTGACCGAGAGCGGCTGCATCCGGTACCGAGAAAGAATGCGGTTACTCATCAGTCCTTCCTAGAGTGAGGCCTGGATGTCGGCCGGGACACCGTCTGGGTCGAGGATGGTGGCATACCGGATACCCCATTCGGCGCTCCACGGCTTGCGCATGCTCTCGTATCCGGCGTTCACCAGCGCCGCGTGTAGGGCGTCCACCGCTTCGGCCGACGGTGCGTCGAAGGCGAACGCGACGCGGGAGCTGCCGGTCGGTGGACTCCATGTCGGAGCGAATTGCATGACGGCCTCCTGCGCGTCGAGCATGACGTGTACGCCGTTGGGAAGCTCGGCGGAGGCGTGCGTGGGGTGGTCGGCATCGATGACGAAGTCGAGGCCGAGGAGTCTGTAGAACGCGATGGATCTCGCCAGATCCGACGCCACGATATTGATCGCGGCGAAGTTGGTATCCATGTCGTGTCTCCTCAGTGGACGGTCAGTTGAATGCCATCAGGATGTCGCGCGGAAGTGGTGGCGCGGGTCCGCCTGGTCCGCCGGGTATGGTGGGTCCGCGTCCTCTGGTCCACCAGTCGCGTGCTCGCTTCCACAGTTCGTGCCACTGTTGGGCGACCTTGCCGCCGGCCAGGGCGCCGCCGGCGGCGGCGACCAACGCGGCAAACAAACATTTGGGGATCCACTCTTTTAGCGCGGGCCAGTTGTAGCTGGCCAGGCATCCGACGAAGGTGGCCACTCCGTAGACTATTGCGGTCAATAGCAGGCAGATTTCGGCAAAGAATTCGCAGAGCACTGCCGCCAGGATTATCCCGATGAGCGCGATGAGGGCGGGCAGGTTGGCGACGATCCATTCCCAGACGGCTTTGAGGAATCCGACGAAGGCGTCCCAGCAGGCGCGGGGTTCGTAGAGGCAGATGCATCCGGCCAGGGGCCCGTTCATGGCGCTTTGTATCCGGCAGAAGAGCTCGAACGGGAACGGAGTCCCTGGTGGCGGTGGGGCCGGTGATGGGCCTGGTGTGGGGTTGGGGTTTCCGAGCGGCGGTGGCGGTGCCGGCCCGCCGGGTGCTGGCTGCGGCATGGGGGTGGGTGTGCAGTCGGTGGTGTCGCAGGAGGTGAGGACCGCTTCGACGGGTTCGGGTTCGATGAGGATCAGCCTGCCACCGGTGATGTCCTCGCTCTGCGGCCGCTGGCTTCGCTCGCTGCCGAGTGGCTTGCGCGGGCTGATTTTGTGCAGCCACGGTATCTTGCACGAGCCCGTGCACTTGTTCTTGGGTTTGGGTTTGGTCTGTACGGGGCTGGAACTTCCTCCGCCGCCGCCTCCTCCTCCACCGGGGTCGGGGCAGATGAAGATCTCGTCGTCTTCCCAGTAGCAGTCCTCGTACGGGTCGCGGCCGCCGGGGTCGTGCCCGGACGGGTCGGCGTAGACGGTGGGTGCGGCGTTGGCGTACTGGTAGCGGTTGGCGCGGGCGACCGGGTCCGGTGCCAGGGTGGCGGTGTCGCGGCTGGTGAAGCTGCCGGTGCCGGGGCTGTACCAGCGGGCGTGGGCGTTGACCTGCCCGGTGTCGGGATCGACCCAACCGCCCTGGAAGCCCAACGGCAGTTGACCGCTGGACGCGGTGACCTGACCGTGTGGGTCGTAGCTCGCCGAGGCGGTCACCGCGGCGGTACCGGGGTCGGCCGCGGCGACCAGATCGCCGTGCCGGTTGGTCAGCAGGCTCCGGGCGGGGGCAGTGCCGGTCTTGCCGGAGACCGGTGTCCCGTCCGGCGTCCGGAAGGTCAGCGCCTCCCCGGCCGAGCTGGGTGACCGGACCGGGTTGTTGGTCAGGTCGTCGTAGGTGTAGCCGACGCCGTTGCGTTGCGCCAACCGGTCCAGGCCGTCGTAGGTGTAGTCCACTGTGTACCCGGGCGCCTGGGCGCGGGTGAGCCGTTCGAAGGCGTCGACGGTGTACGACGTGGTCTGCCCGTTCGTCGTCGTCGAGGCCAGGGTGCCGCGTGGTGTCCACACCCAGCTCTGGTCGGCCTGGCCGGCGCCGGTCGCCGATGTCTGCCGGTTGCGGTCATCGAAGGCGGTGGTTCGGATGCCAGCCGCGGTGGTGACGGTGGTGCGGTTCGACGCCCCGTCGTAGCCGTAGCTGGTCAGTTGACCGTCCGGCCCGGTCCACGACGTGAGGCGACTCAGACCGTCGTAGCCATACGTGTTGGACCCGGCTCCGGCGACACCGGTGGTGGTCTTGCTGGCCAGCGTCCCGTCGAGGTCGTAGCCGTAGGTGGTGCTCGACTCGGCGGTGCCGTCCGGTTTGCGCCAGGTGTCGGTGGCCAGCCGGCCCAGGTCGTCGTAGCTCATGGTCCGGCTCGGTGCGCCGGTGCCCATCGTGAATCCGGCGGGTTCGCCGGTCGCCGCGTAGCTGTAGCTGATGGTGCGTCCGGTCAGCGGGTCCACTGTGGTCACTGGCCGACCCGCTGGGTCGTAGGTGAACGTCGCGGTGCCGGCGACGTCGGTACGGGTGCTCAGGTGTCCGGCGCCGTCGTAGCCGAAGCTGGCGTTGCCGGTCGGGCTGCTGGTGGCCGACAGCAGGCCACGGTCGTTCCACTGGTACGTGGTGTCGCCACCGGGGCCGGACACCTTGCTCACCCGACCGAGGGCGTCGTAGTCCAGTTGCCGGGTCGCGGTGGTCGTACCACCGCCGGTGCCGGTCTCGGTGAGCAGCCGGCCCAGGCCGTCGAAGGTCCGGGCGCGGACCACCCCGCCGGGCAGCCGTTCCTGCACGGCCTGTCCCGCCGCGTCGTACACCGTCGTCCAGGTCCGGTCCGCCACCGCGGTGTGCGCGGGGGTGGACGGCTCGGTTACCGACTCGGGCAGACCCAGCGTGTTGTATGTGGTATCGGTGGCGTTGCCGCGCCCGTCGACCAGGTGCGTCTGGTTGCCCAGCGCGTCGTATCCGAGTCCGACGGTCACCGCGGTGGCCGGCTGGAGCGGATCGACCAGCTGGCTGATCGAAACCTGCTGCCCGGCGGTGTCGTAGCCGTAGTTGGTGATGCGGCCGGCGGCGGTGGTCAGCTTCGTGAGGCGGCCCGCACCGTCGTAAGCATTGGTGACCGTCCCCAACGGAGGTGACAGGACACTACCGGTGACCGTGTGCTGCGACTGTGCGGTCGGCCGGCCGGCCAGGTCGTACGTGGTCGTTGCCGCCCGCGCGCCGCCGGTGGTCTGCCGCACGGTGCGCCCGGCCAAATCGTAGGCCACCTGCAGATCCGGGCCGGTCGGCGGCGTCACGCCGGTGGGTTCCCCGGCGCGGTTGTACGCCAGCGTCAGCGTGTGCCCCAACGGGTTGAGCACCGTGGCCGGGTTGCCGAACGTGTCGTATCCCAGCGTGGTGGTGTAGTACACAGTGGACCCGGTGTCGCGGTCGCTGACCGTCGACGTGCGGACCTGGCCCAGGTCGTCGTACGTCGCCAGCCGGTGCGCGCCGGCCGGATCGGTCGCATCCAGCAGCTCACCGACCCGGTCGTACCCGTACGACCACACCGGTGCCGCCATCGGTCCCGCCCCGTCCGGATCCGGCTCGGTCGCGGTCAGCGCGCGCCCGTAGACGTCGTACGTCGACGTGCGGACCCGGCCCAGCTCGTCGGTCACCCGCGTCGGTAGTCCCCGCCCGTCGTACTGCGTCGAGATCGTCGGGTTGACCGCCGACCCACCCGGTGGGGTGTATGCCGGCAGCCGCACCTGCGTCGGTCGGCCCATCGCGTCCAGCACCATGCTGCTCACGACCCCGGCCGGGTTCCGCGCGTCGGTCACCTCGCCGAACGTGTTGCGTCCCAACGTCGAGACCGGTACGACATTGTCGGTACGCACGCCGTTGACCCAGGTCGTACGCGGCGCCCCGGTCTGCGTCGTGACATTGCCGAGCTTGTCGTAGCCCATTGACGTGGCCACACCCGTGGGATCGGTCTGCTTGGTCAGCAGTCCCCGTTCGTTCCACTCGTACCTGGTGACCAGACTCGCCGGGCTGCCGCCGGTATTGTCCACAGTGGATGTTGTCAGCCGGCCAACGGTGTCGTAGGCGTAGTCGGTCTTCTCGGTCCGACCCGGTGACGCCGCCCCGGTCCGGGTCTGGCGTGACACCGTGCCATCCTTGTTGCGCGTGTAGCTGGTCGTGCGAGCCAGTCCACCGGGGTCGAGTACCGACGTGGCCAGGTATCCCGCGGCGTCGTACGTGTACGTCGTCGACACCCCACCCAAACCCGTCGACCGGATGACGTTACCCGCCCGGTCATAGTCCACATCGGACAGTACGGTGGTGGAGGTCACATTGCCGAGGGCGTCACGGCGAACCCGGCTCGTCGTGGCCAGCCGGTTGTCGCTGTAATACGTGTAACCCGTCTCCCGACCCATGGCGTCCACAGCCGACGCCAACCGACCGGCCGGATCGTAGGCGCGCGACTCCAACACCAGCCGCGTAGCGCCCGGTGTCATCGGGTCGACCCCGGGACCGGTCGCGGCCGTCTCGATCATCCGATGCGCCTCGTCGTAGACATACTCCGACACCAGGCCACCGGGCCGGGTGACCTTCACCGTCTCACCCCGGTTGTTCCACTCCTGAGTGGTCGTGGCACCGTCCGGAGTCCTCGACGAGATCAACCGCCCGGCCGGATCGTAGCCGTAGGTCCACGTGCGCGCCGCATCCCCACCCGTGCTGTCCGAGACGGTCTGGGTGGTCATCCGGCCCATCGCGTCGTAGCCGTATGTCGTCACCGCCGTATGCGTCACCCCCATCACCGAGTTCAACACCCCCGGCCCGGTGCGCGTGGCCGGCAACGACGCGGCGTTGTACGTGAACGACGTCGTACCGAAGTTCTCCGTCGCCGTCGACGTTGTGGTGGCGGTGACGCGCCCGAGCCGGTCGTACGTCCTCACCGTGGTCAACCCGGCCTGGTCGACGGTACGGATCCGGTCGCCGGACCCGCTGTAGAAATGGCGCTCGATGCCGCCGTTGGTGGCGGTGGACGACAGCAGTAGACCCGCCGGCATCCTGGCCTGGCCCGGAGTGAACACCACGGCGGTGCCGGAAGCCAGTACGGGCTGAAGGTTCGAGTGCTGAGTAGCCCGTTGACCGTCGGCAGACTCGACTCCGGTTGTCGCGGATTCACCCTGCTCCCACGGCACCGCATCGATGCCCGCGTAGTTGAAGCTGATCTCACCAGACTCCGCCAGCGCCACCTGGAAATCGAGCCGCTTCGCCGTGTCGCCGTACGGACAGACATTGCGCCACTCGACGATGAACGTACGGTTCGGCGCAGTACCAGTCACCGCCGTCCGGACACTGGCCGAGGCGTCGACGACCAGGTCGTCCCAGAACGGGTAGGCGGCCAGGTTGGGCTTCGACGACGTTGGCAAGGCCACGTTGAAGTAGCTGCTTTCGCCGGGGTTCTCGAAGCTGACGTTGCCGTTCGTGGACACCCATGCGTTGCTGTACGTCGCGCCGTAGAAGGTCACCGGGAACGGCAGGGTGATCTGCTGGTAATTGTCGTCCCCAGACAGCGACAGCACCGTCTGGTCTGCCCGCTGGAACGTACGGGACTGGGTGGCTTTGGTGTAGACAACCGTGTTGCCGTCGGCTGGTTCGGTACCGTTGGTGTAGTTGAACAGTTCGGTCGGCGCGCTGCTCTGGCCCGCTGGTTTCGGCAAGGTGGCCTTGGTGACTCTGCCCGCCGCGTCTATGTCGTACGTCGTTCGGAAGGTCGTGTCCGAAGCCGAGGCCGATCGGCCGTCGGCTTGCCAGACCCGGACGTCGTTACGCGGATCCAACGGGTCGGAGGCATTGAGGAAGTAGCCGGCGTATTCCGTCGCGCAGTTGCCCACGGCTCGACACGTCGTCCGCCCCAGCACATTGCCCCGGGCATCGGTATCGAAGACGGTTGCGTTTCCGTTCGGATCAGTCACTTTCGATAGGAACCCGGCCGCGTTGTACTCCCGCGTCGTCTGACCGAACGTGTCGGTTCTCGAGATGAGGCGCCCGTTCCGCTCCGCGTCGTACCGGTAGGTGATTGACTCGCCGGTGTTCGGCGACAGCGTGACGACCTGGTCGCCGTCATCCGGAACCGGATCGCTGAGGTTCCACACGGTACCGTGCCGGTCGGTCAGTGTGGTGATCCTACCGGTCATCGGGTCGTGGCTGAGCTGGGTCGCGACAAAGCCGCCTGGTTCGGTCACCTTGACAAGCCGGCCCGCCGCGGTACCGGCCGCGTAGTGCGCAGCCACCTGAGCCGCGGTGAGCGGGTGGCGGTAGAAGGCCACGTCGTCGATCAGACCGGTGAACGGGAAGTTCACGGGGCCGGTGGGCGCGTACATCCGGGTCGGGCCGGTGGCTCGGCCGTTACCGACGAACGTATAGGACATGTCCCGGTGGTCGGCCGGAGTCCCGTTGGTGGTGCCGCTGCTGCCGTCCCACGCACCGTCGATGTACATCTCGGCCAGGCTGTTGAAGAGAGTGAGGACGATTTGGTGCCACTGCCCGTCGGCGACGGTGCCGTTGCCGCATACCGTCGTCGTGGGCGACACGGGGTTGGCGTCGCAGAGCCAGCCGTTGGTGCCGACATAGACCAGCGGCAGGGAGTTCGTCGGGGAGCCGGACAATGGCGTATTCTGCTGGCCGAGCAGGACGCCGCTCGCGCCCGGATCGGCCTTGTACCAGAACTCGACCGTGTACCCGAGGGACGAGTTGAACAGGTTGGTCGGCAGCGCCACCGAACTGCCCGAGCTTGCCGTGAAGCTGGCGGCTGGATCCGTCGAGCCCCCTAGAGCGCCTTGGGTCCCGAACGTGACGTTGCTGTAGGTCCCGTCGTATTTGCCCGCGGTACGGGCGACGACGTTCTCAGCCACGCTCCCAGTCGTCTCGCCGAACGGCCAGTACGCAACCGGGTCGTCGTCCATCACCACCGAGCGGTACTGCGAGGATGTGCTGTACTCGTAGGTCGTACAGGACTGTACCGACAACGGTGTGCACGCTGACGTCAACAGGTTGCCGGTGTACGTGTAGGTCCACGTCGGTTCGGGCGCCCCGACCGCCGGCGGATCGGTCGACACCGCCGACACGCGGCCCGACGACCATGTGATCCGCAGCGAACGGCCACTGGTCTCGTCCACGATCCGATCCAGGACGCCCCATGAGTGGTACCGGAACGACTGGACTCTGCCATCGCCATCCGTTACGGACGTCAGGCGCCCGACGTCGTCGAAGACTCGCTTGAAACCACGGGGGTCGCGCAGCGTCCACGAACCAGTCGTGCGTACCAGCGTCAGGTTTGCACCCGCCGGTGGCACAAAGGTGCCGTCCGAGCTCCGACCGAAGCGCATCCGGCGACCCGACTCCGTCGTGATCACCACGTTGCCGTCCGGCGCCTCCTCCTGCAACTTCTGGTCGAGCGGACTCCCCCACCCGACGCCGAATGCCCCGGATATGCGAGGATCCTGCGAGTTGTAGGTACGGGTGATCGCCAGGGCCGGACCTGCCACGGCCACCGACGCATCGGTCACCGTACTGGCGTAGTTGCCCGCCAACGGGTTCAGGCCCGGTACCTCACTCTCCTCGCCGGCACTGGCCAGATGGCTCGTCAAGGTGGGCTGCGCGACGAATGGCGTGAAGTAGAGCGGCCCGATCTCCGGGCTGGACCCAATCGTGTCGGAGACGGTGACGTACCAGAACGATGTCTTTCCCCAAGCCAGCGTCCCGGCCGGGACCATCCAGGTCGCGGATGAGATCTGACCGGACGTCTGGCAGCCTACGGGCACCTGTGGCGTGCCGTTGCAGATCCGGTACGTGAACCGGCGCACGCCAGCCGGCGTGTTGTCCGGGTCGTAGTAGTCGGCCCACAGCGTGGGTCGAAGGGTGTCGACCACCGCGTTGTTCGGCGGGTTGTTTCCCAGGATGGTCGGTGGACCGTTGGCGATGGTGAACGGCACGTCGCCGAACGGAACACCATATGTCGTATTGAACGAGGCGCCCGACGGGTTGACCATGTCGACCCGAAGCGTGAAGTTCCCCGACGCGCCAATGGGTGCCACGTCGACCGGGACGTCGATCGACTGATGTGGCCCGGCATTGCCGGGTAGGTTGATGAGCGGTCCATTCTGGATGACCCCGCCGGAACTGTTGAGTACCTTGTACGTCAGTCGATACCCGTTCGTCGGCGTCCACGTGGTCGAACCCCAGTTGGTTACGCGGATGGTGATGCGACCCGCGCTGGTCGCGGTCACCGGTGGGCTGAACACAGCGACGGGCAAGGCGTACCGGGCGCCCTGGTCGGCGTAGTTCACGTCCAGGAACGGACGCGCGGGGGTGTCGCTGAAGTTGGCCGAGGAGAACCGCCGCCAGCCCAGGCTGTCGGTCAGCGACGCCCGCAGGGTCAACCCGTAGAACGACTCGGTACCGTGCACCCAACCCATCACCCGGTCGGCCGGCAAGGCGAACGACTCCCACGCACCACCCGGGCAGTTGGTGTGGCCATGCGCGAACGTACGGGTCGACAGTGGACTCGCGGCATCGTATGCCGGCCCGGCCCACGTCTTGGTCGTCGAACCGACCCACGGTTGGGTCACCTTGTACACCGTCACCGGCCGGGCCGAGCACGAGGACGACCAGTAGTTCCAGAAGTTCGCTGACGCGCCGAGGATGTACCGGTTGGCCAGCGTGGACTTCAACTGATCGAAGTGCACGTAGGACGCGGACTTCTCCGCCCCGCCGTTGTACGTACCGACCGGCAGGTTGCTCTCACTGGAGTTGTTGCGGTTGGCCATCTCCCGCGACGAGACGAACGTGTCATCGCTCTCCGCGTCATCCCGAAACGCCGGGTCCACCGTCACCGGAAACACCCGCGCCGGGTCGCGCAGCCACGCCGCGTCGAGGTCGACCCGCACCGCCCAACCGTTGCGGTCCTGCTGCAACGTGTAGGTCACGTTGTTGGACCGCTCGCCGGTTCCCCGCCGTGGGTCCACATTGGAGTCCACCATGAACCCCGGCGGGATGAACCCGCGCACCTTGCCCGACCCATCCTTGAACACGACGGTTCCCGTGCCGGTGTCCAACTCCGGCGTCAGCCCCCGCAACGACAGCGGAAACGTCCAGGACGTCGGCGCGTCCTTCGACCGCAGGATTATGTCTTCCTCGAACCCCCAGTCGGTCGCGGTGAGCACCAGATCGGCCCCTGGCCGCACCCCGGCGTAGGTGGCCGTGGCCCCGTCGATGGTGGCTGGCTTGCCGATCGCGTCCCGGATCCCGAACCCGACCCAGGTGTCCGGACCGAACCCGATACCACCGACCGCCGCATCCGTGGACAGTGCAGCCATCGAGACGTTCGCCGCCGCACCGGGCACCAGCCGACCGTCGGGACCCGGGCGCAGCGCCGTGTCCAGCTCCACCAGGCCGCCGTTGGGACGACGCACGAACGCGACCCCATCGTAGATGCGCAGCGTCCGCGTGCCATCAGGATTGGCGAAGACGGTGGAGCGTGGCGTCCGCTCGGACACCACCTCCATCGGACTTCCTGCGTCGACGGTACGCGGCAGGCCCGGGTTCGCCGACAGCGTCACCCGCTGCTCACCAACCGGTGCCGACCCCGACCCCGGTATCACGGGATCGGGGTACCTGCGCTCGGGGCCTACCGCACCCGGCACGGGTGGGCGAGCCCGCTCACGACCCGTCCGAGCCGACCGTGCCGTCGTCGCGGCCGTCGACGTCTCATGTGCACGGCCGGCCGCGCTGCCCACCGCCTGACGCGGGGCGGTCAGCGATGCCCCGGGTGGCAGCACGGGCTCGGCCAGCGCCGGCAGAGGCATTCCGACGATCAGGCTTGCCATGACAACCGCGGTGACCGGATGGACCAGCCGCCGCATCGGACCGCGAACCCGGACTCGAACGTCGATCGACACGGTCGAACTCCTCTGCTCGGCAGATGACGGGCAGATCGTCCGGGCGACCGGTTGCACGGCGGTAGAATCCCAGCTCAGCGGCCCATTGACGGCGTTCACATCGCCGGGAGACCATTGCTCGGCTGTGTCTGCCGTTTTCGGGGGCGGTGGTGATCGAATTCGGGGTGCTGGGTCCGTTGACCGTCCGCCGGGAAGACCGGCCGATCGCGATACCGACCGCTATGTTGCAGCGGCTTCTGACGCTTCTTATTTGCAACGCCGCACGGCCATTACGCGCCGACGCCGTGGCCGATGCGCTATGGAGCGGTGCGCCGCCGCGGAGCGCCCACAAAACCCTTCATGTGTACGTGCACCGCCTGCGCCGCGCTCTCGGCGAAGACGGTCGGATCGTGTTCGGTCCGTCCGGGTACCAGTTGACCGTCGCGCCCGACGAGCTGGATGCGTACACCTTCAACCGCCTGGTGTCGGACGCGAGCGCCGCCCGCGCGCAGGCCGACCTGGTCGCCGCCCGGGCCTTCCTGCAGCGAGGCCTGGACCTGTGGCGCGGGCCGGCGTATCCCGACGCGCGGGACCTCCCCGCCGTCGTGACCGAGGCGAACCGGCTGGAGGAGCACCGGTTGACCGCGCTGGAGGAGCGCATCCGGATCGACCTCGAGCTCGGCGCTCACCGCGACATCATCGGAGAGCTTTCCGCCGTGGTTGCCGAGCACCCCTACCGAGAGAGCCTGCGCGAATGCCTCATGCTCGCGCTGTACTGGTGCGGTCGGCGCGCCGACGCGCTGGAGGAGTTCCATCAGGTTCGCGGGCTCCTACGCGAACAGCTCGGTGTGGAACCGGGTCCGGCCCTGCAGCAACTCTATGTGGGGATCCTGCGTGACGAGGTCGACGACGCCGGACCTGCACCGCGTGCGCCGATCCTGGCCCAGGCGGTCGGGCAACCGGCACAACTGCCCAGGAACCTGCCCGACTTCATCGGCCGCGGCAACGAGGTGGACCAGATCATCGCGGCTGTGCGATCGGGTCGGCCGGTGACGATTTCGGCGATCGGCGGTATGGCGGGTATCGGCAAGACCACACTGGCCGTGCACGTTGCGCACCGGCTGGCCGGCGGGTTTCCCGATGGGCAGCTGTTCCTGGACCTGCGCGCCCACACCGCCGGTGCCGACCCGATGGATTCGAGTGAGGCGTTGGATTACCTCTTGCGCTCGATCGGTGTACCGACGCAGCGGATCCCTGACGGCCTCGACGAACGGGCGGCCAGGTGGCGTACCGAGGCGGCGCGGCGCCGGCTGCTGCTGGTGCTGGACGACGCGGCAGCCGTCGAGCAGGTACGCCCGTTGCTTCCCGGCACCGGCGACTGCCTGGTGCTGATCACGAGCCGTCGGCGATTGTCCGCGTTGGATGCCGCCGCACAGCTCTTCCTGGACCTGTTGCCTGCCTCGGATTCCGCGGCGCTGTTCTGTGCTGTGGCCGGACCACGAGCCGCCGCGGATGCGGACGCGGTGGCCCGTGTCGTGCAGCTGTGCGGGCGGCTGCCGCTGGCGGTTCGGATCGCCGGTGCTCGTCTGGCCAGTCGTCCACAGTGGACAGTAGCGGATCTGGCCGACCGACTCCAGCGGAGTCACCGGCTCGTCGAACTGTCCCTCGAGGACCGCAGTGTCTCCTCGGCGCTAGCTCTTTCCTATCGGCATCTCGGCCCCGACGAGCAGCGCCTGTTCCGGCTCCTCGGACTGCACCCGGGCCGTGACTTCGACGCCTACGCGGCCGCTGCTCTCGCCGACATCCGGGTGGAGAAGGCGGAAGCTTTGCTGGAGTCGTTGCTCGATCTGCATCTCGTGACGCAACGTACGCCCGGACGGTACTTGTTCCATCGCCTGGTGTGCGAGTTCGCCCGTCTCACCGTCGATTCCGAAGAGCCTACCGACGCTATCGCGGCAGCCCTCCGCCGCCTGTACGACTACTACTTGCAGACCGTCGACCTCGCGTGTGACCTCGTCGAGCCCACCCGTCCCCAGGTCGAGTCGGCTGTCACCCACCCACCGAGCAGCGCTCCCCCGGTCACCGAGCCCGCGCAGGCGCTCGAGTGGCTGGATGTCGAACGGGCCAACCTGGTAGCGGCGGTCCATCACGCCGCCGCTCATGGCTGGCCGCAGCACGCGTGGCAACTCGCCCACGCGCTTCGCGTCCACTACGCGCTGCGAGGGGGCATCGAGGACATTCGGGCCACCCACGACGACGCCGAAGCCGCGACGATCCACCTCGGCGATCTCAAGGCGCAGGCGACCATCGTCAACAACCGTGGCACGTTACTGATGATGGGCGGACGCAACGTCGAAGCGCTCGAGTGGTGCCAACGGGCGCTGACCATCCGCCGCGAGATCGGCGACCAGCGCGGAGTCGCCGGCGCACTCGTCAACATCGGCGGCATCCTCGGCAGCCTGAAGCGGCTCGACGAGGCGATCGCTTGTCTCCAGGAGGGGCACGACATCCTTCGAGAACTCGACGACTCGTACGGACGGGCCGCCGCACTCGGCAACATCGGTTCCACTCTCAACGACCTGCACCGCCACGCCGAAGCACTGGAGTACCTCCGCACCGCTCGAGCCATCTGTCACGATGTCGGCCACCGCAGTGGTGAGGCCATCGTCTGGGGCATGATCGGTGACGCACATCAGGGTCTGGGTGATCGCGCCGCCGCGATCGAAGCCCAACTGCGGGCGCACGCCATCTGCCGCGAAATCGGCTTCCGCTATGGCGAAGCGGGCAGGCTGATCGCCGTGGGCCGCCTGTACCGCGAGCAGAAGGAGGCCTCCCGAGCCCGCGAGTGTCTCCAGGAGGCTTTGACCATCGCCCAGCACATCGGCGATCCGGGTCACGAAGCCAGCGCCTACGACGGGCTCGGCCACCTGCTCAGCGAGGCCGGCGATCGCGATGGCGCCAACGAACACTGGCGGCACGCCTTGGCCATCTTCACCGAACTGGACGACCCTCGAGCCGACGACATCAAACTACACATCATGTATACTTCCGAAACTACACACCATGTGTAGTCGGAAGGACAGGTCTCAGTGGCCCAGCAGAACGCTCGCAGCCGCCGGACGCGGCTCGCCCTGCTGGCCGCGGCTCGCGCACTGGTCGAGCAGGACGGTGTACCCGCGCTGACCATGACCTCGGTCGCCGAGCGTGCCGGACTCACCCGCCGCTCGGTCTACCTGCATTTCGCCACCCGGACCGAGCTGATCGCCGCGTTGTACGAGTACGTCAACGAGACCGCGGAAATGGCCGCGTCACTGAAGTCCGTGTGGCAGGCGCCCGACGCGGCGACGGCACTGGACGAGTGGGCCCACCATCTGGCCCGCTGCCACACCCAGCTCATCCCGTTCGGCCGCGCGTTCCAACGCGTTCAGGGTGCCGATCCGGACGCCGAGCACTACTGGGATCTGGTCATGCGGCAGTGGCGCGGGTCCTGCCGGCGCCTGGCCGAAAGGCTGGCGGCCGAGGCGCGGCTGGCCGCGCCGTGGACGGTCCCGACCGCCACGGACATGCTGTGGGCGCTCATGTCGTTCGACGTCCTCGAGGCTCTCGTCGTCACGCGGCGATGGTCGCAGAAACGGCTCGCGCGCAGACTGTCCGCGCTCCTGCAGTCCACATTCGTCACGCCACCGGTGCCCACCGGCAAGGCCGCCAAGAGGGCTCAACAGAAATCCTAGGAGGGAGGCGGAGCAGCATGGCCAAGAAGAGCAAGAAGAAGAGCAAGAAGAACAAGAAGGGCAAGAAGTAGCCGACAACGGTCGCGGGTGGCGGGGCGATCGCCTGCCACCCGGTACCGGTCTCAGTCGCGAAGCAGTTCGACCAGAGTGGACAGTCCGATCATCCCGCCGGACACCACGCAGACGATGGGCGCGTCCAGCGGTGCCGCGTCGGCCAGAGCACACGCGACCGGTGTGGCGCCGGCGCCCTCGGCGACGACCTTGGCTCGTTCGACCAGCAGCCGTACGGCAGCACCGACCTCGTCCACTGTGGCCACCCGCGAGTCGATGCCGAGCTCCCTCGCGTGCGCGAACATGCCGGGAAACACCGCCGGTCCGCCGATACCGTCTACAAAGGACGGTGCCATGTCGACCGTGGTCGGCGCACCGACCGCCAGCGAGGCGGCGAACGGCGCGGCGGTCGCGACCTCGGCCGCGTACACCCTGGCCCGCGGCGCGACCTCGCGCAGGGCCGTCGCGATACCGCAGGACAGGCCGCCACCGCCCCACGGCACCAGCACGGTCGCCACATCGGGCAGGTCCTCGGCGATCTCCAGGCCGATCGTGCCGTTGCCGGCCATCACCATCGGGTCGTCGAACGCGTGCACGAACAGTCCGGATACGCCGTCGAAACGGCGGTCCTGGAACGCCTGCCACCACTGTTCGGGGGTGACCCGGCGAACCGTCGCGCCACGTGCCTCGATCGCCCGCACCTTGGCATCCGGCGCGGTGGACGGGACGAGCACGGTACACCCGATGCCGAGCCGGGCGGCCATCCAGGCCGCGGCCTGGCCCATGTTGCCCGCCGACGCGGTCACCACACCGTCGGCCAGGGTGGCCTGATCGACAGAGGTCAGCAACGCGGCCGCCCCGCGAATCTTGAACGAGCCGATCGGTTGCAGGTTCTCCAGCTTCAGGTAGATGCCCGCGTCCAGTCGTACGAGCGGGGTGCGGATCGCCAGGCCGGCAATGGCCTTCCGGGCGGCATGGATCTGGTCGAGCGTGGGAAGCATGCCGCCATCCTGCCATCCCGCCGAATGCGCGTACGCTGACGCCATGTCTCGTCCACCGGTGCCGCCGTTCACGCACGAGACCGCGGTGCAGAAGGTGCGAATGGCCGAGGACGCCTGGAACACGCGGGACCCGGCGAAGGTCGCGCTCGCGTACTCGGAGGACTCCCAGTGGCGCAACCGGGCCGAGTTCTTCACCGGGCGGGACGCGATCCGGGAGTTCCTCACCCGCAAATGGGCTCGCGAGCTGGACTACCGGCTCATCAAAGAGCTGTGGGCCTTTGCCGACGACCGGATCGCCGTGCGGTTCGCCTACGAGTGGCACGACGACTCCGGCAACTGGTTCCGCTCGTACGGCAACGAGAACTGGGAGTTCGACGCCGACGGTCTCATGCGCCGGCGGCTCGCCAGCATCAACGACGTACCCATCGCCGAGGGCGACCGGTTGTACCGGTGGCCGCAGGGCCGGCGTCCCGACGACCACCCGGGCCTGAGCGACCTCGGTCTATAGACGAGGAAAGCTGATCGCGGCCGTCGTACTCGGGCTCGTCGGCACCGGACTCGGCCTGCCCGCCCGGGCAGTGCCGACCGGCTGCTGGACTTCCTGGAGCGGAGATCGTTCGACGCCGCTAACGGCTAGCCCACGGTGACGTCGTCGTAGGAAACGGAGATCTTCGGGAAGAGGCCACGGGCCTGGGTCCACTCCTGGGTTTCGGCGAACACCTCTCGGGTGTACGGCAGGAAGACGACCCGCTCACCGATCCCGAAGCCGCGCACGTCGACGCGGTCCCGGTACTTCTCCGGTACCGCCCGCAGATGGTGGTGCTTGTACCGCTCCGGGTGGAGGTCGATCGCCATCTGGGCCCGCCGAAGGCCGGCGAGGTACTTGTCCACATCGGACGGAGCGACGTCCTCCCCGGACACCACGAAGCCAATCATGAACGTGGTATCCAGTACCTTGCGGAAGCCGAACGCCTCGGCGATGTACAGCGGCACCCCCCACATCGTGCCGGCGGGGACCTGCCGGTCGAGCAGCGCGTCCAACCGTTCGTTGGGTGGTCCCTGGAACGTCAGCTCGATGTCGTCGCGGGCGAGCACGGACTCCAGCGCCTGCAGCGTGGCGAAGTGACTGCCGGAGCGGTAGCCGACACCGACCGGAACGCGCGCGAGGTCCTCGGGACGGTGGATCGGCGAGTCCGGCGGCACCATGATGGCGCACGGGGCGACCGAGTACACCGAGCGGATGAGCTGCCCGGACCGCTCGTTCGCGGCGGCGCTGGTGGCCCAGTGGCATGCGCAGCTGACGTTCGCGCCGTCCCGACCGGCGCCGAAGGTCTCGAACGCGCCGGTCCTGATCTCGCCGGCCTCGTCGCGCTGCGGAGAGTGGACCCCGTAGTCGCCGTCCTCTTGCACGAAGGTGTAGTCGAGCCCTTCCGTCGTGAAGTAACCCTCTTCGTGAGCCACCCACTCGTGCAGCCGACCGTGCGGCATGATCTTGAAAGACATCTCTCGATCTCCTTCCGCCTACGGCCAACATACACAAGGGCAGATCCGTGCACCGATTCGAAGCGAGCTGACTAGCATGATCGAGGTGGCCGAGGATGTCTTCGACACGGAAGGCGTGTTCGACGAGGACTACCTGTACTTCTACTCCGGGGTGCTGACCGACGCTCAGAGCGACACCGAGGTCGATCTGATCTGGCGGCTGCTGGACCTGCGGCCCGGGATACGGGTGCTCGATCTCGCCTGCGGCCACGGGCGCATCGCCAACCGGCTCGCGGCCCGCGGGGCCGAGGTCACCGGCCTCGATGCCACACCGATGTTCCTGGACCTGGCCCGCCGCGACGCCATCGCCCGCGGGGTGTCCGTGGACTATGTCCAGGGCGACATGCGCGAGCTGCCGTTCCGCGACCGGTTCGATCGGGTCGTGAGCTGGTTCACCGCGTTCGGCTACTTCGACGACGACGACAACCGCCGGGTGCTCGGCCAGGTCGCCGCCGCGCTGCACCCGGGCGGGCGGTTCCTCATCGACCTCAACAACCGCGACTGGCTGGTGCGCATGTTCCTGCCACACCTGGTCACCTATCGGGGCGACGACCTGATGGTCGACCGATCCCGGCTCGATCCGCTGACCGGCCGCGTCGTCACCGAACGGACCTTCGTGCGCGGCGGGCGGGTCCGCCGTACGTCGCTGTTCGTGCGCCTGTTCACCTTCACCGAGCTACGCGACTGGCTGTTGCAGGCCGGTTTCTCCCGGGTCGAGGGGTACGGCGACCGCGGCGGTCCACTGTCGACGGACAGCCGGCGCCTGATCGTGGTCGCCGAACGCTGACGAGATCACGGCAGGATGACGCGGAGCTGGAGCATCGCGGCGAAGCGGGTCTCCGGATCGGCCAGGTCGATGCCGCTGACCTCGGACAGGCGCCGCAGCCGGTAGCGGAAGGTGTTCGGGTGCACGTACACGGCCGCCGAGGCCGCGATCACGTCGCCGAACGCGTCCAGCCACGCCCGCAGCGTCTCGACCATGTTCGTGTTGTGCTGCTCGTCGTACGCCAGCAGCTTGGCGACCGGGCCTGTCGGGCGGTCGCCGCGCGCGGCGACGAGATCGCGTAGTTCCAGCATCAGCGACTCGACGTGGACATCGCTGAGCCGGGCGACGCGCAGCCCGCCACCGGTACCGGCGCGCAACACTCGCAGCGCACGGTCGGCACTGGCGCGCGCGTCGGCCAGCCCGGCGGTGTCCTGCGCGACCGGGCCGACCCCGACGACGGCCGGTACCCGGTTGCCGATCCGGTCGAGGAAGTCGGTGGCGATGCGGACCGCGCACTCCTGACCGTCGCCGTCCCGGGCCACAGGTACCAGCCCGTACGCGACATCGCCGACGAGCGCGGTCGCGCACCGCGGGTGGACGGCACTGAGGTGCATCGCGAGACCGTCGCTCAGCCGCTGCCGTTCGGTGGCGAGGCTCGCGTCCGCGGCGATCGAGCGCGCCGTGCCGGCCCGTTCGCGGGTACCGAGGGCGAGCACGACGACCGGCAGGGCGGCCAGACCCAGCCGGGTGAGCGCCTCCCGGGCCCCGACACCGCCCTCGAGTGCCGTGCTCACCAGGTCGGTACGCAGCCGGCGCTCGACATCGGCACCGGCCCGCACCCGCAGCAGGTGCAGCGCCACGAGCCGGGCGGCGTCGCACAGCGCCTGGCTCCGCTCCTCGCTGAGCGGCCGGCGTACGGCGGCCCAGATCGAGCCGAGCACCTCGTCTCCGGCGCGCACCGCGACCGCCACGCGGGGCACCGAGAAGTCGTCCAACCCGCCCGGCGGCGGCTCGACGTACACGGGCTGGTCGGTGCGGTACAGGTCGCTGAACACGCCCCGGTCGACGAGCAGTCGCGAGTACCGTTCCGGCACCTGCCGGCCCAGGATCGTCTCCACCCGGGACGGGTCGGCTTCGTCCTGGCGGCCGGAGAAGGCCAGTACCCGCAAGCTGCGGTCCTCGATCGTCACCGGCGCGTCGATCAGCGCCGCGATCGCGTTGGCGAGCGCGAACAGGTCGCCGGACGGGATGCCGCCGAGCGTCTCGGGTCCCGCGTCACCCACGTCGCCCTCGGCGAGCAGCGACCGCAGCAGTGCCGCCAGCTGGGCCCACGAGGCGCCCCGGGTAAGCCCGAGCAGGGCGACCCCGGACTCCTCCGCGGCGGCGGTCACCTCGGCGGAGACCGGTACCGGCGCCCGCAGCACGAGCCCGCACGCCTCGTGCCGGCCGAGCACGCGCAGCAGCCGGATGATCTCCTCCGGCTCGTGCACGCCGACGCCGAGCACCAGCGCGTGCTGCGGCAGTACCGGCTCCTCGAGCGGGTCGTGGATCGCCACGCCGCCGATATCGCCGGTCCGCTCGGGGTCGCCGTGGACGAGCTCGAGCAGGGTGGCGCCGAGGTCGTCGAGCACACGGCCGAGGGTGGCGTGGGGGCGCAGGTTCACCGAGACGAGCACCATCCGAAGCTAGGGGTCAGAACAACACCCTAGTTCGTCGTACCTGACGAGATCAGCTCCCGATCCTGTCCATCCGGACGAAGGCCAGGTCCGGTGGGTACCGGGAGGAAACCGTCGTCGAGGACGAACGGCGCGGTGATGTCGGACAGCTTCATCGCGTGACCACGTACCATCCGGTCTTGTCGTAGCCGGCGACCCGCGCTCCGCCAGCCAACAGCGGCGCGAGGACGGCGCGGACGGCGAGTCGCCACTCCTTGGCCCGACCCGGTTCGGCCGCCCGCAACGCGGCGATGTCCCGCGGCACGGCGACGAGGATCGTCGGGCCGTCGTCGGTACCGGGCACGGGCCGCTCGTCGTCGGACCGGTCGAGTCCGACCACCGCGCCGCCGGCGCGTTCGGCCCGCACATCGCGGGGGCTGGGCTCCCCGGCGCACGCCGCCACGACCGCCGGAGAGGCCAGGTCCCAGTGCATGAGCAGCCGGTCGGTGTCGTCGTTGGCGTTGATGCCGTCGTGCATGCCGCCGTAGAAGTTCGGCAGATACTCGGCGGCATCGGCGCCCAGCTTGACCAGATTGAAGTAGGCATTGCGACCGACCAGCGGGTCGAACGTCCACCGGATCGCGGTCACCCCGCGGTGCATCGCCCACGCGCGCTGGTGCAGCTTGAGGGCGAAGCCGACGCTGCGGCCGAGCGCCGCCGCGGAGACCCCGGCGATGTGGCTGTGCATCGACGGATCCGACGGCGCGCCGAAGAAGCCGACGCAGGCGCCGACGAGCTTCGTACCGTCGTACGCGCCCGCGACGTAGTTGCCGGCCTTCGTCAGCCCCCGCAGCAGCTCCGTGGTCACGGGTGGGTTGCTCGCGTCGGGGCGCCAGATCTCGTCGTACAGCCGGCACACCGCCGCGAAGCCGTCGAGATCGGCGATCTCGCGGACGTCGACGCCCGCGGCCCGCGCGGCGGCGCCGGCGGCCTCGGCGGCGGCGTGCTTGTCGGTCATGTCAGCTGACCTTCGGGGTGGCTCGGCCGCCGAAGTGCACGTACCGCTCACCGGTCGGCAAGGTGTAGAACCGCACCGGTATCCAGGTACGGGCCTGCTCCTCCTTGACGACGTACAGGCCCTCCTCGACCGGCACCATCGGGTACTCCTGCACCGGGTCGGGGATGAGCGCGGCCAGTGAACCGGTGACCGTGGTACGCAGGGTCGGTCCGCTGTCGCCGGCGAGCACCTCCATCCGGACGCTGGCCCGCTCGTACAAACCCAGGTGCGGCGTGATGTCGGCGCTGACCGGCTCGGCCGGCGGCGTCAGCTGGGACGGCATCGTGATGTCCGCCAGCTCGGCGAAGATCTCGCGGTACAGCTCCTCGTAGAGGTCGCGCGAGTTCCCGCCGTTGACCAGCAGCGAGACGGCCAACCCCGCGTCGGGCAGCAGGCGCAGGAACGCGGACTGCCCGATGGTGTTGCCGTCGTGGCCGATGAGCCGGCGCTCGTCCCAGCCCATGCGGATCCAGCCGAGTCCCCACGAGTCGCCGAGCAGGTGCTTCTCCGGCAAGTCGGCGTGCTTGTCGGTCATGGCGGCGGCGCTCTCCGCGCTGAGGATCCGGGTGCCGTCGGGCGCGAGCCCGCCGGTCAGGTGCGCGCGGGCGAACGCCAGTACCTCGGCGGCGGTCGAGTTGATCAGCCCGGCCGGGCCGGCCGACCGAGGCAGTCCCCAGGCCGGGGCGCGTTGCGGTTCGGCGCCATGCTCGCTGACGTGCCCGATCGCGACCCGGTGCAGCAGGGTCTCCTCGGGCAGCGTTGATGTGTGCGTCAGGCCGAGCGGCGTGAAGACGCGCTCCCGCACCGCGGCGTCCCAGGTACCGCCGGTCAGCTTCTCGATCACCCGACCGATCAGCGAGAAGCCCGAGTTGCAGTACGAGAACGTGACGCCGAGCGGGTGGTTCTGCGCGACGTCGGCGAGCTGGGCCACGTACTTCTCCAGGCAGTCGTCACCGCGCCCGGTGTCGCTGAACACGTCGCCGTCGATGCCGCTGGTGTGCGTGAGCAGGTGCCGCATCGTCACCCGCTTGGCCACGTCCGGATCGGTCAGGCGCAGCTCCGGCAGCACCTCGGCGATCGGCGCGTCGAGGTTCAGCAGGCCTTCGTCGACGAGCTGCATGACGACCGTGGCCGTCCACACCTTGGAGATCGAGCCGATCTGGAACACCGAGTCGGTGGTGGTCTCGATGCCGGTGTCCTTGTTCAGTACGCCGTACGCCGCCTCGACCAGTTCGTCCTCCTGGCCCGGCCGCAGGCGCAGGATGCCCAGGGTGGCCCCTGGTACACGATGCCGTTCGGCGAGCGCGGCCAACCGGCGCCGCCAGTGCGCGACGTCGATCCGCGGACGCGCCTGTGCGGCGTACTGCTCGACCCAGTCCACGATGCGCCGGTTGTAGTCGATCCGGTGCGATGGCTTGCCGTCCAGGATGAACAGGTGCGACGCCTCGGGGTAGAGCACCAGGCCGGTGGGCACACCCCGTTCGCGCAGGGCAGTGAACCACTGCTGGGCCTGGCCGATCGGGCAACGGATGTCGGCCGCGCCCTGGAGGATCAGTGTCGGCGTGCGTACCTGGTCGACCTGCGCCAGCGGCGACATCGCGGCGTACCGGTCCCGCCCGGCCCAGTGCGTACCGCCCAGTTCCCACTCGCTGAGGAAGTGCCCGCCGTCCGACGTGCCGGCCATGCTGGTCAGGTCGCTGACCACCCCGCCGGCCACGGCCGCGGCGAACCGCCCGTCGCGGCTGGTGAGATAGCAGGTCATGTACCCGCCGTAGCTGTAACCGGTCACGGCCAGCCGGGCCGGGTCGGCGATGCCCTCGGCGACCAGTTGGTCGATCGGCTCCAGGAAGTCCTTGGCGTCGGCCTCGCCCCACGCACCGAGTGCGGCCGTGAAGAACCGCTCGCCGTAGCCGTCGCTCGCCCGCGGGTTGAGCAGCAGCACGGTCCAGCCGCGGGCGGCCAGCTCCTGGTGGTAGAGGTGGACCTCGTCGGCGGCGCCGTTCCACGCGTTGTGCGGGCCACCGTGGATGTCGAGCAGCAGGGGACCCGGTCCCGAAGCGGCCGGATCGCGGACCAGCCAGCCGTGCACGACCGTACCGTCGGAGATCGCGAACTCACGCTCCTCGCGCTCGAACGGCTCGACCTCGGCGAGCGTTGCGCCGTGCTCGGTGCGAACGGTCTCCGTTCCGCCGGCCAGGTCGAGGAGGACGATCTCGCCGAGCGACGCCGGTGTGGCGAGCACGATCGCCGCCATGTCGCCGGCCACCGACAGGCCGGCTACGACGCGGCCGGCGCCGGCCACGACCGGACGAGGGTCACCGCCGGCGACCGGCACCGAGTAGAGGTGCGTGCAGCCGCGGTCGCGGACGCAGAACAGCACCGCGCGGCCGTCGTCGACGAGCTGCGGCAGCCCGCCCGGGTACCCCGGACCGCCCGGCATCACGTTGCGGTCCAACGACTCCGCCAGGTCGGCGACCGCTCCCCCGTCGAGCGGCACCCGCAGCAGCCGGCTGTGGCCGGTCGGCGCGCCGGACATGTTGACGACGAGCAGCGCCGACCCGTCGGCGGTCCACGTGACCGGCCCACTCACCCCTTCGGACGGACCGACCTGCTCGGGCACCGCGTTCTCGGCCGTCGCGTCGACGACGTAGACCGGCGCGCAGAACGTCAGGTCCGCGTCCGGTGCGGTAGCCGCGGCGTACGCCAGCCGGTTGGAGTCCGGTGACCAGGACAGCTCGCCGGCGTGCCAGTCGCCGCTCGTGACCTGCCGGCACCGCTTGGTGCTCACCTCGAGGACGTGTACGTGCTTGCGCATCGTGCGCAGCAGGCCCGCGCCATCGGCCTGGTAGTCCAGCCGGTCCGTCTGGATCGGAGCGGCGGCGCGGCGCGCCCGAGCCTTGTCGTCATCGTCGGCTTCGGCGTGCAGATCGACCGCGGCCCCGAACGCGATGCGCGTACCGTCCGGGCTCCAGACCGGCGCTCCGGCGCCCAGCGGCAGGGTGGTCAGCTGTTCGGGCTCCCCGCCGTCGATCGACAGTACCCACAGCTGTGCCGGGCCGTCCTTCGCGCGCAGGAACGCCACGCGGGTGCCGTCCGGCGACCACGCGGGACAGGAGTCCGCCGGGCCGCGGGTGAGCTGCCGGGGCTGGCCGGACTCGGTACCGACCCGCCAGATCGCGCGGACGATCTTGTCTTCACCGGCATCGTTGGTACGTAGGACGTAGAGGATCTCGGTGCCGCACGGTGACAGCGCGGGCTGCTCGGGTACCGCGTACGCGGTCAGGTCGTCGATGCGCTGGCGTCGGGTCACCGGCTACTCCTCGATTCTGGTGGCAGGACTTGCGGTCCAGCCTCGCGGTCGTGTGCAAGGGATTCCTCGTTCGCCCGACTCAAACGGGTTGGTGCCGATCGGTGCGAACGACAATGTCGGCGGCGAAGTGACAGGCTGCGCCGTTGCGGTGCCCCGCGGCAACCGGCTCGATCTCCAGGCAGGCACGGCGATCCGGGTGCACCAGCGGGCCGATCGGGCACCGCGGGTGGAACCGGCAGCCGGCCGGCGGGTGGTGCGGGTCCGCCGGCTCGGTGTCGGCCACGGCCGCTTCGACCGGGGCGTCCGTGCCGGGGATGGCGGCCAGCAGCTCCCGGGTGTACGGGTGCTGCGGGTCCAGCAGGACGTCGTCGGCCGGCCCACACTCGACGATCCGGCCGAGGTACATCACGGCGATGATGTCGCTGACGTAGCGGACAACGGCCAGGTTGTGCGAGATGAACAGCATGGACAGCCGCAGCCGCCGCTGCAGGTCGCGTACGAGGTTGAGGACCGTCCCCTGGATGGACACGTCGAGCGCCGACGTGATCTCGTCGGCGATGATCACTTCGGGACGGCCGGCCAGCGCCCGCGCCAACGCCACCCGCTGACGCTGCCCTCCGGACAGCTGCACGGGGTAGAGCCCGGCCCGGTCGGGGGGCAGGTCGACCAGCTCGAGGAGGCGGGTCACCTCGGCCCGCCGGGCGGCCCGTCCGGCGGCCGCACCGCGCGGAATGGCTTCGGCCACAGAGTCGCCGACCGTCATCCGGGGATCCAGCGACGAGTACGGGTCCTGGAAAACCATCTGCAGCGGGCGGGTCTTGCGCGGTAGCGGGCGCCCGTCGAGCAGGATGCGCCCGCCCGACGGCCGGATCAGCCCGACCGCGGCGCGGGCCAGCGTCGACTTACCCGAGCCCGACTCGCCGACGAGCCCGACCACGGTGCCGTCGGGCACGGTCAGATTCACCCCGTCGACCGCGGTCAACCTACCGAACCTGACCGTCACGTCTTCGAAGCTCAGCTCGCTCATCGTGGTTCTCCCACGACGAGGTCGGCGTGCCAGCACGCCACCCGATGCCCGAGTACGTCGGCCACGAGGGGTGGATCCTCGCGGACACACTGCTCGTCGGCGAGCGGGCAGCGCGGGGCGAACGCACAGCCCACCGGCAGCCGGGTCGGGTCGGCGGGGCGGCCGGGGATCGCCGCCAGTGGCCGGTCGCGATCGGTGGTCATGTCCGGTACCGCCGCGAGCAGCGCCCGGGTGTACGGGTGCCTGGCGAGCCGGTGCATATCCGCGGCTGGCAACTCCTCGACGATGCGCCCGGCGTACATGACGAGCACCCGGTCACAGACCTCTCGGACGACGGCGATGTCGTGGCTGATCAGCAGGATGGCGACGGAGTCGTCGGCCCGGATCCGCTCCAGCAGCCGCAGCACCTGTTTCTGGACCGTCACGTCGAGCGCGGTGGTCGGCTCGTCGGCGACGATCAGGGCCGGGGTACCCATCAGGCCCATGCCGATCATCGCCCGCTGCCGCATGCCGCCGGAGAACTCGTGCGGGAACTGCCTGGCCCGTCGCTCCGCGGCCGGGATCCGCACCGCGCGCAGCCGGTCGACGGCCCGTGCCAGCGCCGGCCGTCGGCCCAGTCCCTGGTGCACTTCGGCTACCTCGGCGAGCTGCCGGCCCATCCGCCGGGTCGGGTTGAACGACGTCGTCGGGTCCTGGAACACCATCGCCAGCGAGGTACCGAGCAGCCGCCGCAGCGCCGGGCCGGAGCCGATACGCAGGTCCTTGCCGAGGAACTGCAACCGGTCCGCGGACACCTCGCCGGGCTCCTCGATCAGCCGGGCGATCGCCAGCGCGGTCAGGGTCTTGCCCGATCCGGACTCCCCCACGATCCCGACGGCCTCGCCCCGGCGCACGGTGAAGCCGACCCCTCGTACCGGTGTCACGGGTCCGGGAAAGCTCACCCGAAGGCCCTCGACGGCGAGCACCGCGTCCGGCCCCGGCACCCGTTGTACCGGTGTCGCCGCGGGCCGGCGCCAACGGCGTACCGGTACCGCCGCGGTCTGGCGCCCGATGCCCTTGGCCATAGCCTCGCCGAACAGGTTGAACGCCAGCCCGGCCACGACGACCGCAACGCCCGGCGCGAGCGCGGCGGCCGGATGGATGTAGATGCCGCCGAGCCCGTCCCCGAGCAGCCGCCCCCAGTCGTAGGCCGGGGGCTGCACCCCGAGGCCCAGGAACGACAGGCCAGCGAACGCCAGCAGCGTGTTGCCAGCCGCGATCGTCGCGTTGACCATCAGCGGTTCGCCGATGTTGGGCAGGATGTGCCGGACGATCAGGCGGGCCCGGCCGACACCGGCCAGCCGTGCGGCGGCCACGAAGTCCAGGCCGGCCACCCGGGCCACCAGCGTCTGGGTCAGGCGGGCGAACCCCGGTGCGATCGCGAACCCGATCGCGAGCAGCGCGCCGGTCGCCCCCACCCCGAAGATCACCGCGAAGAACAAGGCCAGCAGCAGGCCGGGGAACGCGACCGCGATGTTCACGGCCGCGGTCACGATCCGGCCCGCGCGGGCCCCGAGGACGAGCGGCGCGGTACCGAGGACCAAGCCGGCCAGTACGCCGATCGAGGTCGCCACCAGCGCGAGTACGACGGACAACCGGGTCGCCACCATGACCCGGGCGAAGATGTCCCGCCCGAGGTTGTCGGTACCCATCGAGTGCTCCGCCGACGACCCCCGCAGGATCGAGCCGGTGTCGATCGCGTCCGCCTCGGCCGACCACACCAGCGGTGCGAGCACGGCCAGCAGCAGTACCGCCGCGAGCAACGCCGCCGCGCTCACGCCCACCGGGGTACGCAGAACGCTGCCCCACCGTGACCGCACTCAGCTCTCCCTGATCGTCGAACGGGGATCGAGCAGTGCCAAGGTGACGTCGACGGCCAGGTTGACCACGAGCACGCCGAGCCCGTAGACGAGCACGACAGCCTGTACCACCGGATAGTCCTTCGCCAGGATGGACTGCACGATCGTGCTGCCCAGCCCCGGCCAGGCGAACACGTTCTCCACCAGTACGGTGCCGGCTACGAGCCCGCTGAGCAACAGGCCGCCGATCGTGATCGTGGCGGTCAGCGCGTTCGGCAGGGCATGGCGGGCGTACACCAGCCGGTCGGGGAGTCGCTTGGCCCGCGCGGTACGGATGAAGTCGGCCTGCAGTACCGAGAGCGTCTCCACCCGCACGATCCGCGCCAGCGCCGCGGCCGGGCCGACGGCGAGGGCCACGATCGGCAGGATGTACGAGTCCGGGCTGGACCGTCCGGCGACCGGCGCCCAGCCCAGCGCCACGCTGAACACGTAGACGAGGCCCACCGCGACGAGGAACTCGGGCACCGCCGCGAGCAGCACGCTGCTCGAGGTGAACGCCAGCTCCGCCTGACGCCGGCGGCCGCCCCGGGTGAGGACGGCCATCCCGAGACCGAGCGGTACCGCGATCGCGACCGCCAGCCCGAACCCGCCGAGGGCCAGCTCGACGGTTGCCGGGAGGCGGTCCCCGATCACCTGTGCCACCGGCAACCCCGTGATCGTGGACACGCCCAGGTCGCCGGTGAACAGGTCCCGCAGGTAGTGCACGTACTGCAGCCACAGCGGATCGTTGAGCCCGAGCGCCTCGCGACGCGCGGCCACCAGCTCCGGTGGTGCGGCGATGCCGAGCGCCGCGCGCACCGGGTCGCCCGGGATCAGGTGAATCATCAGGAACGCGGCGGTGAGCAGTACCCAGACCGACACCAGCAGCCGTCCCAGCCGGCGGAGCCCGAACCGCAGCCAGACGTTGTCCGCGAAACGCTCCAACGTCGGTGCCATGGCTGCGGTCGGGCTCGCCATGTCGTCAGGCCAGCATCCGGATCGACGTCGGGTCGATGCTGCCCGAGGTGAGCTCGAACGTTGCCCCCTTGCCGAAGGCGGGCACCGTCGAGTCGACGAACGGCACGATGTCGACTCCCTTGACCAACGCCGCTTCGGCCGCTGTCCACTTGTCGCAGCCGGCCGCGCCGGTGCTGTTCATCGCCGCCTGGACGTTGGTCGTGTAGTCCGAGTTCTCGATGCTGGCGAAGTTGGCGCCGTTGGGCGCGCCCGGCCCGGACACGAACGGTACGAGCTGCGTCGGCAGGGTGAGCCCGAGTGGCAGGAAGGCGGCCTGCCAGGCACCCTGCCCGCCGACGACGAGCGTGCCGACCTCCGCGTCGGTCACGCCCTTGAGCGTCACCTCGGCCCCTACCTCGCTCCACGCCTTCTGGAGCAGTTCGGCTCCGGCCTGCATGCTCTGGCCCAGGCCCGCCGGGTAGTAGAACAGGATCGCCAGCTTCGCGCCGTTCTTCGTCCGGACGCCGCCCGCACCGGCCGTCCAGCCGGCCCCGTCGAGCGCCGTCTTCGCCGCGGCCACGTCATGGGTGGGCAGGTTGGCGCCGACGCTGTCCTGGGTACACGGCCCGCCCTGGGCGACCAGGCTGGTCGGCGTCTTGCCCGTCCCGCTGGTCACCACCTGACCGAGTTGGGTCAGGTCCAGGGCCTGCGTCAGTGCCTTCCGGACGGCTTCGTCGGCGCCCGGCATGCCGGCCTTCTGGTTGAACCACAGTTCGCCCAACGGCGCGGTGATGCTGCGCTCGAACAGCTTGGCGCCCTGCAACCGCTGCCGGTCCGGGCCGATCGGCCGGGTCACGTTGACCTCGCCGGAGAGCAGCAGGTTCGCGGCCGTCGTCTCGTTCGCGACGATCTTCAGGACAACCTTCTCCGGTAGCCCGTCCTGCTCGACCTTCCAGTCACCGGGACCCCACGCATAGTCCTTGCGCCGCGTCAGCGTGTAGTGGTCGTTGGCCACCACCTCGGTGACCGTGAACATCCCGGTACCGCTGGCGCCCTGTTTGAGGAGATTGCGGTCGGCCATCCCGGCGGGGCACACGATCTGCAGGCCGCCGACGTTGCGGTCGAGGAACGGGTCCGGGGACGGCGAGGTGACGGTGACCGTACCGGCGGTGTCGTCACCGGTCGCCGTGGCACCGGCCGGGACGAACACGCCGACCCTGGTCGAGGCGTTCTTGACGTCGCCGACGAACGTGATGTTCTTCGCGATCTGGCTCGCGGTCAGCGCGGTGCCGTCCGAGCAGGTGACGTTCTTGCGCAGGGTGTACGTGACCGTGGTGTTGGTACCGGTCCACTTCTCCGCGAGGCCGGACACCAGCTCACCCTGCTCGTCGATGTTGATCAACGAGTCGTACAGGAACCGGTCGGCCTGCAGCGCGCTGGACAGGGACGTGAAGTGTGGATCCAGCGTGCCGGGATCCGAGCCCAGCACCATCGTGAACGTCTTGCCGTTGGCGAACTGCTGGCCGCCCGAGGTCCCCCCACCGCCGCCACCACACGCGGCGAGGGTCAGCGTCAGAGCGCCGACCGCGGCAACCGTCAGAACAGGTTTCATCGCGCCTCCACTAGGGGTCCTTGGCGCAGCCTGCCCGTGTCGCTCCGGCCTGTCTTTGTGCGTCCGAACCAGGTATCGGCGCTGCTCTCGTCCGCTGCGCCCAGTGCCGTACCGTGCCTTCATGACCACCGATGCCTCGAGCCGGCCGGAATCGTGGTTCTGGGCGCATGACGCCCGGCCCGAGCACATCGCGTCGCTCGTCACCCCCGGCGTGCGCCTGGTCCGGCTGTCGGCGTACGGTGCCGGTCCGGGTCGGCGCTTCGCCGCGCTCGTCTACGGGGACGGGCGCGCCGACGCCGGCTACGAGCTCGACCTCGACGGGGCGGCGATCCCGCACGCCGCCGCGATCACCGTCGACGACAGCGGCCCGGCCCCGCTGTTCTCGATCGTCCTGGATCCGGCGCCGGGATCGAACGTCCACATCGATCTCGACGAGGCCGCGGCGACCACGCTCCTCGCCGAGCACGGCGGCGCGGCCGACATCGCTACCTACCGCACGGGCGGTGCCCGCCGCTACGCCATCGTCCTCGATGGAGGGTCGGCCACCACGCTGATCGCGGACGTCACCATGGACCAGCTCGAGGAACGGCTGCGGGACGTCGACGCCGTCCCGATCCGGCTCCGCGCCCACGCCGGGGAGCCGCGGTTCACCGCCGTCGCTCTGCGTACCGACCGCGACGGCTGGTTCTGGTACGCCGACCTCGACGCGGATCAGGTCGCGCACGAGTTGGAGCGCCACGGGAGTTACCCGGTGGACCTCGATGCCACGAGGACGGCCGACGGGGTGCGGTTCACGGTAGTGATGCGGCGCTGACTCCGTTTCGCCGGCACGCCAGCGGTGTTCAGGGGACAGTGGCAGGTAACGGGGGGTCGAAGGACCCTATACACGCCGATGTCCGGGGTCGGGCGCTGTACCAGATCGGCGGGCGGGACGCCGACGTCCGGGACGGCATCATCACCTGGGAGTCGCAGCAGACCGACTACCCGTCGGTCGGCGCGGATCGGCCGGAGTACAAGCCGCGCGGTTGCCCACGCGGTGCGGCGTTCTCCTGGTACACGTACTCGCCGACGCGGGTGCGGTACCCGTACGCCCGCGGTGTCTTCTCCGGCGTGGCCCTGCTCGCGATAGTCCAGGCCTTCCAACCCGCGCTGGTCCCGGTGGGCACCGCCGCGTTCCTCGGCATGGCCTGCCTGCTCGGCGCCGCGAGCGGCGCCGTGTTCGCTCTCGTCGGCAAGCTCGCCCCGGCCGACAAGGTGGGTGCCATCACCGGTCTCGTCGGTGCTGCGGGCGGCCTCGGAGGCTTCGTGTCACCGCTGGTCATGGGAGCCATCTACGGCATCGAGCAGTCCTACGCCATCGGGCTCATGTTGCTGTCCGACGTCGCGCTGGCCGCGGCCGTCTACACCGGCGTGAAGATGGCCGGGCTCGCTCGCCGGGACGCCGAGGTCGAACCGTCCACATAGGAAGGGACCTATGGCCCTGTCCCTCGGGCGACGGACCGGCGCACGGTAGTGGCCTGGGCAGGAATCGCGCGAGGGGGTTGCCGTGACCACCGACACGATGACCGACATGACGCTCCGGCGCGCCGTGCAGGCGGCGATCCGGGCGCCGTCGATGCACAACAGCCAGCCCTGGCGGTTCCGCCTGCACGACGGAGTCATCGATGTCTACGCGGATCCGACCCGCCGGCTGCCGGTGGCCGACGCGTACGGCTGGGGACTGCGCCTGGCGTGTGGCGCCGCCGCGTTCAACGCCCGGCTCGCCATGGCCGTCGCCGGCCGGCCCACCGACCCGGTAGTACGTCCGGACCCCGCCGATCCGCACCTCATGATCCGGCTCGTACCGGCCGACCCTCGACCCGCCACGCCCACCGAGCACCGCCTGCACGAAGCCATCACCCGCCGGCACAGCAACCGCGCCCCGTTTCACCCGGACCCGGTACCGGCATCGGCCCGCACCGCGCTCGTCGAAGCCGCCCGCGCCGAGAAGGCCTGGCTGGATCTCCTCATCGGCCGCGGCCCGCTGACCGCCGTCGGCGAGATCGCGCAGGCCGCCTCCCGGGTGCTGGACCGTGACCCCGAGTACCGCACCGAAATCGCCGCCTGGAGCCGAACCGACGACAGCCACGTCGACGGCGTCCCCGCCAGCGCCGGTGGACCCAGCCCCGAACCGCGGGACCTGCTACCCACCCGCCCCTTCCACCACTATGCGCGCGGCATCCACGAGGATTTCGAATCCGACCCGCTCGTCGCGGTCCTCGGTACCTCCGGCGACACACAGCACCAACAACTCGTCGCGGGCATGGCCCTGCAACGCGTGCTGCTGACCGCTACTACCGCCGGGCTGGCCGTCTCCATGCTCTCCCAACCCATCGAGGTCACCGCCGCGCGTGAGCAACTACGACTGGGCCTCGGCCGGTTCGGTACCCCGCAGATGGTTCTGCGCATCGGCTACGGCGTACCGGGCTTCCCGACGCCACGCCGCGACATCGACGACTTCATTGTCCATGATGGACAGTCCAGTTAGGAGGCGAGCACGATGATGTACTGGGGCAACGGCGGCTGGGGCATGATGCTGCCGATGGTCTTCGGCAACCTGCTATTCTGGGGTTTGATCATCGCCGCGATCGTGCTGCTGGTGCGCACGCTCGGCAGCCCGGCCGCTGCGAAGGGGGCTGGTTTTCGTGACTCAGACGACGCAGGACACGGACGTACTGGAGACCATCCGTAAGGCGGTGGGCGAGGCCGGTGCCGACACCGTGTTCGGTGCACCGATCAACCACAATGGACTGACCGTGCTACCGGTCGCCAAGGTCAGCGGAGGCGGCGGGGGCGGCAGCGGCCATGGTCCAGCGGAGGCGGGCCAGGAGAACCGCGGCTCGGGCGGCGGCATCGGGCTGACGGCCAAGCCGCTAGGTGTGTACGTCCTCCAAGAGGGTTCCGTCCGCTGGCGACCCGCCGTCGACATCAACAAGGTGATCCTCGGCGGACAGCTCGTCGCCGTGGCGGCGCTGCTGGTCGTCCGCGCCATCGTCAAGGCGCGCGCCGGTACCTAGCGGTCCGGCACAGAGAGCCCGCAAGTCGCCGCGCACGCCAGCGGTGAACGCGGCGAGATCGGGGTACGCGTCGCGGTCGGCGGTGACGGTGATGGCGAACCGTCCGGCGTAGGACAGCGCACCCACGCCGAGCGACACGTTGGCGATCAGTGGTAGCACGGGAAAGGCTTCGAGCAGCCGGGCTCCCGCGAGGTAGCGCGGCGAGGCCGGCCCGCGCAGGTTGGCGGTCGTCACGTTGACCCGCTGCCGCGCGACGAGCTTCAGCAGCACCCGCCGGGAGATGGCGCCATGGAACAGCGCGCCGAGCGACGGGCGCGTCTTCGCCTTGCGCGTCACGGTCTCGGCGGCGATCCGTCGGAGCCGGAGGCCGGCATCGGCCGTGTCGACGGGCAGCGGCACGACCATCTGGCTGATGAGGTTCCCGGACGCCACCGCGCGAGGGTCGGGGTGGCGCAGCGAGATGGGTACGTAGCAGCGCACGGTACCGCCGTCGACGTCTTCGCCGCGGGTGCGCAGGAGGTTTCGCAGGCCGCCGGTGATCAGTGTGAGAAGGACGTCGTTGACCGTCGCGTCGTACCGGTGGCCGATGTCCGCGACCTCGGCGAGACCGGTACGGACGACTGCCATGGTGCGGTCCGGGCCAACCAGCCGGTCCAGACTGGTCGCCGGGGCCGGCCGAACGCCGAAGAGTTCCCGCACCGCCGGCCAGGTGGCCACGACCCGTCTGGCGGTGGCCAGCGGGTGTACCACCGCAGATACGGCGCGACCCATGGCGGCCATGTGCGCCCGGACGTTGTCGGCGGCCAGGTCGCGGTTCGACGGCCAGGGCGGCGGCGGTGTCCACAGTGGAGCCGACACGCCCGCCGCGGATGGCTCGGTATCCAGGAAGGCAGCCATGGTCGCAATGCTGGCCATCCCGTCGGCGAGTACGTGGTGCAGCTTGACGAACATGCCCACCCGCCGACCCGGCAGCCCCGGCAGGAGCCACATCATCCACAGTGGACGGGAGTGGTCCAGCCGTAGCCGCCGCAGCTCCTCGGCCGCGGCCAGCAAAGCGGCCTCGTCCGCAGGGGCGGCGAGCGGCTCCACCCGTACATGTTCGCGGATGTCGAATGCCGGAGCGTCCACCCACAGTGGACGGCCGAGCCCGGGTCCCGGTAGGTAGAGCAGCTGTCGCAACCGCGGCACGAGATGCAACCGCGATCGGATCGTCTCCTGGACGGCCTCGAGGCGGAACCGACCGTCCGCGTCGAACAACCCACTGCCGTCGAGGACCGCCAGCATGGCGTTCTCCTGCGGCCAGATCTCGTCGGGCCACAGCATGAGCTGGTCTTCCGGCGTCAACCTGTCCACCGGCATCACCCCCGGTTCACCCACCAGCCTCGCCGAGACCGGCGGCGCCGGTCAGGGCCGTTCGGCCCGGCGTGACGGGTCGGTGGCCTCGTTCGCGGCGGCGACAACCGGCGCAACGTCGAAGGGAGGGAGGTCGCCATGCATGACATCGATGCGCCCGCGATACAGGCGCGGGTCGACGAGATTCTCAACCGCTGGCCGGCCATCGGTCTGGCGGTCGGTGTGGTCCGAGACGGATCCCTGCGGCTCTTCCAGGGACACGGCGTCGCCGACATCGCGTCGGGTACGCCGATCACCGAGGACACCGCATTCCGGGTCGCGTCCATCACCAAGACCTTTACCGGGATCGCGGTGATGCAACTGTACGAGCGGGGCCTGGTCGACCTGGACGCGCCGGCCAACGACTACCTGCGCGCCTACCGACTGGTTTCTGACCGGCCCGGCTTCGGGCCTGCGACGGTACGGCATCTGCTGACCCATACCGCCGGCCTCGGCGAGGTGCTGCACGCGTCTGACGCGTTCCGACGCGACTTCGGCGAGAGCGTGCCGGCGGACCGGCCGGTACCGACGCTCGCCGAGTACTACCGGGGTGGTCTGCACGTCCATGCCGAGCCGGGAAGCCGGTGGACCTACACCAACCACGGCTTCGCCACCCTCGGCCAGCTCGTCGAGGATGTCAGCGGGACGCCGCTGCCCGAGTACCTTCGCGAACGCGTCTTCGAACCGATCGGCATGACCGACACGAGCCTCGTGCGCACCAGCGCGATCCGGTCCCGGCTGGCGACCGGGTACGGGCTGCGTTCGGGCGGCGCGAAGCCGATCGCCCATCGCGAGATGATTACCGCCGGAGCGGCCTCCGCCTACTCCACCACCCGCGACATGGGCCGGTACCTCGCAGCGCTGCTGGGCGGTGGCGGCAACGAACACGGCTCGGTACTCGAGCCGGCGACGCTGACCACCATGTTCGCGCCGCAGTACCGGCCCGATCCCCGAATCCCGGGGATGGGTCTGGCGTTCTGGCGCGCTGTCACCGGCGGACACACCGCGGTCGAGCACGGCGGGATACTGCCGGGCTTCACCTCGCAGATATTCGCGGCACCCGACCACGGCGTGGGCGTCATGGCCTTCACCAACGGCGCGCGCCAGGCCATGCTGTGGCTGCCCGGCCAGACCGCGGGCCTGCTCGCCGAGCTGCTCGGCGTCCGGGAGCCAATCATCCGTACCGACATCGCACAGCACCCCGAGCTGTGGAACGAGATCTGCGGCTGGTACGCCCTGTCGGGCCGGCTCAGCGACGTGCGCGCCCGGATGATGCTGGGCGCCGGCATAGGGGTGTTCGCCCGTGGGGGCAAGCTCGTGCTGCGCGGGTTGAGCCCGGTGCCGAGCCTGCTCCGGGGCTTCGAGTTGCACCCGGACGACCCCGACGACCCGTACGTCTTCCGGATCGACCTGTCCCGGTACGGCATCGGCACCGCCCGCGTCGTGTTCGGCCGCGGAACCGGTGCCACCACAGTCCATCTCGAGTTCATGCCGATGACGTTTCGTCGAGTCCGGTGAGGAGAAGACGGTGTCGACAACCACGGAACAGATCTGGCGGCACCTGGCCAAGGCGTCGTTCGCGGTCGTCAGCCACGTCACGCCCGACGGCGAACCGCGGTCCAGCGGCGTCGTCTACACCGTCCTCGACCGGCGGATGTTCGTGGTGGTCGCGGCGGACAGCTGGAAGGCCAGGCACATCGCGACCAGTGGCCGGGTCGCGGTCACGGTACCGGTACCGGTACGCCGCGGCGGCATCATGTCGCTGGTGTTCCCGATCCCACCGGCGACGATCAGCTGCCACGCCTCGGCGGTCGTACACGCGCCCGACTCGCCGGACGGCGAGCGCGTGCTGGCACAGTTGGGACGCCTGTTGCCGCCCGAACGGCGGGACACCTGCCGGATCGTCGAGATCCGCCCCGTGGGCCGCTTCGTGACGTACGGGATAGGGGTTGCGCTGATGCGAATGCGCGATCCGGTTCTCGCCCGGGGCCGCGTACCCGTCGCCTGAGGACCTTTGGCCCGATGCCGGGCACCTTGTGGCCGTGTCCGCGCGAGCCCGGCACCGGCGAAGCTGACCGCATGAGAGGGACAGTGCGCGAGTGGCTGGTCGCGGCGACCAGCGCGCCGTCGATACACAACACCCAGCCGTGGCTGTTCCGACCCCGCGACGACGCGATCGACGTCCTGGTCGACCGGCGGCGGCAACTGGCCGCGCTCGACCCGGACGGCCGCGAGATGTGCGTGAGCGTCGGCGCCGCCGTCTTCAACCTGCGGCTGGCCGTGCGCGCGCACGGCTACGAAGCCCGGGTCCGGCTGATGCCCGATACCGGCGAGCCGGACCTGATGGCGAGCGTGTCCATCGGACCGGCCGCACCGCCACCGGCGGCGGTCGTCGCACTCGCCGAGGCGATCCCACGCCGGCACACCAACCGCCGGCCGTTCGCCGACCGGCCGGTCCCCTTCGGCGTCATGCAGGAACTCGCCGGTGCGGCGGTCGCCGAGGGCGCGGCGCTGCTCGCCGTCGACCCGCCGCTGCGCGACGGGGTGCTCAGCCTCACCCGCACCGCCGAGAACCGGATGCGCACCGATCCCCGGTACCGGGCCGAACTGTCCGCCTGGACCACGCCCGGCGGTGTCGGTCGCCGCGACGGGGTACCCCGGCAAGCCTTCGGCCCGCGAGCCACCGACCGGGCGCTTCCGCTGCGGGACTTCGCGCTCGGCCACGGCGCCCCGACCGCGGTCGTCGACTTCGAACCGGATCCCACGCTGATCCTGCTGTTCACCGACGGAGACTCCACTGTGGACTGGCTACGGGCCGGTACCGCGCTGCAACGGATACTGCTCACCGCCACGACGCGCGGGCTGGCCGCGACGCCGCTGAGCCAACTCCTGGAGGTACCTCGGCTGCGGATGCTGTTGACCGACTCGGCTACCGGGCAGGTCGTCCAGTCGGTCCTGCGGATCGGCTACCCGACCACCCCCGCGCTGGCCACCCCGCGGCGCGCGGTGGACGACGTCGTCCTGCCTGGACGTTAGAGGGAGTCCACAATGGACTGGCCGCTGTGGCGTCGCTGGACGGTCTCGACCACCGCCGGCGAGCTGCTCGGGTTCGTCGCACCCGCGCTCGCCGGGGGCGGCGCCACAGCGGCCGCGCTCGACGCGCCGACCACGTACCTCCTCCTGCTGATCGCCGGGTCGGTGGAAGGGCTGGCTCTCGGAGCGGCGCAGGGCTGGGCTCTGCGCAAGGCACTTCCCCGCCTGCCGCCGCGCGACTTCGCGTTGGCCACCGGTGCCGCCGCCGTACTCGCGTACGCGATCGGGATGCTGCCCAGTTCCCTGGGCGATCGGCTGGGCGCTGTTCCACCCGCGGTGCTCGTCCTCCGCCGGTACGGGTACGGCTGGCCACTGTGGATAGTCACCACCGCGGGTGCCTGGCTGGCCGCGTTGCTCGTCTTCGTCGCGGTCAGCACCCCGCTGTGGCGGCCGGGCCAGCCGGTGGCGCTGACCGTCGCGATCGGCCTGCTGGGGGCGGCGGCCATGGCGGTCACCGCGGCGGCCCTCACCGGGTTCGCCGCCGTCCGTCTCACGCGACGGGTAGCCCGGCCGACCGGTAGCTCACTCCTTCTTCGGTGACGACCATCGACTCGTACCCGTCCAGCCCGGCGAGCCAGCGCAGTGCCGGCGGTCCCATAGCCACGGCGGCGGTGGCGTAGACGTCGGCGGTCCCCAGATCCCGGCCGACGACCGTGACCGATCGCAGATCTCCCCTGGGCCGACCGGTACGCGGGTCGACGACGTGGCAGCCGCGCTCGTAGGTGCCCGAGGTGGCCACCGCGAGGTCGGTACCGGTCACGACCGCACACACCGAGGCTGGGTGCCACGGATGCCGGATGCCGATCTCCCACCGGGCGTCCGGCGCGGGCCGTCCCCGGGTCTGGATGTCACCGCCCGCGTCCACCAGGTGGTTGACCGCTCCCGCCGCGAACAGCCGTTCCGACGCGACCTGTACGGACCAGCCCTTGACATAGCCGGACGGGTCGAGCCGGCCGGTCGCGTACACGTCGAAGTAGCCGTCGGTGTCGCGCCAGAACTCCGCGCAGCGCGCCAGCACCTCCGACACCTCCGGCGCGCACTCCGCCAGCGTCAGCTCGCCGCGGTGCAGCCGGTTGACGTCGCTGCCGGCGCGGTACGTGCTGAACCGGCGGTCCACCTCGCGCAACCACGCGAACACCTCGTCGGCGAGCCGCTCGGCGTCGGGTGCGTCGTACAGCTCGACCGTCGCGACCGTCCCCATCACGGTCACGCTGCGCCGGTACCCAGTCATGTCAGGCCTTGGCCAGCGCGGACCGCAACGACCGCACGTAGGCCTCGGAGGTATAGGTGGCTCCCGAGATGTTGGTCAGGTTGTCCGCGCTCTGCTCGGCGAGGGCCTCCGCGCGCAGTAGGCTCGGTGCCTTGCGTGGGCGGTTCGACATCTGCACCACGATGATGTCGTCGATGTGGTCGCCGGTCAGGACGACCTTGACCTGAACGTCGCCAAAGTCCCGGGCGGGGAAGGCGTCGCCCACGATTGTGCGCGTGACCGGCGCGGTGGTGGTCCTCGACCGGGTCGGGGTCTTGGCGCTCGGGCTAGGCGCCGTGGTCCGCGTGATGGCCGGGATGGGCGTGCCGCTGGCGGCCGGATCCAGCGGGGCCTCCGCCGACCGGTCGAACGGCAGAGTGCCGGGCGCCGCCTTCACACCCACCAACACCGTGGTGCCGATGGCGGTGCCGACGAGCCAGAGGATGACGCGACGCATCAGAACTCGAACGGGTCGACGTGGATCTGCTTGCGGCGCACGCGCAACCGGCGCAGGATCGCGACGGCTGACGTGACGAGGCCCTCCGGCCCGCACAGGTAGACATCGCGGCGCTGCACGTCGGGCACGATCCCGCGGAGGCCCTTGGGAGACATCACCTGTCGCGGGACCGGATCGTTCCGCGCGCCGATGACGTAGTAGACCTCGGCGTCGCGTCGCGTCGCCAACCAGTCCAGCTCCTCCCGGAAGATCAGGTCCGCCGGTGAACTGGCCCGGTAGATCACGATCGCACCGCGGGGCAACTCCTCCAGCAGCGCGCGGATCGGCGCTATCCCGCTGCCCCCGGCGATGAGCAATGCACGGTACCGGGTGCGACGGTCCGCGGTGAACACGCCGGACGGACCCTCCGCGAAGACGCGTGCCCCCGGTTCGAGCCACCGCAACCGCTCGGTGTGGCCGCCGACGGCCTTGATGGTCAGCCGGAGGTACTGGTCGTTGGGCGCCGCCGACAGCGAGAACGGATGCGCCTGCCACCAGCATCCACGGGTCAGGAAGCGCCACCGGAAGTACTGTCCCGCCCTGGCCCGGAGGCGGTCGAGCCGGCGCCCGCGGATGTAGACGGAGAACATGTCCTGGCCCTCCGGCACCACCTCGGCGACGCGCAGGCGGTGGCGCAGGTTCAGCACGACCGGACCGAGCAGGCGACCCCAGGCGAGGTTGGCCACCACGAAGGCGTACAGGGCAAGCCAGTAGACGCGCCCGAACCCGAGATCGGCGAGTTCGCGGCCGCTGGCGAAGAGGTGGCCGTAACTGAGCAGGAGAACCGCGTAACTGGTCAGATGCAGGAAGTACCAGAGCTCGTACGGCATGACCGCGCGGATGGCCCGGATGGCGAGCACGCCGATGCCCACCAGGAGCCCGGTGGCGACGAACGCACTGATCATGTCCTCGTACGTGGTGAGCATCGACCACGTCTCATGGATCGGGGATGACTCGTCGTAGCCGGCGTAGCCGAGAATCAGCAGGGCCGCGTGGGCCAGGACCATCACCACGAGCAGGCCGCCCAGATCCCGGTGCCAGCCCATGAGCTCGTTGCCGCCGATCCGCCGCTCGAGCCAGCCCACCCGGCTCATCAACAGCACCTGGACCAGCAACACGTAGCCGGCGATCAGCCCGGTGATGCGACCCGCCTCGACCAGCATCGCCGGGGTACCGTCCACCGACCCCGGCGGCGTGTTGGCGAACCAGAGCCAGACGCTGACTCCCAGCCCGACCCATCCGGCGAGCACGAGCAACCGGCGGGTCCCGCGACCGCGGGCCGGCGGCGACAACGCGGGCGTCCCCACCACGGTGCTGCGCGGCCGCTGGTCCGGGTACCGGGGCTGCCGCGGGGGTTCGGCCGGTGGAGCCACGGTCGGCCACGCCTCGTGCTGCCAGGGCTCGAGGTTCCACCGCTCGTGGTACCACCGCTCGTCATGCGCTGGCGCCACGGCCCATCGGTCCGCTGGTCGCTGCACGGCGCCAGTCTGCGCGACCGGCGCCGCGCGAGACACTTCAGGGCGAGATTTTAGGGTTTCTTATCGGTGCGTTAAGCGGCCCTTCAGACCCCGAGTAGGACAAGGGTGTCGCCGGGCGCTTCGGGTGGGGAGCCATCGCGGGTGACCGGTAGGAGGCTGCCGTCGGCCCGTATCCGAAACAACAGCGCGTATCCGGTGGTGTCGTGGTCGGCGGGACGGACGACGATGCGGCTACCGTCTCGGTACCGCTCGGTGAGGACGTCGTGGGTCAGTGCATGGCTGAACAGCAGCGACCCGCCGGTCCGGCTGCTGACGACGCCGTGGCTGTGTGCCGGGGGTGCCAGCCGGTAGACCTGGCCGTCGACGTAGCCCCGCAACATCACGGCGGCGACCGCGTTGAAGTCGTCCTCCCCGGTGAGCAGGAGCACGGACGTGACGCCCTCGAGCCGGGCAGCGGGATCGGCGGCGTCGATGATGAGCTCGTCGGGAGCCAGTTCGATTCCGGAGGCGCGGATGGCGTCGCGTTGGGAAGCGGGTCCGGCCCACATGAGGATGTCGAGGCCGACGGTGCGCAGTACCTGCCCCAGCTCGATGACCCAGGGTTCACCGCCGATGAGGAGCGGCCGGGCTCGCGTCGTGCGGACGACGCCGAGCCGGTGGGCTACCGGCGCCGCGGTCAGCCCGTAGAGGGTCACGGTCATGACGATGACGAGGAACGTGCCGGGCAGGATCTTCGTGGCTCCGGCCAGACCCAGGTTCACCAGTTGCGCGGCGAACGTCGACGCGGTGGCGGCCGCGACGATCCCCCGTGGCGCCATCCAGCCGACGAAACGCCGTTCACCGGACGACAGCTCGGTGCGCCAGGTGGACAGCAGGGCCACCAGCGGCCGGGTGATCAGGACGAGTACCGCGACCATGCCGAGGGTCGGGACCACCAGGTGGAGAAGTGAGTCCGGGGCAACGGTGGCGGAGATGGAGATGAACAGCAGACCGAGGATGAGCTGAACCAGGGTTTCGAAGAACGGCCTACGGGCGGAGATGTCGAAGCCGGGCAGGTTCGCCACGGCCAGGCCGACGATGATGGCGGCGATCAGACCACTGTCTTCTCGGACCACCTCGCAGATCGCCGCGACCGCGATCACGACCGCGAGTTGAGCGAGGGTACCGAGCACCTCGCCCACGCGCAGAACGCGTAGCACGAACCACAGTGCCCCGATACCGGCGATGCCGACGAGCACGCCGACGCCGATGCTGGTCACGAACTGGACGACACCGGCCGGTACGGTGCGGCGGGTGCTGGAGGTGATGGCGTGGAATACCACCGCGCCGAGGATCCCGCCGACGGCATCGACCAGAGACCCTTCCCAGGACAGGATCCGGCGTAGCCGGTCGGTCGGACCGACGAAGGCCAGCAGCGGGCCGACCACGGTCGGTCCACTGACGACCAGGATCGCGCCGATCATCAGCGCGGCCTCCGGGGACATGCCCAGCAGCCACAGGGCGAGCAGGGTGGCCGACACCCAGGTGAGCGGTACGCCGACGGCGATCAGGCGTACGACGGTCCGCCTCGTGTGGCCGCGTAGGCGCCGCAGGTCGAGGCCGAGCGCCGCGTCGTACAGGATCACGGCTACCGCCAGGGAGACCAGCGGTTGGAACGCCAGGCCCCACAATCGCTCGGGATCGACGATGTCGGTGGTAGCCCCGGCCGTGAACCCGACGGGTAGCAGCACGATCAGTGCCGGGATGCGCAGCCGGCCGGCCAGGATCTGCGAACCGACGGCGAGTACGAGGGTCAGCGCCGTTCCGAGCAGGATCTGCTGGGTACTCACCTATTGCCGTGTTCGCCCGTATTGTCCTTCACTATCGACACGTTAGCTGATGGGCGGCGTCATATCAGCAGAAGTCATTGACCTCGTACGTGCGATACGCCGTGACTTCGCCCCAACCGTACGGTTGTCCATTGCAGTAGAAGCTGGCACCCACCACGGTCTCGCGTTCCGGCTCCGCGTAGTACGTGATGTAGAGCTCGCTACGCGGCTCCGCGACGGCCGGCGCGGCAATGCCGATCGTCGCGGACGCTGTTCGGCGCCACGAGATTAGGCGATCGCCTTCGGTGGGAATAGAGCAATGTCATTGCCCTATCGGGTACGTGGGGCCCGGAGTACCATGCCTGGGCTACGTGTCGAGCGCTCGGACCGTGCGGAGCAGGAAGCCGGCCAGCACGAATTGTTGGCTGTCCAACTCCGCGGCCACGTCGATGTCCGCTACCCGCGTGTCGATCCAGTTCGGCTCGGCGAAGCTCGCCCGCAGAAAGTCCTCGGTCACGCCCCAGCCCTGGCCATCCTCCACGGACACGGCCAGGACGAAGACGGTCGCACCGGGCGCCGCCAGACCCGGCAGCAGCGCGAGGTACTCGTCCACCTGTCCACCGCCGCGCCGGTGCAGGCTGTGCAGCAGACCGGAGTCGAACACCGAGTCGAACGGCGCCGATGGCAACGACAGGTCAGTGGCATCCTGCACCTCGAAGTGCACCGTCAGACCCTCGCGGGCGGCCTTGGCGCGGGCCATGTCGATAGCCACGCGCGAGATATCGACCGCCGTAACCTCCAAGCCGCGGCGGGCAAGGGCGATCGCGAGATCACCGGTACCGCAGCCGACGTCGAGCACCTTCGGTCCCCTGACCCCTTCGTCGAGCACGGCCGCGAGTGCCGGCTGTGGACCGCCGATGACCCAGGGCGGCCCGCCCGAGTCGGCGCTGTCGCGGTAGAGCTTGTCGTAGTCGATGTCATAGGGCTCGGTCACCGCAGGATCGTACGTCGTATGGTGTGGAGATTGCCGACGAAGGAGGACGAGATGGGAAAGATCATCGTTACCGAGTTCGTCTCGCTCGACGGCGTCATCGAGGCACCCGGTGGCGGGGAGGGCTTCAAGCACGAAGCGTGGAGCTTCGCGTTCGACCGCGGCGCCGAGGGCAACCAGTTCAAGTTGGACGAGACGCTCGACTCGGCGGCCTTGTTGCTGGGCCGGCGAACCTATGAAGGCTTCGCCGCCGCCTGGCCGTCCCGGGAAGGCGACTTCGCCGAGAAGTTCAACAACATGCCGAAGTACGTGGTGTCGTCCACATTGGAGAATCCACAGTGGAACAACACCCGCGTGCTCGACGGTGACGCCGTGGCGGCGGTGGCGAGGCTCAAGGGCGAGGTCGACGGCAATATCGTGGTGCACGGCAGTGCGCGACTAGCGCAGACGTTGATCGAGCACGACCTCGTCGACGAGCTCCGGCTCATGGTCTTCCCGGTCGTGTTGGGCACCGGCAAACGCCTGTTCGGTGACACGAGTGACAAGAAGATGCTGCGCCTTGCGGATTCGAAGGTTGTCGGCGATGGCGTCGCCATCCTCACGTACCGTCCGGCAGCGCCGGAGTGAGGTACAAACCACGCGTCTTTCGGAGATCCTCGGGTGGCGGATCGCGATCCGGGTAGAGTCATTCAACGAGCCGAGTTGCGGCCGCATGGCTTTCTGTGCCGACACGCACGGCTAGTGGAGACGCTAGCCCACGGGGGAAATCAGGGAGGCGACCATGCAGCGACGTGCGCCGAGCGCGGCGGCGGTGGGATGGACTGTGTTCGCCGCGTTCATGATGATTCTGCTCGGCTGCTGGTGGGTCATTGTCGGGATCGTCGGACTCATCGACGATGACTTCTACGTCAGGACGCGTCATTACGTCTTCGAATTCGACACCACGTCCTGGGGATGGATCCACCTGATCGTCGGGGCGATCGTTCTGATCGCCGGGTTCGCGCTCTATACCGGCGCGGTCTGGGCGCGCACCGTGGGCGTGTTCGTCGCGCTCCTGGCCGCACTGGTCGCGTTCGCCTGGCTGCCGTGGTACCCGATCTGGGCGATCCTGATGGTCGTGGCGGCGATCTCGGTGATCTGGGCCCTGACCGCACACGGCCGAGACATGGCCGAGATGTAGTCGCACCACTGTGGACGGTGGACACCGAGATCCGCCAAGCTGCGCGTGATCGAGACATGGGTTAATATCGATGCATGACTCGTCCGCTTATGCGTACCCTTGTCGCAGTTTCGGTGTTCGCCGCCCTCGTGGTGTCACCGCCACCGGCGATCGCACAGGTCGCGGGAGGCTTCAACTTCGCCCAACCACAGGTTGCCGCGACGAATCTGGCCATTCCATGGGGGCTCGCGTTCCTGCCCGACGGCAGCGCACTGGTCAGTGAGCGCAACAGCGCCCGCCTGCTGCAGGTGCGGCCAGGCCAGGCGCCAACAGTGTTGGGGACGGTCCCGGGGGTGGTCGCCGGCGGCGAAGGCGGATTGATGGGTCTGGCCGTGTCGCCGACGTTCAACCAGGACCAGTGGGTATACGCGTTCTACACCGCCGCGTCGGACAACCGCATAGTCCGGTTCCGGCTGGGCGCTCTCGGCACCCAGCAGGTCATCGTGAGCGGCATCGCGAAGGCGAACATCCACGACGGCGGCCGGATCGCCTTCGGCCCGGACGGCATGCTCTACGCCGGTGTCGGTGACGCCAACAACACCGCCAACGCGCAGAACACGCAAAGCCTGAACGGGAAGATCCTGCGGATGACGCCTACGGGCGGCGTTCCCGCGGGCAACCCCTTCGGCAACCTCGTCTACAGCTACGGACACCGCAACGTGCAGGGTCTGGCCTGGGACGCCCAGAACCGGCTCTACGCAACGGAGTTCGGCCAGAACACGTGGGACGAAGTCAACCGTATCGAGGCGGGTGTCAACTACGGCTGGCCCGTTGTCGAGGGCATGAGCACCAACCCGCAGTTCCGCAACCCGATCGTCGTGTGGACCACGGCCGAGGCCTCCCCCAGCGGTGTCGCGTACGCCAACAACCATCTCTTCGTGGCCGCGCTGCGCGGTACGCGCATGTGGGTCGTACCGCTGACCGCGAGCGGCGGCGCGGGTACCCCCATCTCGGAGCTGCAGGGCCAGTTCGGCCGCCAACGTACGGTCAACGTCGGCCCGGACGGCTGGCTGTGGATGATGACCAGCAACCGCGATGGCCGCGGTACCCCGATCGCCACGGACGATCGCATCGTGCGCATCCCGCCGGCGAGCAGCGGTAGCACGGTGTTCTTCGACAACTTCGAGACGGCTACCGGCTGGACGACCAACCCGACCGGTACGGACACCGCGACGACCGGCCAGTGGCAGCGGGCCGACCCCGCCGGCACGAGCAGCGGCGTCACGTTGCAACTCGGCACCACGGTCAGCGGTACCAACGACCTCGTGACCGGAGCCGCGGCCGGTACCGGAGCGGGATCGTTCGACATCGATGGCGGGGTGACCACCATCCAGTCACCCGCGATCACGCTACCGAGCACCGGCACGCTGTCGCTGTCGTTCTCCTGGTACCTGGCGCACCTGAACAATGCCACCAACGCGGACTTCTTCCGGGTCTTCGTGGTCACCGGCAGCACCACCCAGGTCTTCCAGCAACTCGGCAGTGCGACCAACCGGGCCGGCGCGTGGGCGACCGCGACGGTCAACCTCAACGCGTTCGCCGGGCAAACGATCCGCATCCGGATCCAGGCCGCGGATGCCGCTACCGGAAGCCTCGTCGAGGCCGGCGTCGACGACGTCCGGATCACCCAGCAGCAGTAGTCCTCGCCGCTGTCCCGGCAGGATTCCGAACGGTTCCTGCCGGGACACACGGTTAGCGACGGCGCGCTCACCCCCTCCCGCCAGGTAACAGTTCTGAAAACTTCGCCCACAGCCTTGACAAGACCGCGCCCATAGTAAGAGTTATTACCACGAATAGTTAACACTCCTTGCTGAAGGGCTGCGCATGTCCGAAACACCGAACGTCTCGCGTCGCGACCTGCTCCGGCGTGCGGCGGCGGCCAGCCTGCTGGCATCGCCCGCCGCGGGGCTGCTCGCCGCCTGTGCCACCAGCACCGGCGGCGGAAACAACAACCAGGGCGGGGGTACGAAGACCGCCAACAACCCGCTCGGCATGAAGGAAGACGGCGAAGTCAATGTCGTGATCTTCAACGGCGGGTACGGCGACCGCTACGCCAAAGAAGTTCACGAGCCCATGTTCACCAGGGCGTTCCCGAACGCGAAGATTACCCACAAGTCCTCGCAGGCGATCTCGACCGAGCTGGCGCCGCTGTTCGCCGCCGGCAACCCGCCGGAGTTCGTGAACAACTCCGGCGAGAAGTCGATGGACTTCGGTCAGCTCGTCTCCGAGGGCCAGCTCATGGACCTGACCGAGCTGCTCGACGCACCGTCCGTACACGACCCGAACAAGAAGGTACGGGAGACCCTCGTGCCCGGTACCGTCGAAGTCGGTTCGTTCGACGGCAAGCCGCTCGTGCTGTACTACGTCTCGACCGTGTTCGGGATCTGGTACAACGGCAAGCTTTTCAAGGACAAGGGCTGGACGGCGCCGACGAGCTGGGACGCGTTCGTCAAGCTGTGCGGCGACATCAAGGCGGCGGGCGTCACGCCGTACGCGTACGCCGGCGCCAACGCGGCGTATTACCAGTGGAACGTGATCCTCACTGGTGCCGCGAAGCTGGGCGGGTCCGAGGTCCTCAAGGCGATCGACAACCTGCAACCCAACGCGTGGACCAACGAGCACGTCAAGAACTCGGCCGCGATGTGGGCCGAGATCGGCTCGAAGTTCATGAACAAGGCACACGAGGGCCTACGGCACACCGAGGTACAGCTCCAGCAGAACCAGGACAAGGTCGCCTTCTACCCCAGCGGCGACTGGCTGGAGAACGAGCAGAAGGCGGACACCCCGGCCGGCTTCGAGTACCAGCTGATGCCGGTACCGGTGAGCGGGAAGCTCGGCGCCGCCGGCGTACGGGCGACCGCGGGTGAGGGCTACTTCGTCTCGGCGAAGAGCAAGAACCCTCGCGGCGGGCTCGAGTACATGCGGCGCATGCTGTCGCTCGAGGGTGGCAAGGGCTTCACCAACATCGTCAAGGCGCCTACCGTAGTGCTCGGCGCGTCGGACGGGTTCGCGTTCCCGCCCGGCGTGAGCAGTTCACAAGCGGCGTTGAAGGCGGCCGGCAAGGACGTCGTCAACCTCTTCTTCGACGGTGACTACAAGGATCTCGACCAGGAGGCGCGGGCGGCGACGAACGAGCTGATGTTCGGGCGGATCAACGCGGACGCATGGGCGACCCGGATCCAGAAGAAGGCGGACGCGATCGCCGCGGACTCGTCCATCAAGAAGTTCAAGCGCTGATTGGAGCGAAGGGGCCATGCGGCACGGCAGGTACCCGTTCATCGTCGGCTTCCTCGCCGCGCCAGTGCTGCTGTACGTCGTCCTCGTGATCAAGCCGTACGGGGAGACGTTCTACATCTCGCTGACGCGGTGGAGCGGGTTGTCGGCACCGGTATGGGTCGGGTTCGACAACTTCGAACGCCTGTTCCGGGACGACACCTTCTGGAAGGCGGTCCGGCACCACGGGGTACTGCTCGTCGCGTTGCCTCTGTTCACCATCGCCATCGCCCTGTTCTTCGCGTTCATGTTGAACGTGGCGGGCGGGCGCGCGCGAAACGGACAGGCGGCCGGGGTCTGGGGGTCGAAGTTCTACCGGGTGGTGTACTTCTTCCCCCAGGTCCT
>DASRII010000467.1:0-4980 GCA_035650075.1 Micromonosporaceae bacterium | reverse complement strand
CCGGTGCGGTGGCCGGTGCGGCGGGTGTATCGCGAGGGCCTCCCGAGCGCGCGACGCCGCCGACTCCGGCTGGCCCGCCTCGAAGTCGAGCTCGGCAAGCATCGTCAAGGCCTGGCCGGCGGTCACCTCGTACCCCCTGATCTTGCTGAGGTCAAGCGCCCGCAAGCACGTTGCCCTGGCCTCCCCCTGCAGGCCCGAGGCTCGCTGCGTCCCGGCGAGCACCACCTGCGACCGCGGAATCCCCCGGATATAGCCGCGCTCGACGGCCAGATCGCAGGTACGCATCGCCTCCGCCAGCGCCGCCTCTACCTGCCCAAGCTGTTGCAGCGCTTCGGCACGCACGAGTCCTGACTCCACCATGAGGCTTCCTTCGGCGATGGACTCGGCCATGGCATGGGCGCGCTCGGCCCCCGCCAACGCCTTGGCGGCCCTGCCTGCTTCGAGCTCGGCGGCGGCAAGCCCGAGCACCGCATACGCTTCGCCGTCGCGGCAGCCGAGCCCGTGCAACCGCTCGTGTGCGTCGCTCAGATGCTGCCACGCCGCCGCCAGCTCGCCGAGCTCGACGCACACCAAACCGAGATACAGCAAGGCGATCGCGTGCCCGCGCGCCATGCCGAGCTCCTGGCATCGCCGGGCGCAGCGCGCCTGGTAGTCGCGGGCGCGCTGGAGCAGACCGCGGTCCCGGTACACCACGCCGAGGTCGCCAAGCGCCGCCGCCTCGCGCGCGGGCAAACTGTGCCGGGCGGCCGATCCAAGCGCATCTTCCAGCGCTTGCGAGGCCTCATCGAGCCGGCCCTCGTGGAAGTAGGAACCGCCGAGGCAGATGAGGATCGCAGTCGACCCGTGGGCCCACCCGGCAACGCGGTAGAGATCGAGCGCCTCGACCAGGTGCCGCTCGGCAGCCGCGTTGTCGCCGCGCCGGCTCTGCGCCACGCCGAGGCTGTGCAGCATCGCGCCCTGCGCCATCCGATCGCCATGCAGCTTGGCCACGCGCAGGCCGGCCTCGGCGACGCTGATCCATTCCTGAAGCCAGAACCTGCGGATGAAGTAGCCGCGCAACGAGTCCGCGAGCGACCATACCGCCGGCCGCGGGCGATGGCGGCTCGCATGGTTCACAACGCCGACCAGATTTTCGACCTCAGCGTCGAGCCACTCCAATGCCCGTACTCCATCGTCGAAGAACCCGTCGCCCGATGCCGTGGTCACCGGAAGCCGCAGGGTTTCCGGGTACAGCAAGGTCGCCGCCGCGTCAACCATTTGACGGTACCAATCCAGCAGCCGGTCGAACGCGCCGTCCAAGCTGGACTGGTCCTCCTCCTCGCGCGCCCGGTCGGAGGCGTAAAGGCGGATCAGGTCGTGCATGCCGTACCGCCGCCCCGCCCGCTGCTCGATCAGGCAACCGGCCTCCAGCTCGTCGAGTGCATGTTGCGCCTCACCCGCCAGCACGCCTAGCAACGCCGCCGCACTATCTACGGTGAACTGTCCGCATGGGGCGGTACCCAGCCGACGCAGCAGCGTGGCCGGGGTCCCGGACAACCGGTGGTACGACCGCGCGAACGCCGCACGCACCGCCACCTGCCCGTCGGCGGGCATCCGCAGCCCTTCCATCCGATCCGCGCTCAGCTCGACAACCGCGTCGGCGATGCGGGTGTACGGGTGGATCGCCATGTTCGCCGCGGCCACCCGCAGCGCGAGTGGCAGGTACCCGCACAGCCGCGCCAGTTCGGCGCATGCCGCGCCCTGCTCACCGAGCAGGTTCGTCAGCAGCGCGCACGACTCGTCCTCGGAAAGCACGTCGAGGTGAAAGGCGTGCGCGCCATCGAGCGCCAGGATCCCGTCGAGCCGATGGCGGCTCGTGACGATTATCATGCACCCCGCGCCGCTCGGCACCAGCGCCCGCACCTGTTCGGCGTCGAGCGCGTCGTCGAGCACGACCAGTGCCCGCCGGTCGCTCAAAACCGTGCGGTAGAGCCGGATCTGGCCGTCGAGCGTGCCCGGTACGGCATGCGCGTCGACGCCGAGCGAGCGCAGCATGGCGGGCAGCGCCTCGGCTGCCGCCATCGGTTCGGCGCCCGGCCGGTGCCCGCGCAGGTCGACGAACAGCTGGCCGTCCGGAAAGTGCCCGCACAGTCGGTGCGCCGCCCACACGGCGAACGCGGTCTTCCCGACGCCGGGCATCCCATACACCGCAACGATTCCGTGCCCGTGGTCCCGTTCCTGCTCGACCAGGGCGGACAGCCGGGCCAGCTCGCGCTCGCGGCCCACGAACGCGCGCGGCGCGCGGGGCAGCTCCCGCGGTACCGTCGCCGACCTCGGCGCGCCACCGCCCGCCGGATCCGCCGCCCACCGATCCCGCCACGGAGCGTCGTCCTGCCCGCATGCACGGACGATCGACAAGACGGTGTCCAGCCGGGGAAAGACCCGCCCCGTGAGCGCGTTGTGCAGGGTGCTCACTGGATGACCGGTCAGCCTGCTCAGATCGCGGAAGCTCAGACCGGCGCGCCGCCTCAGCCGGTCAAGCTCGATCGCCAGCGTTTCGCCGCCGCCCGCCGCTCCGACAGTCATGGCCGCCTCCCAGGGTTCGCGCCAGACATCGAGCGTCTGACATCGTTCGACATCGTTCAACTCGCTGGTGGTAAGCCTCAGATATCGACTTGCATAACTCAAGAGCTGCAAAAGTGGCGCCGCGAAGGGCATGGAAGGAGACATCGTGAGCGAAGTGACCATCGCGCCCGCCCGACAGCGCCGTCGAGAGGTGCTCCGGGCGGTTGCCCTAAGTCTCGCGGCCATCGCCGGCCTGGTGGCGTTCAACGTCGCCACCCCCACCCCCGCCACCGCCTGCTGCACCCCGCCGGAGCACGCCATCATCGTGTGCCAGTCCGCCTCGTTCTACGCGGACTACATCCACGGCCAGGGGCCGGTGGGGTTCAAATACACGATGTACTACGGCGACAAGGTCGGTCACACGCGGGGCGCGCACCCGGTCTACAACGGCTGGGCCGCGACATACGACTTCGGCAAGACGGGATGGCCCAGCAACTGGGGCTACGTCCGTTACGAGTGCCTCGGCGGATGGGGCTCCTGGTAAACCAGCGCGGCAGAAAGGTGACGACAATGAATGCACGTATTCGTCTCGGCCTGCGCGTCGCGGTGGTCACGGCGACGTTGGCCACCGCACTCGTGGCGACCGCCCCGGCCGCCCAAGCCAACCACACCAGGTGCAACCACGCCCGCGTCGGCACGGTCCAGGCGATCTGCGCCACTGACCTCGCGTTCCGCACGGACTGCGACACCAAGGCCTGGTCCGGCTGGCTCTACACCGGCGACCGTACCTACGTCTCGGCCGACTATGGCGACTGGGTCCGGGTGTACTCCTACAAGCACAATCGCTGGGGCTGCGTGCAGGACGGCTGGTTCTACCTCCCATGACACACGCGGTGAGGGCCGGCCACAACCGGCCCTCACGTGACCGGCCCGTGGCCCGCTCACCGGTCTATCTGACGTATTACGAACCGCCGACCAGATCGTCATGCTGGGCCCTATTACACCATCACCAATTCACCTACAGCGCAGGATGTTGTCAGACATGAATCAATTTCTAGTACGAGGGCTTGCGGTGCTTGGGGTCGCGGCGGCGGTGGTCGCCGCAGCTTCCGGCCCCGCCGGAGCCGTCAACCGGTACACGATCAAGGCAGACTCCCCGAAGCCGGCCGTGTGCAACAACTCCGGCACCATCCCAGCCGGGACATGGCTACAGAACAAGCCGTGTGGCTACTTCGTCGGGATCGCCCGCGCAGGTACTTCCTACGACGTGCATGAGACCACCCCGAGCAACTATCACTACGGCCGCAACTACGGCAACAACAACTTCTGTGCCTGGATACCGCCTGGCGCGCTAAGCGGGCCGACTGCTACCGGGCTGCCGGCGTCGTGCGGCTCGACGGTACGCGCGAACCTCTTCCACAGGCGCACGTTCGGTTACAACTTCAACGCACCGGCGCACGCCGCCACCGACGGTTCCCTGATCTACGTCAGCACCAGCTGTTTGGCTCACTACAACTACTTCAACTCCAGCTACTTCACATCCGGATCGCTGCACGACCCGGCCGGGTACCCGCAGTCGGGCGTGCGCTATCGCTACACCGCCAACGGTGGTGGCGCAATCGCGGTGCGCGACTCCAGCCTCGGCTGGGTCTTCCTCGGGTCCGGCTGCGTCACCAACTGGAACGGCGTGACCTTCTACAACGACAACGACTGAGTTGCTGGGGTTGGCCCTGGCAGGGATCAACCCCAGTACAACGGTGAAAAAGGAGCTGCAGGAGTACCAGAGCACCGGCGATGAGGACCTCGACCGGGACTGGCGGGCCAGCTACGCGACAGCTTCGCCGAGACCATCAACCAGCGCAAGGCGCTACGGGCCCAGCTGGCCGAGGCCACCAGGACACCACCCCAGGCGGGCATCACCACCGATCCCGCCTGCTGGACCAGCTCCCGATCGTCGAAGCCGATCTCGCCCGACTCCCGGAAGAGCTGGAACGCGAGCTGCTCGCCGGCTTCCAGCTACAGGTCCCGCTACCACCAACCAACCCGCCGCGTTACGCTCCGGGTCACCATCGACGCCGAGGCCATCCCACGGCTGACCGCAACCAGCCAGGCCAGTCGTGACCGCCCACGGACAGCGCACCGAACCCACAAACACGAACAAAGTCGCCCCTCGACGGCCAGTGCCGTCAGGGAGCAGAAGAGCTTTTCCCCTTGCAGGGCGTGCCCCCGGCAGGAATCGAACCTGCGACACACGGTTTAGGAAACCGTTGCTCTATCCCCTGAGCTACGAGGGCTTGACGCTGGTCAGAGCCTACTTGAGCCTGTCCACAAGCGATGCGGGCGATGATCGTTCCGCGCATGTTCCGGATCTTTGCTCCAGCCCCATCCTGCGACCACCGACAGGGTAGCGCTCCCTAGCGGTTGCACGCGCCTTGA
>DASRII010000466.1:0-3092 GCA_035650075.1 Micromonosporaceae bacterium | reverse complement strand
CGCAGGCGCGGGTGGTGTACGTCGAAGCGGACCCGGTGGCCGCGGCACACGGCGCGGCACTCCTGGAGGGCATTGCGGGCGCCGCGATGATCCACGCCGACCTCCGGGACGTCCGGGCGGTGCTGGCGGCGGCGCGGCTACGCACGATCGACTCGAACCAACCCGTCGCCCTGCTCATGGTCGCCGTGCTGAACCTACTGTCCGATGTGGACGATCCAGCCCGTGTGGTGGACCGGTACTACGACGCGCTGCCGAGCGGGAGCTATCTCGTGCTGTCCCACCCGGTGCGGCCGGATCTGGTTCAGCCGCCGCGGGAAGCCGGAGCGGCAGCCGTAAGTCTGGCCGGGATCGGACAGCGGAGCCAGGATGACATAGCCGCGCTACTGACCGACTGGAAGCCGATGGAGCCGGGCCTGGTACAGATCGAATTGTGGCGGCCGGAGGCGAACGTGCCCCTGGCGCCGGTCGCGGAGGTCGGAGGCGTGGCCCGAAAGGCTTGACCGCAGGGCGTCTTTACTCGGCGGTAGCTGTCACCGGTTGTACACGGCGCGCTACGGTAGCTGTTCAACGGCACTTCACATCAACGGGAGATCGCGGCGGTTTCCGGGAGGAAGCGGCCTGTGGAGGGCCATGACGGGCGTTGAGCCCGCAACCCGGCGCAGCAGCGTGGCCGTGCCCGACATGTCCATCACGTGGCACGGCGATGGTGACGATCCCGCGCCCGGAAGCAATGAGCATCAGTAAAACAATGACTTCACGTTCCTATACCGAGTATCCACCGTCCCCACCACTTGGCCGCTACGCTCCACAAACCCCACGAGTCCTTCGCACCTACGCAGGAACGAACCAGACACGTTCGCAGATGCACCGGACTTTGGGCATCGGCGTGCAGGTTTTGGCCGCCGCGTTGGCAGTGACGATCGTGGGCGGAAGCACGGCTGGTGCGGTGGCGTTCGTCGTCGGCGCGGTGGCCGCCGAGTTGGCCGAACGGCATCGAGCGCACCGGCTGAGTGCCTTCGCTCTAGATGACTTCGGAACGTTTCTGGTACGCGGGATCGTAATCGGCGCGCTTGCGACCGTCGCCGGCTTCGCGGTATCCGGCCGATCTCTGCCCGGCGTTCCGGCCGCCGCGGCGCCGGTAGTGGCCGCGACTCTGTACGCGGTGCTGGCGGTTATCGGCCTGGCCATCGGGTACGCCATTCTTCGCCAGTTGCGGTCACGCCACCGCCTGACCAGCCGGGCCGTGATCGTCGGCGCAGACCCGGTCGGGATGGAGCTCGACCGCCGACTGCGCGAGCATCCTGAGTACGGCATCGCCCCGATCGGTGTCGTGGACCGGGCGCGGGACCTGTCCACCGCGATCGACGTGGAGCAGGTCGAGTACGTCTTCGTCGCGTCGGGTGCGGTCACCGACAACGACCTGGTCGACGTGCTGCGCGTCTGTGACCGGGCGGCATGCGAGGTACGCGTGGTGCCTCGGTTGTTCGATCTGGGTACCGGCGGTCCGGCGGTCGATCACATGTGGGGCATACCGCTGGTGCGGTTGAACCGCACCGCGTACCGGTGGCGATCCTGGACCAAGCGAATCTTCGACATCTGCTTCACCGCAGCCGCCCTGGCCCTGACCGCGCCGTTGCTGGCGGCTATCGCGCTCGCCGTGCGTACCGAGATCGGGCCGAAAATCCTGTTCCGTCAGGTGCGGTTGGGACTCGACGGGCGGCCGTTCATCCTGCTGAAGTTCCGGACGCTGCCCGTGCAGTCACGGGACTCGCCACCGGCCTGGAGCGGCGTGACTCGGGACCAGACCGGACCCGTGGGACGTTTCCTGCGCCGCACATCGCTGGATGAGCTGCCGCAGTTCTGGAACGTGTTGCGCGGCGACATGAGCGTGGTCGGCCCGCGCCCGGAGCAGCCCCAGTACGTCGCCCAGTTCATGCGTTCCTATCCCGAGTACCGCGATCGCCTGCGGGCGCCGGCCGGCGTGACCGGATGGTCGCAGATCAACGGCCTACGGGGCGGTACGTCCATCGAGGACCGGGTGCGGTTCGACAACTTCTACATCGACCACTGGTCGCTCTGGCTGGACATAAAGATCATCATCCGTACCGTGACGTCGGTAGTCGCCATGCGCGGAAGCTAGCCAAGCGTATGTCTACTGTGGACACAGTGACGCGGACGGGTCGGGATGTGCTCCTCGCACCGCTCGCGACCCTGCTCGCCATCGCGGCCCGGCCGGCGGTTCTCGCGGCCGCGGCGGTCCTGCTGGTCTGCGTACCGGGTGGTGACCGTGATCCCGCGACGGTCAACCTGACCGCGGCCGATCTCGCCTCGGCGGCGCTCGTCGCGGCGGCGGCAGCCCGCGCGCTGGTCGGCGACCGGCTGCCGCCGGCCCGCCTGTGGGTGGTGCTGGCGGTGGGCGTGCTGGGGTGCGCCGTAGCCACGTTCGCCACACCGGATCCGTTGGCCAGCCTTCCGGGCTTCGTCCGGTACCTGCAGCTGTTCGTGCTCGTCCCGGAGGCGGTGACGATCGCGTTGCGTACCCGGCGCGACCTGGTCATCGTGTGTGGCGCGGTCCTGATCGCGGCGCTCATCCAGGGCCTGGTCGGCACCCACCAGTACCTCACCAGAACGGGCGCGGCGTTCGGTGGCCGGCCGGTTCGCGCGGTCGGCACTTTCAGCGCCCTGGACGTGATGGGAATGTCCACAGTGGTCGGTTATGGCCTGGTGGTCGCCGTTGGCCTGGCCCTCGTGCTGCGCGGGCCGACCCGGTACGTCCTTCTCGCGCTCGCCGCGTTTCTCGCCCTTCCGCTGGTCTTCTCGCTCAGCCGCGGCGCGCTCGTGGCCACCATCGTTGCGCTCGCCGTCATGCTGATCGCCGCCAGCCCGCGGCTCGCGCTGCGGACCGCGGTCTTCGGCGCCGCCGTCGTGGTGGTCGCTGTCGGCGTGCTGGGTACGCCCGGCGGCGTGGTCGCGCAGCGGGTTGCCACCGTTCGCACCGCTCTCGCCGCTCCGGACCGGTCGGTCACCGACCGCTTCGAGCTGTGGCAGACAGCGGTAGGGATGTGGCGAGACAGTCCGGTGTCCGGGGTTGG
>DASRII010000465.1:0-9240 GCA_035650075.1 Micromonosporaceae bacterium | reverse complement strand
TGTACGAGAAAGGTATCGCCGTACCGGACGAGGAGTTTGGTCGGCTACCTGTTGAAGGGCACGAGTTTCATGGGAACTGGAATTACACTGTTAGGTGTACTTCAGTAAATTAAAGAATGTTAGTAATTTAAATACGAATCCCAGACTGCAGATCGAGTTGGTCCCGGTATCGGGCAGAGACGATCGCATGGTCGATCGTCCGGTGTTCCTCATACAAACGGAGTGGCTGTGTGTCAGCTGGGTTGGACATGAGCAACAGCACGGTACGCCGGGGTCGCTCGGTGGCCGGCGTCGGTCGGGGCTGCTGTCCGAGCTGGATCTTGCCTATGGCGTTTTGGCCTTCTTGGTTGATCTGGTCGCCGTGGACGTAGCCGGCACCGTAGATGTCACGCACCAAAGAGCACCTTTCCGACCGGGCTGTCGCCACTCTGGTTGATCTGGTCGCCGAGCACGACGTCGCCGACGTGGAGCACCTTCGGGCTCTGCGGTGGGTTCTCGATCGCATCGGCGATCTCCTTCACCAAGTTCTCGATCGTCTCCCGCTGCGTGCTCGCCAGTACGCCGATGGGGTAGCCTGTCGTCTCCAACAACAGTACGTACTCGGGTAGCCGGAATGCCTTCTTGGCGAATCGAAGGAATGTGACAGCAGCGATGATGAGGACGGCGAGCAGGTTGAAGACTGGCAGTCCTTGCGCCGCCTCGCCGCCACCGGCCCAAGCGAGGACGTTGATGACCGCCAACAGCACAAGTAGCGTGAGTGCCGGTCGCAGCACCTGATATGTGATCTTGATCCGGGCTGGAGTCAGCTTCCAGCACTGGACTCGGGCCAGGTTACGCAGTTGGTAAACCTGGCCGGCGACGGAGAGAGTGCGCCGGTTGATGCGTACCTCGATACTCTGTTTCTTGCCTAGCAACCCATTCCTCCGCCCGTCGGAAACACGCGAGGTCAGTGCCGGGTGCGCCGGCTGACAGCCGGACGTTTCAGGTCTGGCCAATCCCGTCACCCGCCGCCGAACCACGCTAGAACGCTGTTGACGAGGCTGACGCATACGGTTGTAAACACAAAGCCGATGATCCGGTAGAACGTAATCGGGAGCAACGCCGACTGCGGCCGGCCACGCGCGGCCAGCGCCCTGCTATGCGCCAGGACCAACGCGTGTCCGGGTAGCACACCAAGGACGAACCAGACCAACCGCACATACATCCCCAGCAGCCGGAGTAACAGACGGCCCATTCGAACACCTTCCGATTCCGCTCAGTCCGGGAGCTGCACGTATTGCAGGCGGCCAGGTCCCGCGCCGGCACCGGTATTACCTGACGGACGGCGACCGCCAAGCTACGAGCCGCATCGCCGCAGCCGTGCCACCATCACGGTTTGCGAGCCACCATTGCGTCTCCACACGGACGCCCAACGAGTTGTCGCGCACCGCTCAGATCTGTGGTCCTGGCCCCGCTGTGACCAGTACGAACGGTGCCCAGTGGTACGGATGGTCGTATGGAGCGGCGGCCGGTCCACGATCTGTCTCGATGTCACGCGCGGTCGCCGCGGCCCGTGCCGCGAGTGCCGGCGCACCGGCCTGATGGGCCCGTGCCGCCAGCGCGTCGAACTGGGCAGCGGCGTCGTCGCGGGACAGCTCACGCAGGTATCGCATGGCGTGCCGCAGCGCGTCCGCCGTCGGCGCGCCGAGGGTACGGAGCCGATGGAACTCAATCATGAGTAGCGCCGCGGACAGGTCGTTCACCGCCCAGCGGGTCACCATCGCAGCGTGCGCACCGGCCGCTAACAACGCCCGCCCGATCCCGAGCAGCTCGCCGCCGCGCAGCGCCCCGCCGTCACCGGTATGGCAGGCGCTGAGCACGACAAGCTCGGCATTGATCCGAAGGCCGAGCAGCTGGGCGGCGGTGAGGCTTTGCCCGTTGGCCAGCAGTACGGCAGAGCCCAGCGGTGAGTCGCGGTCCAGCACGCCGTGCGTCGCCAGGTGGATCAGGGCGGCTTCGGGCAACAGCGGTGCCACCTGCTCAGCGGTCGCGTCCGGGCCGACCAGCAGGCGCGCGCCCGGCACAAGACCAGCCACCGTGACGGCCTCCACGCGGGTACCCGGCAACGCCGCCAGTGCACGGCCTGCCGCTCCGTCCGGCCGGTACACCATGCCGGCCGGGTCACCGACCACGACCGCCGGGCCGGCGGGTCGAGAACGGCGGGTAGACACCAGCGCGCTGGCGTTCGGCGCGATCGCCACCCGAAACTGGTCGCCGAGGGGCCTGGCGGCGAACGGGAGTACCGCAAACGGCAGGCGCATCAGCGGACCCCCGGGGACCACGACCAACGCGGTGCTAGCCGCGATCACGTCGCGAAACGGATCCAGCACCAAGTCGGCGAGCTCCCGCGCCGGCTCGGCGTAGGCGCCGTCACGCGCGCACGCGGACACCAGACGCGCGACGAGCCCGGCCGGATCGCGACCCGGCCGGGCCACGAACCCGCCAACCGGGCCCTCCGTGGTTACCGCCAGCCCGACGAGGTCGCGGCGGCCCACCGCGTACTGGAGGAGGGTGACGCCGGGCGGCAGCGCAGCCGCGACGGTGCCGAGGTCATGTACCCCGACCTGCGGGTTGACCGCCGCCCAGAAGCGGGGATCGGCCCGCCGCAGGTCGGCCTCGACATCGCGCAACGCCGCCGTCGCGTGTTCCAGCCGGGCTGACAGGTCATCGAGGTCTGTGTCGCCGGCTCGGCCGGTAACCCCGTCCGAGCGCGGGTCGCCGACGCCCCGGTTGCCAATCGCCCGGGCCAGCCGGCTCTCGGCCAACGTCAGGCCGGCGCTGGTAGCCCGCCACCGAGCCACCAGATCCGCGGGCAGCCCTGCGACGGACGAGTCAGTGCCGGTGCGCATCAGATCGAGCAGCGCACGAGACTGGCCCCGTTCGAGGTAGCCGAACGCCGCCGACAGCCAGCGCCGCTGCGCGTCCGGCTCGCCCGAGGCCGCAGCGGCCGAGGCGAGGCGCAGCGCGACGCGGGCCGCGTCGACGTACGCACCCTGCACGTCCACACCGCCGTGGAATGCCGCCTTCACCTGGTCGCCGCGCAGGCCAGCCCGGACCCGGCCCACCTCCTCCAGCGCATGGTCCAAAGCGGCGAGCGCGCCGGGGAGATCGCCCGCAAGCTCCCGTAGCCTGCCGTCGTAGCTGTGGAACCGCCAAGCCGGCCCGAGCCCAGCCCACCACGGCGTTGACATCGCCGCCAGCGCGTCGCGGTGTGCCCGGGCGGGACCGACCGCGCCGACCTCCAGCTGGAAGAGCAGCCCCTCCTCGTGGATCTGCCGGACCTGCAGGGTCCCCTCCCCGGGCACCGCCGAAGACCCGGCAGCCGACGCTGCCTGCGGATCCGGGGCCGCCCGGTCGAGGGCGCGCCGGGTATACCGCGCAAACGCCTCCGACGCCCCGCGGTCATCCCCTTCTGCTGCCTTCACCAGTGCCTCGTTCATGTCCCGCTCCTCCGGCGGGCTCGCCGGTACCGCCGCCCGGGCGCGGGCCAACAGGTCGGCCGACCGCTCGAAGTCGCCATCCCGCCGCGCCAGCCGCGCGCGGGTGAACGGCTCCACGAATGCCCAGTCCGGCGACGCCGCAGACACGAGAAGCTGCTCGGCGATGACCTGGGCGTCACCAGTGAGGCCCGGCAGCCGCCTGCCCAGCGGCTCTGTCGTGTCACGCTTCACCCGCTCGGCGGCGACCATACCGTCGATGTCGTCGGCCTGCTGGCACAGCGTGAACATGTGGTGGGCGACGAGTAGACGGCGCCATCGCCGGCGATCGGTCGGGTCAGCCGGCTCCGCCAACGGTACGGCGTCCGCCTGCAACCCGGTCCACAACGCTGCCCGGGCAGCGTCGAGGTCGCCCACCGCCTGCGCCGCCGCACCCGCCGCAAGCAGCGACTGCACCCTGGCCTCGCGCTCGCCCAGGGACTCGAAGACCCCCTCAGCGAGCCCGAACGCGACCCGTGCGTGCTCCGGCGACTCGTGGACGGCCCAGTACCTGCCCACCCGCAGGCACATCAGCGCAAGGCCGTAGACCGTCCCCGGCCCGATGACCCGTTGCGCCGCCCGGAGCGTCTCAACCAGACCGGTGCCATCCAACTGCCGGTCGTCGGCGAGCGCGGCGAGCACCGCGTGGGTCGCAGCGACAGCGGCGTCAACCGGACGACCACCGCGTTCGAACCGCCCGCGGGCGGCCGTGGCGAGCGCCGCCGCCCGCCCCGGCCGGCCGGCAACGAGCTCCAGGTAGCCGAGCCGCAGCTCCACCGCCGCGGCGCCGAGGTCATTGCTGAGCGCGGCGTACCGGGTCCCGGCGGCCTCGTACGCCGCTACCACCTGGCCACGGTCGGCCGGCTGCGAGCCCAGCAGCTCCCAGCGCTCGACTGTGTCACCCAGCTCGGCCGCCGCCGATCCGTTGCTGACCGACAGGGCACAGTTCCAGCACAGCGGGGACGACAGCGGGGCGGCGCGCAGGTCGCCGCGGACCAGGTACGCGGCGGCGAGGCCCGCCTCATCCCCAGCCGCCGCCAGCCGGTCGACCGCGACCCGCCAGTGCCGCTCCGCCGCCGGCCAGCTCAGGGCGCGGGCCGCGGCGTCAGCGGCGAGCAGGTCCAGGTGGCCAAGCAGGTCGGGCCGGTCGGACAGTGCCAGCCGGGCCCGCTCAATCACGCCGGTCCTGGCGGAGTGCGCCGTCGGTCGAGCCTGCACACCTGTCGCGAAGTGCGGTGACACGATCGTGCGCCAGTACCACAACTCCGGCAGCAACCGTCCGGCGACGTAGGTGTCCGGCGCCAGCGGCGTGTCCGCGCCGCGGGGCTGGTGGACCAGCTCCGGGCCGAGGTCGGCAATCGGACGTGCGGTGCCGTCCGGCAGCGCCAGCTTCGCCCCGTGCCAGGCAAACCGGCGCCAAGCCGATCCAGCCACACGCGCCGGCCCCAGCGGCTCACCCAGCCCAGCCGCGCGCAGCGCCGTCCCATACGCACCGGCCAGCGCGGCCCGGCGGACTGCGCCGTCGGAGCTGTCGGAACCGGTGTCGAGCAGCCGGTCGAGCAGCCCACCCGGCATCGTCTCCACTGCGGTTCCGCCCACTGTGCCACCTTTCCACCAACCACCAACGTGCCGCCGCTGCTCGACATGGGACCTGACGGACCGGGGATGGTTATCTGTTCAGCCGCCGTTGGAGGACCACCCCACCCGCCGTACACCGCGATCCCGCGCGCGTGCCGGCTGAATGCTTACCCATGTCCGTGTCCGTCAGGCCCACCCGAAGAATTGCCGCAGCTTGCGTACCAGGGGAGAGACATGAATCGACAGAGCTCGGCTCTTCTGCCTTTCTACCTGGTCGTCGATGTCTCGTGGTCCATGTCGCTGGCGGGCAAGATCGAGGCGGTCGGCGACATGGCGTCCGCCATCATCGACGCGTTGGTTCAGGACCCGGTGGCGTCCACCACCGTACGGTTCGGGCTGGTCGAGTTCTCCGACGACGCACGAATCCGGCTTCCGTTGGACGGAGTCGCCTCCGCGAATGGCGTCGCGCCGGAGCTGACGGTACGCGCCGGGACCAGCTTCCAGTCGGTATTCGCCCTGCTCGAGGACGCGATTCCAGCAGACCTGGCGCGACTGGCGACGACTCGTACCTTGGTCCGGCGCCCCACCGTCTTTCTGCTCACCGACGGCGAACCGACCGACGACGAACGAGGATGGCGTTCGGCGTTCGCTTCGCTGACCGCACTACCGGCGCGACCGAGCATCGTTCCGTGCGGCGTCGACCAGGCGACGGTACGCGTGATGAGTGAGCTGGTTCATCCAAGAAGCCGCCGCCACAGCGGAACGCTGTACATGATGGACCCGACGTACCCGCCGGCGCAGGCCATCACCGCATTCGCCGACATCGTCATATCCAGCATGCTGGCATCGAGTCGCCGCTCCGACGGCCGGGCCGCACTGCCGACCGCCCGCCGCGTACCCCCCGGACTCACCCGGCATCGAATCACGGCGCCATCACAGCCAGCCGGGCGAGGCGGACACGGGCGGGATACCCCGGATAGGCCATACCGCCGAGTGGGTCAGAACGGATCAGTGGGTTTTCCAATCGGCAGGGACCACGGCACGATGTGGTGATGCCGAACCAAGCCTTCATCGGACGCAAAGCCGAACTCACCCAGTTGCGGTGCCTTCTTCGCGGTGCAGCCGACCGGAGTCCCGCGACGGTGATCGTGCAAGGCGAGGCCGGTGTCGGCAAGAGCCAACTGCTCGAACATTTCGCCGGCGAGGTACGACGAGCCGGCGGACACGTACTCGTCGGTGCCTGTATCGAGCTGGGTGGCGGGACCGTCCCGTACGCCCCGCTGATCGAGGCATTACGCCTGTTGGCACGGTTCCATGGCGAAGCCACCGTCGAAAGGTACTCCGGACCGGCGTGGCCGGAGATCTCCGGTCTCATCGCTGACTTCACTGGGTCGACCCGGTCTCCCCGACCCGTCGGTACAGGCTCCCAGCTGCACATCTTCGGTGCCGTCATGCAGCTGCTGGACCGGCTCGGCGCCGACCAGCCGGTGACGCTGGTCTTCGAGGATCTGCACTGGGCCGACCAGTCGACACTGGACCTGGTCGCGTACCTCACCCGGGCCAAGTCGAACGAGCGGATGCTGCTGATCGGCAGCGCCCGTACCGAGCTGGGCCCGGACCACCCGCTGCGCGTACGACTCACCGAACCGGACTTCGCCCGGCGGATCGAGCGCATCGACGTACCCCGGTTCACGGAGATAGAGATGCGGCGGTTCCTGCGTGCCTCGATGGCGCCGGACGCGGACATCGCGGCCCGCTGCTTCGAGCTGTCCGAGGGCAACGCGTTCTTCGCCGACCAGCTGGTCGCCTCCGGGATGCTGACCGACCCGGCGGCGACGACGCTGCCCGAGTCCCTCGGCGAGCTCATGCTCAGGCGGATCCGACCCCTCGGCGACCACGCCAGGCATGTCGTACGGGTGGCGGCGACCGCGGGCCGGCGGGTCAGCGACCGGCTCCTCGCCGCCGTCTGCGGCCTCGCCGACGATGAGCTGAACGCGGCGCTGCGCGAGTGCATCGAGGCCGGCATCTTGACCCAGGACCGGACGGCCAGGGCCAGTTACCAGTTCCGGCACGCGCTGCTACGCGAAGCGGCCCACAACGACATGCTGTGGCGGGAGCGTGAGCACCTGCACACCCTGATCGCGAAAGCGATCACCGCGGACCTCACCCTCAGCCTGGCCGAGGAGCTGACCGCTGCGGCGGAGCTCGCGTACCACTGGGACGAGGCCGGCCGTAGGTCCGAGGCGTTGGCGGCCGCGGTACGGGCGGGTGAGGCCAGCTATCTGGTACGGGCGTTCCACGAGACCGAGAAGCACTATAAGCGCGCGTTGCGGCTCTGGACGCAGGTGCCCGATCCCGAACAGGTCGTAGGCGTGTCGAAGGCCCAGATCCTGCTGGCGATCGCAGACGCCGCCCGTTGGGCCGGGCACGGGGTCAGCGCGGTGGAGTTCGTCCTCATGGCGCTGCAGGAGGTCGACGCCGGCCAGCAGCCGCAGCGCGCCGGCGAGATGTACGAACGGCTCGCCAGCTACCAGTGGGAGGCGGGCGCGACCAGCGAGTCGCTGGAGGCGTACCAGCGGGCCCAGCGCCTGCTGGAGGGCCAGCCGCCCGGCGCCGCGACGGCCGGCGTCCTGGTGGGACTCGCGATGGCCCGGATCCGTGCCGGCCACTACCAGGATGTCGCCGCCCAGGCCCACGCCGCCGGCGAGCTGGCGACCGAGGTGGGCGCGCTGGCCGAGGCGGGACGGGCCAAGAACGCCGAGGGTCTGGCGCTGACCCTGTCCGGCCGGGCGGACGACGGTCTGCCCCTGCTGCAGGAGGCCCTCGACATCGCGCGGCGTACCGAGCATCTGGAGGGTCTGCTCCGTGCGCACGCCAACCTGGCGGTCGCGCTCGAGCACACCGGCCGGCTGCCCGAGTCGGTCGCGGTCGCGGTCGACGGGCTGAAGCTGGCCCGGCAGCTGGGCCTGGCCGACTCCCGCTGCGGCCGGATCCTCGCCAACAACGCCAGCGTCTCGCTGTACCTGTTCGGCCGGTGGGACGAGGCACTGGACCTGCTCGACGTGGCGCTGCTGGACGACCCGCCGATACGGGAGAGCGGGTACCTGCGCCTCACGCTCGCCGAGATCGAGGTGGCGCGGGGGATGTTCACGCCAGCGGCGGAGCTCCTCGCGGAGGTCCGTGACCTGCCGACGAGCGATCCACGGTTCCGGTTCCCCCTCGCAGCCTGCACCGCCGAGCTGGCGATCTGGCGTGGCGACCCACGGGAGGCGAGCGCGGCCGTCGAGCGGGCGTTCGGGGCCAGCGACGGCGAGAACGTTCTCGTCGAGCTCCGGCTGCTAGCCGTGGGGCTTCGGGCCGCGGCCGACATGTGCGCGACCGGCGACCGGCGGGAGGCGATGAGGGACGAGGCCGACCACCTGCTCGCCCGGGTCCGGGCCCTGACGGCCGACCGCCCCGGGTCGCGCGAGACGCAGACGCTGGAACGCCTGTGCACGGCCGAACATCGCCGGGCGTGGGGCCGCGACACCGCCGCCGACTGGTACGAGACGGCCGGGCTGTGGACCCGGCTCGGCCGACCGTACCCGGCGGCGTACGCGCGCTGGCGGCAAGCAGCGCGCGAACAGAGTCCGGACCGCGCGCAGGCCGCCGCGCACCTGGCTGTCACCGCCGCCACGGAGCTGTGCGCAGAGCCGCTGCGTACCGCGGCCGGGAAGCTTGTCGCCGAACCGGCGCCGGACCCGCGGGCACCCGAGGAGGACCGGCTGCAGCGGCTCACCAGGCGGGAGAGGGAGGTTCTCCAGCTGCTCATCAAAGGGCTTGCCAACAAGGAGATCGCGCGCGAGCTGGTCATCGCCGAGAAGACGGTGAGCGTACACGTCCACAACATCATGCGGAAACTAGACGTCAGAAACCGGACCGAGGCCGCTGCGTACGCCCTGAGGTCCCACTTTCCTCACGCTGGCTAAGGCGGCTGAGTACGACTAAGTACGACCCCGGAGCCGGCTAAGCCTGAATCCGTGGACCCGGTAGTGGGCTAACCTGTTGAGGGCGCCTGCTGATCTTGTGGTTTTGGATGCGTACGCATCCTGCTGGTCTGCCCAGCCTGCTCGGGAGTCTTCGTCGGATCAGGTGCGGAGGCGATGCG
>DASRII010000464.1:0-6502 GCA_035650075.1 Micromonosporaceae bacterium | reverse complement strand
TCTGTCCACTCTGGACGAAGCGGGCTTCGGACGGCTGCTGGCCGACGCCGGCCTCGCCTCGATGGCCGCGGTCAACGCCGCATGGACAGCCTGCCCCCGCCGGCCCGCGAGCAGGCACTCCTGCTGTTCCTGTCGACCCTGCTCACGCCGTCCTAGGAGCGCGCCCATTCGGCCTTGGTTGCGCGGATCAGCCGGTCCTTCAGCTCGCGGGTGTGCCGGCGGCTGACCGGCAGCTCGCGGTCGCCGGTGAGCACCACGTAGCCGGAGCCGGTCAACCGCAGCTCGTCGATCCGCCCGAGCTGGACGAGGTACGACCGGTGGATGCGGACGAACCCGGCGTCCGCCCAGCGCTCGGCGAGCGTGGCTAGCGGTACCCGGACCAGGTGCGAGCCGTCCGACGTGTGCAGGCGCGCGTAGTCGCCCTGTGCCTCGACCCACTGGACGGCCGAGCGGGGGAGGAGCTTCGTGGTACCGGCCAACTCCACCGGGATCGTCGGGTCCTCATCGGGCCGCGGTACCGACGGATGCGTGGGCAGTATCCGGGACGAGGCGACCCGGCGCAGCGACTCGGAGAGCCGGTCGGCCTGTACCGGCTTGCGGACGTAATCCACGACCCCGAGGTCGAACGCGTCCGCGGCCCGGTCGTCGTACGCCGTCACGAACACGACCGCCGGCGGACTGGCGAACCGGCGCAGTACCCGGGCCAGCTCCATCCCGTCCAGGCCCGGCATGCGGATGTCGAGGAACACGGCGTCGACGTCGGTATCGCGCAGCACCCGCAGCGCGTCGGTCGCATCGCTCGCGGTGTAGACGCGGGCGACCCGTGGGTCGCGGCGCAGCAGGTACGCCAGCTCGTCCAGCGCCGGTGGCTCGTCGTCGACAGCGAGTACGCGGAACCCTATCAAGGCCGCCCGCCTCTCGGTTGATCATGAAGTTGGTCGCACGACACGCGGTCGAACCCGCAACTAAGTTCATGATCAACGGAAAGGGGCACGGAAAGGTCGAGGGCGGTCATGGTCGGACGTCCGGATGGAACTTTGGCACCCGCATGCTCACCTTGGTACCCGCACCGAGCGCGGTTTCCACCACGAGACCGAACTCGTCGCCGAAGACCGACCGCAGCCGATCGTCCACATTGGCCAGTCCGAAGTGCTGGCCGGCCTCCGGCCCGTCGTCGAGGGACTCGCGGCCGGAGGTGAAGACGGCCGGATCCATGCCCACTCCGTCGTCCTCGACGAAGATGTGGCACTCGGCTCCGGCGTCGCGGGCGACGATGCTGATCGTGCCGGTACCGGGTTTGCGGGACAGCCCGTGCCGGACGGCGTTCTCGACCAACGGCTGCAGGCACAGGTACGGCAGCCCGACCGGCAGCACCTCGGGCGCGATCTGGAGCATCACCTGCAACCGGTCGCCGAAGCGGGCCCGCTCGATGGTCAGGTACCGGTCGATCGACCGCAGCTCCTCCGCGAGCGTGGTGAACTCGCCGTGGGCGCGGAAGGAGTACCGGGTGAACTCGGCGAACTCCAGGATCAGGTCACGGGCGCGTTCGGGGTCGGTACGCACGAACGACGCGATCGCGGTCAGCGCGTTGTACACGAAATGCGGGCTGATCTGCGCCCGCAGTGCCCGGATCTCCGCCCGCGCCAGCCGGGCCCGGGAGGTACCGAGTTCGGCCAGGGCGAGTTGGGCGGCCACCCAGCGCCCGGTCTCCAGAGTGGCCTGTACGAGTCCGGGTGCGGGCTGCTCGTCGGCGAGCGCCACGAGCGCGGCGGACACCGTACCGTCCGGATCGGTCAGCGGAGCCACGACGCCGCCGCGGATCTCGCAGTCCATGCGCCCGCAGCCGACCTCGTCCGGTCCCAGGACGCTGGAGCGGCCCGACGTGATCGCGCGGCTGGCCGCGGCGGCCATCTGCGGACCGTGGTGTTCGCCGCGGCCGTCGAAGGCCAGGATGCCGTTGGCGTCGGCGACCGCGATGCCGACCGAGCCGATGAGGGCGCGCAGATGCCGGCTGGCCTTGGTGGCAGTAGCCTCCGTGAGACCGGCGCGCAGCGACTCCGCGGCGAGGCCAGCGGTGTGCAGGACATCGTAGGTAGCGCGCTGCGTCGCGGTGGCGATGACACGCCGGCCGCGCAGGCGCACGACCGCGTAGACCGCCCCGGCCAGCGCGCTGACCATGGCCAGCACGGCGAGAGCTGCGGAAAGGTTCCCCCCCACGTGAGTCATCCTGCGCTGTGGACTCCGGGCAGCCAACCCCGTCGGTCACACGGATCCGTACGGAGGGCTGAGCGGCCGTGCCGAAAGGTCGATGATTTCCACCGGATCCCTCATATCGCAGGAACGAACTTCGCCCTAGCGTCTGCCCCGCAGGCGACGTTGTGCGGACAACGGCGCCTGGCTGCGTTCCTGCCGTCGTAGAGAGGTTCGTCGATGCGCCTTCGGAGCCGGGTTACCGCCGGTCTGCTTGCGGGCACACTTGTCATCTTTGGTCTGACCCTGATCAGGGGGAGTGTGGCGACCGCGGCACAGGCGGTGCCAGGGCATACGCGACTCGTCCCGACGACACCGCGGAACAACGTCGCGCGAATCATGAACGGCGACATCCTCGACATCGAGGTAATCGGTACCCGGGTCTACATCGCCGGTACCTTCACCTCGATCCAGAACCCTAACGGCACAAATGTCGCGCAACGGTGGCTGGCGGCGTACAACATCGACACCGGTGTCGTGGATGCGACATTCCGGCCGACCTTCGACGGCAACGTCAACGCGATCGAGCGTTCCCCCGACGGTGCGTCACTGTTCGTGGCCGGATCGTTCAACACCGTCGGCGGTGTCACCAAGCGGAAGATCGCCAAGATCAGCCCAACCACCGGTGCGCCGGTCACCGCGTTCACCGCGAACGCCAACGCGCGGGCCACCGCCATCGCGGTCAGCACGACGACGGTGTACGTCGGTGGCCAGTTCGCCACCGTGAACAGCTCGAGCCGCGGCGGGCTCGTCGCACTCAACGCGACGACCGGTGCCGTGGACGCTCTCAACCTGCCGCTGACCGGCGGTATCGGGCCTGGCGGCCTGCTCACCGTGCAACAGCTCAAGCTCACCCACAACGAGACCAAGCTGCTCGTCGTCCACACCGCCCGGCAGATCGCGGGGCAGGACCGGTACGGCGTGGCGCTCGTCGACACGGCGACCCGGGCGCTGCTGCCGTGGCGTACCCGGCTCTGGGAGGACAACCTGTCCTTCGTCGGCGGTATCCAGCGCGTCGCCGCCGGTGACATCTCGCCCGACGACTCGTACTTCGTGGTGACCAGTGGCTCGGGCGGCGACCGGCCACCGATCAACGACACGGCGATCCGGTTCCCCATCAACGGCAACGACAACGTCGAGCCGCAGTGGGTCTCCCGGCACTTCGACAGCGTGTATTCGGTGGCCATCACCGAGCGAGCCGTCTACGTCGGCGGCCACTTCAGCTGGCAGGAGTCCCCGACGGCCAACCAGCCGTGGCCGGGCCTCGACAACGTCGGCTACGGCACCGGTCAGGGCCTGAGCGGGTACAGCCTCGGCGACCAGGTCGTCCGCCGCGACCACCTGGGCGCGCTGGACCCGGTCAGCGGTACGGCGCTCGAGTGGAACCCGGGCTCGAACTCGTTCGAGGGCGACCAGGCGATGAAGGCCACGCCGCGCGGCCTGTTCGTCGGCGGCGACGGCAACGTCAAGGGCGGCCGGACGATCGGCCGGGTCGCGTTCTTCGACTTCAACAGCGAGCCCGCGCCGTCGGCGGTCGAGACGACGATCGTCAACCCCATCGAGGGCGCGGTGAAGCCGGCCGGTGAGCAGTTCACCATCTCGGGCCAGGCGGTCGCGCCGGCGGGCGTGACGCGGGTACAGGTCGAGATCCAAGACCGCAACAGCAAGCAGTTCCTGCAGGACGACCTCGTCTCGTGGGGAGCGAACAACAACGTGCTCGCCACGGTCGCGACCGTGAACGCCACGAATACCCCATGGTCACTGTCGGTCTCGCTGCCCGGCGGGATGTACCAGATCATGGCGAAGACCTTTGGCGGCAACAGCACGAGCGACCCGACCAAGGCGATCAAGAAGATCGAAGCCTTCAGCTTCGACGATTTGCCGCCGACCACGCGGATCACCGGGCCACCGAGCGGCCTGCTGGCCACGACGAGCTTCATCGCGACGGGTACCGCGTCCGACGACAGCGGCGTCAACGCGATGAGCTATTGGTTCCGTACCGGGAACAACCTGTACCTGCAGGACGACGGTACGGTCGGCCCGAACTTCAACACGTTCTCCGGCGAACCGGATGTCGTGGGTCTGCCGTCGGCCACGTGGCAGTTCGAGGTGAACCTGCCGGTCGAGGGCGAGTGGCGGATGAGCGCCACGGCCATCGACGACGCCGGCCAGCCCGACCTGCGCAGTGAGGTGCGGGACTGGATCGTCACGTCGACCGGCTCCCCACCATCGGTGACGATCACCTCGCCGGTCGCGATGACCCCGCCGACGTCGGTTCCGGCCGTGGTCGTCGCACCGGGTGGCACGATGTCGTTCGCCGGTACCGCGACCGACACCACGGGCCTTTCGACGGTCGAGATCTTCTTGCGTAACAACACCACCCGCGAGGCGCTGGCCGCCGATGGCACCTGGGGTGTCAACTCGGTGGCGGCCTTCCACCGGGTGTCGCCGATCAACCTGAGCGGTACGTCGTACGACTGGTCGTACACCTCGGTACCGCTCACACCCGGGCTGTACACATTCCAGGTGCGCGCGACGAACACGCTCGGGTTGACGACGACGTCGAGCAACTACGGCCGGCTGTCCATCACGGCCCAGGTACCGGGGGACGCGTTCCCGAACGGCCTGCTCAACTTCACCGGTACCGACCAGAACATCGACGTGCTGCATCTGAACCTGGCCGGTACCGCGACCGACAACTTCGGGGTGTCGGCCGTCAGGGTCGCCCTGCGTGACCTGGACACCGGCCGGTATGTCCAACCGAACGGCACGATGTCGACCGGCTTCGCGACCGTGAACGCCACGCTCGGCTCGCCGGGCGCGACCAGTACCACGTTCGCGCTGTCGATCGACCTGCCGACCAAGGGCGAGTTCTCGGTCGAGGCGTTCGCGATCGACACGGCCGGGCAGCAGGACACGTCGACCAACGGCGCCACCGCGAGGTACCTGGTGTACCCGGGTGACACCGACCCGACCCTGGAGACCGCCAACTACACGCCGGTGGAGGGCCACGCGTACACCGACCAGCGGATCGTGGTCGGCGGCCGGGCCGTCGACGACGTCGGCATCTCCCGGGTAGAGGTCCAGATCGTCAACAGCCTGAACCAGGGCATGAACTCGTCCGGCAACTTCGGCTCCAGCCAGCCCTGGATCTCGGTGTTCCTCACGAGCCCTGGCTCGCCCGGCTCCAACTTCTCGTACACCTCGCCGGTAATCCCCGCCGGCAGCTACTCCGTGCGGGTCCGGGCGATCGACAACTATGGCCAGGTGCAGCAGACGCCGCGGGTGACCGCGGTGACGGTCGCGTAACGGTACACGGCAGACCAAAAGGGCCGGGCGGATACGCCCGGCCCTTGTCGTGCGCGCCTTGACACACGCTCTGGTAAGCGCTTACCTTGCGGCGAGGTGTACCGGATATTTGCTGAAAGTTTCGGAACCTCAGCGCCGTAACATTTTTGCTTCCGGGGGACCTCTGGGGAGGCGGAAGTATGAGCACACCCAGGACGATCGACCTGGTGGTGATCCCCGAAGGGCCACGTCCGGCTGGGCCGAATCGCGACCGTCCGGCTCCGCCACGCCCGCGTACCTGGCGGCGGGCACTGCGGCGCGACTGGCAGCTCTACTCGCTGGCGATCCTGCCGCTGCTGTTCTTCGCGATCTTCAGGTACCTGCCGATGCTCGGCAACGTGATCGCCTTCCGGCGATTCGTACCGGGCGGCAACATTTTCGGCGAACGATGGGTCGGTCTCCGGTACATCAGGCTGTTCCTGTCCGACCCGGCGTTCTGGGACGTGTTCACCAACACCCTGCTGATCGGGGTGCTGACCCTGGTGTTCACGTTCCCGCTGCCGGTCGTACTCGCGCTGCTGCTCAACGAGGTGCGGACCCGGTACCTCAAGCGGTTCGTGCAGTCGGTGTCGTACCTGCCGCACTTCCTGTCGATAGTGATCGTCGCCGCGATGCTCTTTCAGCTGCTTTCCATCGACGGTGTGATCAACCAGATGGTCCGGTTCGTCGGCGGGGACTCGATCCCGTTCCTGCAGCGATCGGACTGGTTCCGGACGGTCTACGTCTCCTCCGAGGTCTGGCAGACCGTCGGCTGGGGCACGATCCTCTACCTCGCCGCATTGACGACGATCGACACCGACTTGTACGAGGCGGCGGCGATCGACGGGGCCAACCGGTGGCGGCAGACCTGGCACGTGACGCTGCCCGGCATCCGGCCGACGATGATGACGCTGCTGATCCTCAA
>DASRII010000463.1:0-11857 GCA_035650075.1 Micromonosporaceae bacterium | reverse complement strand
TGTCGTCGACCATCGCGGCGGACGCGACGACCAGTAGGCCGTCTACCGATAACGGGAGCACGAGCGCGACCTCCTCGCGCTCGCCGACCATCAGCGCGACGTGCACCTGGTGCGACCAAGACGACCAGGCCGCGATACCGGCGACTGCGGCCGCGCCGAGCGTGGACGTGAGGCGGGTGATGGGTAGGTTGTTCACGGGTCTCGTCCCTCCTAGCGGGGATTGGGATCAAGGCCCTCGGTCGGTGTTCCAGCACCACCGGGGGCCGCCTACGTTTCTAGGGCGCCACGGCTTCCGGCCATCGGCGCAGCGCCTTGAGGGCGCCGCTACTGCGGACTCGGTAGACCGCGAGCGTTCCGTTGACGTTGCTGAGCACGACGTAGAGCTTGCCGTCGTGCTCGACCACACTCCCGCCGCCCGCTGGCGTATCCGTACCGCCGGAGCGGTAGTAGGCAGCCAGGGCGCGGCGGACCAGGTCTTCGTCGTGGGGTGGGTTGGTCATACTGTCGAGCCTAGCTCGACAAGCTAAGCTTGGCAAGCCAGGGTTGACCCTGCCGCAAGATCCCTCAGGGCACACGGAGGGCACACCGTGCCGTGAAACTCCGACCATCGATCGTCACCACGTGAACGCGATGAACGCTGGTCAGGGCACCTGCGCAGGCGTAGCCGCAGGTCACGTACATGGCCCTGCCAGAACGCCGACATCTTCCACGCGTTTCTGGGCTGACCGCCCCTGACCAGCACCGGAACACCCGGGCACACACCCGGGGTCGATCTCCCGGGCACAACCGGGGCACACGGGCGCGGAGCGCGGGCATCACCGGGCTAGCCGCTCCTCGGCCGCCCCGGAGCGGTACGCCAGGTCGACCGCCAGCCGGGCGCGGTCCTCCGCGGCCGGCATCAGGTGCGTGTAGGTCCGCAGCGTGAACCCGGGGTCCGTGTGGCCGAGGTACTCGGCGAGCGCGCGGATGTCGACGCCGCCCGCGAGCAGGGTTGAGGCGTACGTATGCCGCAGCACGTGCATTCCGTTCTCCCGGCCGGCCGGGACGCCGGCCGCCTTCAGGGCGGGCGACCAGACGGTCACGTTGAACCAGGCCCGGTGCACCGCGGCGCCGGCCTTCGTGAAGAACAACCGCGCCATGGTCGGTCGGCCCTCCGGCAGCTTCCACGGCAACGTCACCTCGGCGGGCGGGTGCGCCCGCATGTGCGCGGCGAGCCGGAGCGACGTCTCCGACGACAGCGGCACGTCGCGTTCCTTGCCGCCCTTGGGCGGAGCGAAGACGAGCGTGTTCCGGACGATACGGATCTGCCGGCGCACGTACACCACGCGGCCGAGCCAATCGACATCGTCCGGGCCGAACGCCAGGATCTCGCCCTGCCGCTGTCCGGTGCCGTACCCGGTGTAGACCATCGACTCGTACCGGTCCGGGAGCGCGTCGGCGACCGCGAGCACCCGCTCGACCGTCCACGGGATCACCTTGCGCGACTCGACCTTCGGTGGCCGGACCGAGGTCGCGCGGCACGGGTTGGTCGCGATCAGACCGTCGTCGACCGCCGCGGATAGCACGCTGGAGAGCGCGGCGACGATGACCTGCACGTACCGGGGCGCACGGCCCTCGGCTTGCAGCCCACGGATGAACGCCTGCACGGTGCTCGGTCTGATCGCGCGCAACTCCCGGTCGCCGAGGGCCGGCAAGATCGCCACGTCGAGCCGGCTCCGCACGGTCTGGCGGGTGGTCTCGTCGAACGTCTGCGCGTCGAGCCACGCCTCGGCGTGGACGCGTAGCGTCACCTTGCCCGCGGCCGGATCGAGATAGGTACCCCGATCGAGGGCGGATCCGACCGCGTTCGCCCGGGCGTCGGCGGCTGGCTTCCTCGCGAAATTTTCCTTGCGTTGCTTGCCGTCCGCGTCGCGGTACCGGACCTGCCAGCGCATCCCCTGCCCGTGGTCCGTAGTGGGTACCTTGTCGTGCTCGCGGCATCGTTGCGCGCCCGGCGCGGGCCGGGACTTGTGCCAACGATCGTAGACCTCAGCCATCGTCGAGAACCTTTCCTAGCCGCTCGGCCATCTCGGCGAGCAGTCGCCGAGTGATGTGCCCCCGCTTCGCTTGAACCGTGCGAGGTGGCGCATCAGGCGGCACCTCCTCGGCGAGCCGCGCGTCCCGTTCGGCGGTCAGCGACCGTCCCCACAGGTCGAGCGCTGCGCCGGAGATGATGACCCGCTGCTCGCCGAACTTCGCCGCCGCCTTCGCCTCAGCCTCGCCCTCGGTCTTCAAGTACGCGACGCTGATCCGGCCGGGAAGATCCAGCTTCTTCATCCGGGCTTGTACCTTCTTGAATACCGGAATGAACGCCTGGAGGGCCGCTTCGAACTCGGCGGCCAGTGCCTCGTTCGTCGGGAGGACGTGGTCGACGAACTGGCCCGCGAGCACCTGAGCGACCTCCCGGCCGGACATCCGCGAGCCACCGGCCAGTAGGACGTCGACATCCTCGGCGAGCAGGTCCGGGAGCACGACCTCAGTCATCAGGGCGAGCGTGAGGATCGTCGGCAGGATCACTAGCTCCTCCGCGCTGACGGCCTTCTCGCCGCGCTCTAGGGCCGCAACCCGGGCTCGATCCCATGAGAGCCCGCAGTCCCGCGCCGCCCGGGCCACGTCGTCCTGGGTCCGGCCGTTCCTCTCGCGCACACGCCGGACTCCCGCCCCCAGTACAGCCCGAAGTGGTATCGCATCGTTCACGGCGTTCAAATTATCACGCTCAAGCGGGCAGGTCTACCCTCGCTTGACAAACGATCACCTTGCGCTCACGATGTATCAAGCGATTAGATTCACGAACGCGCGAGGGAGTCACATTGTCCAGAGTGGACGAGCTTGACGAGCTTTGGACCACCGCTGAGGCGGCCGCCTACCTCCGGCGGCCCGAGGGCACGCTCCGGCAGTGGCGGCACAAGGGATTTGGCCCGAAGGGCTTCCGGGTCGGCGGCATCGTCATGTACCGCCAGTCGGCGGTCGAGGCGTTCCTGGCAGAGTGCGAGGCCGCCGAGCAGACCAGGGTCGGCGCTTGAGGTGGCCGAGAATGCCGGCGCCCGATCCGCGATACCGGACCGGGCAGCCACCACCTACTTCCACCTGACCGGCAGCGTACCTCCCCACTACCCCCGCGGAGGAGACCCGCGCCGCCGGCTGCGGTGGCACCACGTGTTCCTCCGCCGCCGCCGCTGGAGCCGCGAGCTGGACGAGATCGGCCGCCGGCTGGAGGTCGCCGCGTGAACGAAGCGATTGCGCTCGCGCTCCAGTACGTCGCCGACGGGTGGAGCCAGCCGGACGCCGCGGAGCGTACTGGTGTCCCGCTGTTCGAGCTGCGCGCGGCGATCGAGTCGTACGTCCCGCAGGTACCTCAGAGTCGACCAAGTCGACCGGCTTCAATGAAGTTTCCCGCAGATCTGCGGGAGTCTCCATTGAAGCGTGACGATGGCGCCGTGCTGCTCGACGAGTTGCGCGCGGTGTTGCTCAAGTACGTCGTCCTGCCGAACGCCGAGACCGCGGACGCCGTGGTGCTTTGGATCGCCGCCACGCACGTCCAGCCGGCATGGGAACACGCACCGCGGTTGGTAGCCGTCTCGCCGGAGAAGAGATGCGGGAAGAGCCGGTTGATGGACATCGTCGAGGCGACCGTCCATCGGCCGATCGTCACGGTGAACATCTCACCGGCCGCGCTGGTGCGCAGCATCACGGAGAAGGATCCGCCGACCCTGTGTGTCGACGAGGCAGACACCATCTTCGGGCCGAAGGCCGCGGACAATCACGAGGACTTGCGTGGCCTGGTGAACTCCGGACATCAGCGCGGTCGTCCGTATCTCCGGTACGACATCACCACCCGGACGGTCGAGGAGTTGCCGACGTTCGCGATGGCGATGCTCGCGGGGATCGGCGACCTGCCGGACACCATCATGGACCGGGCCATCGTGGTACGGATGCGGCGCCGCGCGCCGGGCGAAGTCGTGGCTCCGTACCGGACCCGCCGCGATCGGCCGGCGCTGCACGACATCCGCGACCGCTGGCGGGAGTGGGTTCGGGTACCGGACCGCGCCGACGAGCTGCTCGACGCTGAACCGACCATGCCGGTCGAGGACCGGGCGGCCGACACGTGGGAACCGTTGGTCGCGATCGCTGACGCCGCCGGTGGTTCCTGGCCCGATCGCGCCCGGAGCGCCGCTCTCCACCTTGTGGCGCTCGAGGACGCCGCGGACGTCGAGGTCTCGCTCGGCGCGCGGCTGCTCGCGGACATCCGGGACACGTTCGCCGACTGGACGGTGTCGTTCCTCGCCTCGACCGACCTGCTCTCCGCCCTCCGCAAGATCGAGGATGCGCCGTGGCGGGAGCTGGACATGACGGCCCACGCCCTAGCGGGTCGACTGCGCCCGTACGGGATCCGGCCTGGTCGCAACGCCACGGGCACCGCGCGTGGATACCGCCTGGACGACTTCCTCGAAGCGTTCGCGCGGTATGGCGTCAAGGACCGTCAGAGCGTCAAAACCGCAGGTCAAGCCACCGACGACCCAAAAGGGTCTGACGGTCTGAACCGTCAGACGCAAACAACCGTCAGCACCGTGACCAGGGGTTCTGACCCTTTGACGGTCTCTGACGGGAGGTAGGCACAACCACCAACTGTCCAAGGAGGACACCGTGACCACCACCACCGAACTCCCCGAGCCGGGGACGTACTACTACCCACTGCTCGGGGAGCTGCCCGACGTGGACGCCGCAATCGACGAGGCGGCCGACTCGCTCAGCCTCGCGCTGCACAGCGGGACCTACCGCAACGGCTACGAGCGGCAGCTCGCCGGAGCCGTGCTCGCCAACCTCGACGACAAGGCCATCGACCGCGCATTGTGGGGACTGCTCATCGACCGCCTGTCCGCCGCGCTGATGACGAACGGTCCGCTTGATGGGGCCGAGCAGCGTTCATACGACGTCATCGCCGAGTCCGCGAAGCTGGTCTTCGACGCGGTCCGGGAGACGCGCGACGGCCGCTTTACGGTCGAGTCGATGACGACGGCAGAGATCTGTGAGCGGCAGGAACACATCGACGCCATGCGCCGGATGGGCATGGAGCCGGCCGTGGACTTCATGCGGCGGCTGCGGGCCGAGTCGGCCTAACCACCACGCTGGCCCGGGGCGAGACGAGTTTGCCCCGGGCCTCCACAAAGGAGACCACATTGATCCGACCCGACGTCGTATCGCTGTTCGTCGACATCGACTTCGACGCCAGCGAGCTACCCCACCACTGCGTGCACAACAGCACCGGAGAGCCGTTTACCGCCGAAGAGTCCGCGCTCGTGGCGAGCGCCACACGGCCGGAAATCGAGGCCGCCCGGCGCTACATCCAGACCGCGGCCGAGTACCACGCGTCGCTGACCGCCGACATGGACCGCCTCATGGACCTCGTCGAGCCGTACGCCGCAGGGCTGCCCGACAGCTCCCGCTTCGTCGAGGTTCTCGCACGGCTGCCAGAGGACCAGCGCCGGGAAGCGGAGGAGATCCTCGACCGCGTGGCGCCGGACGGGTTCGTCATCCGGGGGGAGCCGTGACCCGCGTCCGTGTCATCGGCCGGCCGCTACCGGCAACCGCGCCGCCCGGCAGCGTCTACGTAGGACGCCGCGGGTGGGGACTCGCGGAGTCCCCGTACCACAACCCCCACCGAGAGGGACCGAAGGGCTGCCCGCCGTGCGGCCGCGTCCACACCCGCGAGGAGGCGATCGAGCTGTACCGCGAACACCTGCGTGCCAACCCGGAACTCGTCGAGCAGGCGCGCCGGGAACTCCGTGGGAAGGCGTTGTGCTGCTGGTGTCGGCTGGACCAGCCGTGCCACGCGGACGTCCTCGCCGCCGTGGTGCGTGGGGAGCAGCCGTGAGCGACATGCCCACCGTCGTCGCCTGCATCGCCAACGCGATGCAGGACCTCCGCAGCGTCGAGAAGTCCGGCGTGAACCAACAGCAGGGGTACGCGTTCCGCAAGACCGACGACGTCCTCACCGCGGTCGCGCCGGTGCTGCGCCGGCACCGGCTCGTCGTCGTCCCGGTCGTCGAGGACGTCTCTTACGCCGAGGTCGAGATAGGCGCCAAGCGCACACCGATGATCTCGGTACGGCTGCTCACCCGGTTTGACTGGTACGGCCCGAACGGCGACATGATCTCGGCGCGAGTGGCGTCCGAGGGCCAGGACTCGGCGGACAAGGCGGCGGCGAAGGCGTCCACCGTGGCACTGCGGACCGTACTAGTCCAGGTGCTGGCGCTCCCCACAGCCGACAGCGCGGCGCTCAGCCCTGGGCAACTCAAGGCGATCCAGACCTTGATGCGCGAGGCCGGGATCACCGAGCGGGAGGACCGGCTCGCGTTCGCCAGCGAGGTCGTGGGGCGCGAGCTGGACAGCAGTAAGGACCTCACCGGCGCCGAGGCTAGCGAGGTCATCGCGGCGCTGAAGGCCGGCATCGACGAGGCGAAGGAGGAGGCGCCGGCGTGACCGAGTACCTAATCGCCGTCCTCACCGTTGAGCTACACCGCGCCGCGCTCTACCGCGACCGGTACACCATCGCGTCGCGGCTGACCGGCAGGCGGATCAGCGACCTGGACCAGTTGAGCACCGACGAGCGGCACCGGATGATCCGGGCCGTCCGGATGCGGGTGCTGGTCCCGTGACCCGCCGACCGAACCGCCTCGGACCGCGGCCGGTCCGCCGTACCGCATCCCGGTGCGTGGTGGCCGGCTGCGCCGAGGCGGTCGAGGCCGGCACCCTGATATGCCGCCGGCACGCCGAGGCGCTACGACGTCCGGCACCGAGCACCGGGGAGCAGTCGTGACGGCCCGGGGTTCGCGCGGACGTGGACGCGGCCGAGGTGACAAGCGGGAGTCCGCCTACAACTACGTCGAACCCGGCGCGGTCAAGCGGCGGTGTCACGTCCACAGCTGCCGCCGGCCGGCGCTCTCCGGCGACGTTCGGTGCCTTCATCACTGGAGGCTGGAGGAGCGGCGATGAACGACTTGGACGCGGCGACGGCCGCGCAGTTGGCAGCGCTCGACCTGCTCGTCGAGCGGCTCGACTGGGACGGCGATCCGGCCACCGCGGAGCGGGACGCACCGGAAGACCCGCTCGCGGTCATCGCCGGCCTGGTCTCCGTGTGCTGGCATCTAGGCATGTCGCTCTACGACAGCGACGTGGCCGCGTACCGAGCGATGCTGCTCGACATGTCGATGTGGGCCCGGCTACGCGGCGCGGAAATGGAGGACCAGTGAACATCGAACCGATACTGCGGGCCGCGGGTGGGCTCGGCTACGACGAGGGCAGGGTGATGGACATGCCCGTAGAGGAACTGCTCGCGGTCCTCGCCGAGTACCTGGAGCTGACCGAGATCGGGCGAACCTGGTCGGCGGTCGCCCGCATCCTCGGCGAAGGTGGCGAGCGATGAAGGCCGGGGGCTATCCGCACCGACCGAAACACCCGTGTGCCGACTGCGCGCAGCCCTGCTACGGCTTCCGGTGCCGCTCGTGCCACCGCGCCACCATGCCGTTGCCGCGGGGTCGACCCGGGTACGGCTGGCCCGAACGACGACGCCGCAAGCGCGCCGTCGAGCAGTGGATCGCGGAGTTCGGCTGGGTGTGCCCGGGCTGGAAGTGCCCGGCGCACGCCGCGGTCGACCTCACCGCGGACCACGTGGCCGCGGTCGGCGCGGGCGGAGACGAGGACGGCGACCTCAGCGTTTTGTGCCGGCAATGCAATAGCGCAAAAAGGGACGGCGGACGGCGTCGTCGGACCCTGCCGAAACCGTCCGCCGCGCCCGCTGTGCGCGCCGCAGCCGAGCGAACGGCCCGACCCCGGCAGCCCGAGACCGAACCAACCCCAGCGGTACCCAGGGAGGCACCCATGACCGCAGCGAAGAAACGTAAGACCGACGTCGCACCGCCGCGCGACGTACCACCACCACCGGCACCGGAAGGCGTCAGCCCGGACGGCCGGGAGTTCTGGGCCGCGACGACCGAGGCGTACGAGATGGCCGAGCACGAACTGCTGCTGTTGGAGCAGATCGTGCGCACCAAGGACCGCATCGCCGAGCTAGACGCGCTCGTCGAGCGCGAGGGTCTCATGTTGCAGATCAGCCCGGTCAACATCCGGCTGCACCCGGCGGTCGCCGAGGCGCGCAACCAGCGGCTGGCCCTGGCCCGACAGCTCGCGACGCTGCGGCTGCCCGAAGGCGAGCAGGACGAGGACGCGCCGGTGAAACGGCCTCAGCGGCGAGGTGCGGCCAGGGCGCCGTACCAGGTCCGGGTGATCCAGGGCGGGCGGTCATGAGACGCCGACGTACCGGGCCGACGCTGCCCGAGCTGCCCGACATGTTGGCCCGGTTCGTGGTCGCCGATTGGTGGCGCCCGGACGAGGACCGCGCACCGGCACCGCACGAGCCGTACGCCACGGCCGAGGACCGGTACGTGTTCCACGCGGTACAGGCTCACCACCGGTGGGCCGCCGCGCGCGAACGGTGGGCGCTGCGGCACGGCGGACTCGACGCGATGAACCGGCTCTACGCCGACCCGGCGCATCTGACCGGCCGGATCGACCCGAGGCGGGTGCACTCGTGAGGCGCCGCAACCGGAACCGGCCGCCGGTAGTGCCGGAGTGGGTGCTCCAGTGTGACGAGGGTTGGAAGGAATGGTGCGCCGAGCACGGCGTGATGGTGCTCGATGTCCTGCGAGCCCGGATCGAGCGCAAGCGGCAGGCGTTCATGGCCGTCGATGAAGAGTCCACAGTGGACGACCACGGAGCGTGACCGTGAGCCAAGATCGAAAAGGCCGAATCGTGGTCCGATTCAGGGTCGGCCGACAAACCGGACACGCAAGATCAATTGAGGTCCGAGAGAAGGCGAAGCGCGAGGGTGACCTGGGTCGCGGCGCCCTGCCCTGATGCCGTTGGCCCTCCCCCCATCCACCCCTGTCAATCCCTGCTCTACGCCACACATGCGGGAGGCGGATCACGATGACAGAGCGTGACGATCACACTTGGCGTGTTGTCCTGACATCCAGACATCAGCACATGGGACACTGGGAGCGTGGCGCCGGGCGGCCTCCTGGTGCAGCTTTCATTCGGACATGGGCGCGTCGACCAACCTGAGGCCCAAACCCTCGCCCGGCGCGGGCCTCGTCGCCGTCCGGCGCCACACCGGGCGAGGAGGTAGCCGATGACGGCGCTGGTCGAGCGGATCGAAGTCCGCCCCGTCGAAGTCCGCCGCGGCGTGCTGACCGCGATCGCCGCCGTGTTCTGGCTTGTCGGCTGGCTGACCGTGAACGTCGTCCTTGTCACCGCCGCCGCCGTGCGCTGGTCGGTTGCGGCGGTCCGGCTGGGCTGGCGTGACGGCCAGGAGCAGTGGGCGGCGCGGGCGAAGCGGAGGGCGGCAGCATGACCAGCACCTTTCGGCGAGGCCGCCATGGCCGGTGATGTCCGTCTCGGTTCCCATGCCGTACAGCTAGTCGAGGCCGCGGAGTCCTTCCTTGGCGCGGTGCGGGACGCCACTCACGCATTCGAGGCGGTGATGGCCCTACGTGACGCGGTCCTCGACGCCGACGAGTTGGCTCTCCGCCCTACGTCGCCGGTCTCGGACGACAGGCGGGCCACCGAGGCCGCGCGCGCGGCGTGGGACGCCCTGGAGACGTGCTATGTCGCCTGGACCAAGGATAGGAGCTTTCGGTCCCGGGACGCGGCGATACCCACGGGCCGCGATCGGCGCCTGGAGTGGAAGTACTGGCGGGCACGGGCGAACGAGGGCAGCCCATGAAGGTGGCTCCAGCGCTCGGCCCGCGGGAGTTCGTGGGTATTGGCATGGTGTTCGGTTCGTGGGGGGAGTCGTCGCTCGGCGGCGTACCGCGCACGACGATGTTCCACGTCGATAGTCTGCGCGACTGGTTCCAGTCCGCCGATGTGGACTCGGTGCCGCTGCGCTACCGGCATCAGCCCGGGGACGTGGGCCGGATTACCGATTGGTGGCTTGATGGCCCGCGTCTGTGGGTCCGCGGTCATGTCGCCGAGGACCGCGACGACCTGCTCGCCGATGTGCGGGCCGGGCGACTTGGGCTCTCCCCCGGATCCATCACTCCCCATGTGGCCGGCACCGGTCCGGTGGCGCTGTCGCGCGTCACCCCCGTTGAGTTCTCGCTGACCGATGATCCGGCCCACGTCGAGTGCCGGATCACCGGTTGTGGTGCCGCGCCAGGGTCAGGACCGGCGGTAACGGTCGGCCCGGCCGGATCCAACGGGCGACGAGAGGCAGGCAACGGCATGACGATGACCACCGCACAGCAGCGCGAGGATGCGGAATGCCGGGCGAAGTACGCGCACCTCTACGGGGCGCCGGTCATCCGCGAGTTCGCGTTCACGCCGACGACGAGCAGGCCCCGGCCGGCGCCGAGTCGGGTAGCCGTACGGGCGGCCGAGGAGCGGCGGCGGCACGGCCAGCCAGCCTGGGCAAGCTACGGCGCCGGCTCGCTGACATGGAGCGGCCTACTGCTCAGGTACGACGTGCCGGCCCTGGCGCGCGACACGGACGGCTCGCTGTGCTGGCACGTCCTGCGACGGTCGTCGATGGATCCGCTCTTCGAGGGCACCGGGCCCGGTCACCCGCTGCCCGTTCTTTTGAACCACGGACTCCTTGACGACGACACCCGGTCGCCGGTGCTGGCTGCGGCGCTGGGCCGGGCGCGCGAGGTGGCGGATGACCCGGGCGGCCTGCGGGCCTCGGGGCTGCTGTTGGACACGGCGCTCGCCCACGAAGTGATTTCGGCGGTGAGGTCCTGGCCGACACCGGGGCTGAGTTTCAGGATGTTGATCGAGGAATCCAAGCTCTTGACGGACCGGCGACCGGCGCCGGACGGTCGGACGGCGCTGAGGGTCTACGAGGTTCTCCGCGGTCATTTGGTCGAGGCGTCCTTTACCTCTGACCCGGCCGATCCCGAGGCGCGGCTCGACGAGCTGGGCGGGCGGCCGTTGGCCCGCCGAGCCGCCCCGCAGATGAGCATGCGGCAGGCGATGGAGGTAGCCGCGGAGGCATCCGGCCGGCCCGGTGAGGCCCAGCTACGGTCCGAGTTGCGCGGGGTCGAGCGGGAGCTGGACGAGCGCGCCCGGGTGTCCCGGGCGCGGGCCTTCCGGCACCGGGGCAAGCCGGCGGCGCCGGAGCGGTACGCCCGTGGGCTGTCCGACTCGCAGGCCCGCGCGAGGCTCGTCGAGATTCGCCGGGAACTCAGCACGTACGCGCTACTGGCCGGGAGGTAGCCGATGCCCCGCCCGGTACGCCTCGACGTTGAGACCCGCAGCGACCGCCAGGGCCTGCTCGACGCTGCGAAGGGCTTCGACAAGCTCGACGACAAGGTCGGCAAGCTCGGCGACGAGTTGAAGGACACCGCGTCCGACGCCGCGCTGCTCGACAAGAAGCTGGAAGCTACCGGCCGGAAGGTCAAGGAGCTTGCCCGGGAGATCGCCCGGGCCAGCGACGAGGTCAAACGGGCCGATCTTGAACGGGCGTTCGGCGATGAGCGGCGTACGTTGGCCAAACTCCGCGCGGTGCGCCGGGAACTTGACGACGTCGGCGACGAGGCCGATGAGGCCGCTCGCAAGATGGCCAAGGTGGCGGCCGTCGGCGCCGGAACGTCCGCCGCGGGTGCGGGAGCCAAGAGCGGCGCGGCCTTCGCCGGTCTGTTCTCCCGGGCGGTCGGCAAACTCGACGACAAGGTCGGCAAGCTCGGCGACGAGTTGAAGGACACCGCGTCCGACGCCGCGGTGCTCGACAAGAAGCTCGAAGCCAGCGGCCGCAAGGTCAAGG
>DASRII010000462.1:0-5001 GCA_035650075.1 Micromonosporaceae bacterium | reverse complement strand
CCCGGCAGAAAACGGCTAAGTGAACGACATTCGCATCCGAGCTACAGCGTTCACGATACAGTGAACGCTGTTCACAGTCAATGTGGTGGAGGCGAGCGTGGTGCAGCGACGACCGGCAGCCGATGAGGATGCGGGCTCGCGCCCGCTGTGGTTCATCCCTCCGGCTAGTGCAGCGCATCGACGTCGCGCGCTCACCCGCGAAGACGTCGTCTCCGAAGCCCTGGCGATCATCGGTGCCGACGGTGTGGACGCGTTGAGCATGCGCACTCTTGCCACTCGTCTCGGAGTGGTTCCCGGGGCGCTGTACCGTCACGTCCGCAACAAGGAGCAACTCCACGACCTCGTCCTCGACGGGGTGCTGGCCGAGGTCGACCACGAGGTCGATGACCGCCTCGCCTGGACCCAGCGGGTCAAGGTACTCGCGCACCGGCTACGGACGGTCCTCGAGGCCCATCCCGGCATCGCCGGACTGCTCAAGACCCGCGACCCCCTCGGACCGCACTCACTTGCCCTCGCCGAGGCATTCCTCGCAGCCCTGCACGCCAGCGGCCTACCCGGACGGGAAACCGGCCTGGCCTTCTGCCTGGTCTTCGACTACACCGTCGGGTTCGCGCTCAGCGACCCAACGTCGGTCAACGAACAACGCGTCCAGAACCCCGCGACCAGAAACAAACTCCACGCGTTCCTTCGATCCTTGCCAGCGGACCGCTTCCCCACCCTGGTCGCCCTCGGAAAACACGTCTGGCTCAACAACCGCGACGAACGATTCGCGGCCGGCCTCGACGTCCTTATCGGCGGACTCGACCGACCGCGACGACCACCTCGGCGCGCTGGCGGCCGGCAACCGCAGCGCTGACCAACATCGGGCCGCGCGCTTCGTCGATACGGTCCACATCGGACACTGAAGCGTCAGAGCCGAGCAAGCGCTGCCGCCGTCGCCCGCCTCGTGTTCGCGGGCCAACCGTGGCTACGGTAGTCGGTCGCCGCGCCGTCGACGTGCGGCGAGGTCGGTAACCTCGCCCACGGTACTTGTGGCGGTGAGCGTCGCCGCGAACAGGACCAGCTGATTGACGATGTTGAGGAAGACAAGCAACCCGACGGCACCGGCGACGACCAGGTAGGTGGCATTGGCCTCGATGCGCTGCACATAGAGTCGGCCGAGGGTCTTGAGCAGCTCCAGGCCGGCGGCGACAAGTAGGGCAGGCCCGACGACCCGACGCAGCGACATCCGCAGGCGGGGCAATGCGGTGAGGACGGCGATCGACAACAGCGTGTTCACACCGACGCCCAGCACCAGCCCGACGACGGCCAGCAGCCACCGGGCCGCGGTATCGCCGGCACCCGCGGCGGTAGCCAGCCGACCGGCCAACGCGGTGGTGGCGAACGCCACCGCGAGCGATGCGGCCAGCAGCAGGCCAAGCCCGACCAGTACGAGCAGGTCGAAGAACAAGCGGACAACGAACACACCCGGGTACTCGGGCAGTCGCCAGATCTTCCGGATCGACGATCGTAAGGCATCAACCCAGAACCATCCGGTGATCGGCAAGCCGACAAACGCGACTACTCCCACGGCGCCCCTGGCGTTGCGCAGTTCCTGCACATCGAGGCGGGGCAGGTTCTGGCTCAGGTAGCTCTGCACCGAGCGCAGCACCGCCGGGTCGTCGAGGACGAATCCGAAGATCGCGAAGCCAAGCAGTGCCAGCGCGAACGTGGCGAAGAATGCGTAATAGGTGACCGCGGCGGCAAGCCGACCACCGTCGGCCTCGTCGTAGCGCACCGCGGTGCGGACCAAACGGTCCAGCCAACCAAAGCGGCGGCGAGCCTGCCGCCACGCCGCCGCCGTCCGCTTAGCCAACTCTGCGACCGTCACGCTCGCAGCAATACCCGCCAGCCGGTTTGGCCATGCACCAGGCAGGTGTCGGCCCGGCGACCGGAGCGCGGGACCCGGTGTCGTAGATACCACGCGCGGCCAGCCACTTCGGGACCGCCGCCCGGCAGGGCGGCACGGCGGAGCAAACGAAGGTCGGCCCCCGGACCCCGGGGCGACGCATCATCGCACGATCTCGGTGCGCAGCCTGGGAGGTTCCTCCGTGGAGCACCCATTCAGTTTGCCAACCCAACCCGACGTGACACCGCGGCCGGGGGTGTGGCGGCCGCGGTGACGACAGCGCGCGGTCAAGAGGCTGCCGACCGTCGGCTCTCGGCGGCAGAACCCGTTCGGGTCGCGCCTGCCGGACAACGGCGTAGTATCGACTACGCGAGCGGGCACACACCGGTTCCCACGGCGTTCGCATGGCACATCTTCGCCGCCGGGACCCCGCGGTCATCGATCCGCGACACCCGGCGCGTCAGCAGAGGCGCCGTCCTGCCGTCACACCTGCGGCGTGTCCCCAAAGGGGCGTCGATCACGATGACCGTTCTCGCCGCGCAACCCACGATCGTCGCGACGGCTCCGTACCCCGCTGAACCGGCGGCGACGGCCACCCGCCGACGCTGGCCGCGCTTCGCAACCTTCGGCAACATCGCCCGGTCCCGCCGCCGATCGGTTGACCCCGACCGGGCCGAACCCCGTGCTCCTGCTGCGCCGCGCTCGCCGGACCTCGATTCCATTGTGGACGCCTGGCCGCTTCGCGGGAGCGACCCGGGCAGAGTCGACGGTTATCGGTTGGTGTCTCGGCTTGGCGCCGGTGGGATGGCGGACGTCTTCTACGGCGTGGCGCCCACGGGCCGGCCGGTCGCGGTGAAGATCCTCCGTGCCGTAGGCGGCGGCGCTGAGGCATGCCGGCGGGAGTACCGGCTGGCGTCCGCGGCGGGTGCGGGCTGCACCGCGCCGACCCTTGGCCACGGCGTGGCGCCGGTGGGGGCTTACCTGGTGACCGCCTATCTTCCGGGCTACCGATGCGGAACCACATTGCTGGGCCAGCCGACGCCGGCTGGGCAGCTGTGGAGGTTCGGAGCGGCGCTGGCCCGAGTGCTCGCCGCGATACACGCCAACGGCATCGTGCATTGCGACGTGAAACCATCCAATCTGCTGGTACGAGACCTCGTGGTGCGTGTGATCGACTTTGGTATCGCCCGGTACGCCGGGGAGCGGTGCGGCGATGACGGGATGGTGCAGTGCAGCCGTGGCTGGGCCGCACCGGAACAGCTGCGCACCGGGCCAGCGACGCCGGCGGTGGACGTCTTCGCGTGGGGTTGCGTACTCGCGCAGCTGGCCACCGGCGTCCACCCGTTTGCCAGCCAGAGCGCAACGGAGTGGATGCTGCGGGTCCAGTCGGCGGAGCCGGACCTGTCCGGTCTGCCGGCCGACATCGACGAGGTGATCCGCGCGACGTTGGCGCGCGACCCGCGGGACCGGCCCAGCGCAGGTGAACTGGCCATGATCTGTCGAGCGCGGTGACGACCACAATCACCCCGGATCAATGCGATCGCCGCCGGCCGGATCTATCGTGGGATCTGGTGCGGTGGTCCACCGCTGCCACCATCTGCCGTCCCAGACCCCGACGGTCGTCCGTAACCGCGGCGCGACGTAAGGGGTGTTGGAGATGGCGGTCGTCGACCTGCCCGCCGGGGCACCGTCCACAGTGGGCAAACCGATGCTGGGAGAGCCGCCGCCACGCTGGGTGGTGGGCGTTCTCGCGGTGATGGTGGTGGTGCCGTTCCTGGCGCTGCTGGCGGCCGTACCGGTCGCCTGGGGGTGGGGACTGTCCTGGTTGGACGTTGCCGTCGGCCTGGCGTTCTATCTGGTAGCCGGGTTCGGTGTGACAGTGGGCTTTCACCGCCACTTCACCCACGGTGCGTTCAAGACGGTCCGGTGGCTGCGGGTCACCTTGGCCGTGGCCGGATCGCTGGCCTTGGAGGGCTCGGTTGTACAGTGGGTCGCCGACCACCGACGTCACCACGCCTACGCCGACCGCGAGGGTGACCCGCACTCTCCGTGGCGCTACGGCACCACCATTGCCGGTCTGGCCAAGGGGCTGTTCTACGCCCACTGCGGCTGGCTGTTCGCGCGGCAGCCGTCCAACCGGGCCCGGTTCGCCCCGGATCTGCTCGCCGATCGCGACATCATGCGTGTGGACCGGCTCTACCTGCCGCTGCTATCGCTGTTCGCCCCGCCCGTGCTGGGTGGGCTGCTGACCTGGTCCTGGCACGGCGCGCTGACCGCGTTCTTCTGGGCCAGCCTGGTTCGCGTCGCCCTGCTGCACCACGTCACCTGGTCGATCAACTCGATCTGCCACGTGTACGGGCAACGCCCGTTCGCGACCCGGGCCGGCGACCGGGCCGCCAACTTCTGGCCGCTGGCGATCATCTCGTTCGGTGAGAGCTGGCACAACTCCCACCACGCCGACCCGACCTGCGCCCGCCACGGCGTCCTCCGCGGCCAGCTCGACCCGTCCGCCCGGCTCATCTGGCTGTTGGAGGAAGCAGGCTGGGCATCCGACGTGCGTTGGCCCCGACCGGCCAGGCTTGGTCGCGACCGTTAGCGAGGCCGGCTGGCCGTTGGCGGAAGGAACTGCTCGGTACCGTCGACGATGGCCTGGGCGAGGTCGGACAGGCGCCGGTTGTGGCTGCGGGCGCCGCCGCGCAGGATGGTGAAGGCTTCGGCTACGTCCACGTGGAGGCGTTCGGCCAGGACGCCCTTGGCCTGTTCGATCAGGACGCGGCTGTTCAATGCGGTTTGCAGCTGTTCGGTGACGAGGTCGCGGCGGTGGATGGCGCGTTGCTGCAGTAGCCCGATGGTGGCCACGTCGGCCACCGCCTGGCCGATGCGTATCTTGTCCGCGTCGAGCGCGCCCGGGTTGGTGTCGAAGAGGTTCAGCGCGCCGATGACCTCTTTGCGCAGGCGCATGGGTAGCGCATGCACCGCGGCGAAGCCCACCTCGGCGGCGGCTGCGGTAAACCGCGGCCAGCGCCCGGCCGACGGGAGGTCGGTAACCGAGACGGGCTGGCCGGTGGTCGTTGCTGGCGGGATCTGTTCGGAGCCATCGACGAAGGCCTGGG
>DASRII010000461.1:0-20321 GCA_035650075.1 Micromonosporaceae bacterium | reverse complement strand
CGCCGTGGCGGCGGCGCTGCTCGTCCGGCCACCCGCGCTGGCCGGTGGCGCGCGCGCCTGAGGTGGGTTACGGGGCGGAGCTCGGCTTGGCCGTCGGCTCCGGGGTGGGCTGGGCCGTCACGGGTGCCTCGTAGGGGATCGCGCTGCCCTTGATGTACTGCTCCCAGGACAGGCTCCAGTCGGTCCAACCGTTGCCGTACTGGAGCTTCTCCTCGGTGCCCTTGACCGTGACCGGGTCACCGATCTTCGTGATCTCGAACAGCCACGCGGCATTGTTCTGCGAGACGTTCACGCATCCGTGGGACACGTTGACGTGACCTTGGGAGTCCTCCGACCAGGGCGCGGCGTGGATGTACTGGCCGCTCCAGGTGAGCCGCTGGGCGAACTCGATATCGATCTTGTAGCGGTCGGCCGGGTTGGGGTTGGTCATCGTGTCGAAGACCGTCTTGCGCAGCTTCTCCATCACCACCATGGTGCCGGTGGACGACGGGGTGCGCGCCTTGCCCAGGCTGACCGGGACGGTCCTGAGGAACTTGCCGTCCTTGGTGACGGTCATCAAATGCGTCTTGTTGTCCACCGTCATGACAACCGCGGACCCGATCGATGCCTCGATCGAGACGTCGTTGCGGCCGTACCAGTTGCCGCCCATGGGTACGCCGCCGGTCAGGATCTTGAAGTTGACCTTCGTGCCGGCCTTCCAGAACTCCTTCGGCCGGTAATGCACCTCGCTGTCGCTGAACCAGTGCCAGGCGCCTTCCTGCGCCGGTGAGCTCTCCGCGAACAGTCGCTTTTGGACAGACGCGCGCAGTGACTTGGGCAGCGAGCGGCCGAACCGCAGCACCAGTGGCATGCCAACCCCGACCACGTTGCCGTCGCCGATGTTGGACGTGATGCGCACCAGGTTGCCCGGCTTGGCCATGGTGGTGAACGTGGTGGACGCGGAGGTTGTCTTGCCCTCCTCACCGGTGGCGTTGACGGTGACCGTGTACTTGGTGCCGTACTTCAGCTGGGCCGCCGGCATCCACGCGGTACCGTCGGCTCGCATGGCACCGTCGACGGCCTTGCCGTCCGCGTCCTCGAGCGTGACCGTCGCGGACGTCGCGTGCTCGGTCTGGTAGGTGATCTCGGCGGAGGTCGGCACGTTGGTGGCGTCCGCCGCGGGGCCGGTGATCGACACAGACATCTGCGGACCCTTGGGCTTTTCCGCCTCGCGCCACTGTGGGCTGTCCGTGATGGGCTTGCCGCAGGCTGCGGCCGCGCCGGCGACTGCGGCGAGCGCGCCCATCCGCAGGCCCTGACGGCGTGTGATCAATTGGCCCATGACAACCTGGCACCTCCCGTCCCCGGCGTCCATCGTGCCCTAAAGACGCGCAAAGACACGTCCCCGGCTGCATGAGGTGAGGTAGGTCCTAGGGGTTGACGGGGAAATATCCCTTTAGTCCGTTGGCTCGGGCTGGGCGCCCGCCTGGTTGCTCTGGCTGTGGCTGAACTCCGGGTGCGGCAGCGCGCTTCCCTTCAGAAACTCTTCCCACGACAGGTCCCACGCGGTCCACCCGTCACCGGGCTCGAGCCCGGCTTCGGTGCCGCGTACCGTCACCGGGTCACCGATCTTGGTGAGCTCGAACAGCCAGCGGGCATTGGGCGTGGACAGGTTGACGCAGCCGTGCGAGACGTTGCGCACGCCCTGGTCCCCCACGGACCACGGCGCCGCGTGGATGAACTGGCCGCCCCAGGTCAGCCGTTGGGCGAAGGCGATGTCGACCCGGTACCGGTTCGCCGGGTTGGGATCGCGCGTGGTGTCGAAGACCGTCTGCTCCTGGCGATCCATGATCACCATTGTGCCGCTGGACGACGGGGTGCTCGGCTTGCCCAGGCTCACCGGCATCTTCCGCAACAGCTTGTCGTCCTGGAAGACGGACATTGTCTTGGTCTTGTTGTCGACCTCCATCACGAACTTGCGGCCAATGGTCGCCGTCGCCCGACGGTCCATGTCGCCGTACCGCCCGTTGCCGATCGGGTGCCCGTCCAGCGCTATGCGGGCGGTTAGCCTCGTCCCGGCCTTCCAGTAGGTGGGGGCGCGGTACAGCGCCTGACGGCTGCCGAACCAGTGCCACGCCCCGGGCTGCGGCGGGTCGGTGCTGACGAACATCCGCCGCTCGATGCCGGCCCGGCCCTTCTCCGGGATGTCCGACTCGAACTCCACCACCACCGGCATCGCGACGCCGTAGGTCAGGTTGTCGAAGAGGTACAGCCCGGTGCCGACGCGGTTGCCGCCGGGCCGGCCCATGGTGGTGAACGTGGTGGTCTGGCTCACCGACTCGCCGTCGCGGGTCGCGATCACGGTGGCGGTGTAGGTCGTGTCGAACTTCAACGGCCGATCCGGTACCCAGCTCGTCTTGTCGTCGCGCAGGCTCGCCGGTACGGCGTTGTTCTTGCTGTCTTTGAGGACCACGGTGGTCGTCACGCCGTCGGGCACCTCGACGCCGACCTCGGCGGAGATGGGCAGGCCCTTGGCATTGGCCTTTGGGGTGATGGCCAGTGTGAGCGGCACGGCCGGCTTCGCCGGGGCTGCCGGGTCCTGCCGCCACTGCGCCGTCGGCCCGGCACCCTTCGCGCAGCCAGCCATGATCAACGGTACCGCGAGCGCCGCCGCCAACACCCGACCCACCCTGTTCATGGGGCACCTCCCTGCGCACATGGTGCCGTACGGCGGGCGATCATGAGGCCCGGATGGTAGGGGTGCAGTGGGTCTTCGTGGGGTGATCCGGTCACTCGTGCTATCGTTCTCCGCGTTGTCAGCGAGCGCCGCTAGCTCAACTGGCAGAGCAGCGGACTCTTAATCCGCGGGTTCGGGGTTCGAGTCCCTGGCGGCGCACTCATCATGAGCAGGGCGTCCTTTTCGGGCGCCCTCGATCATTTTCTGGCGTACAGCCATTCGTACAGCCATCAGCCGAACAGCCTCTTGGCGGCCGTGTCTACGGCGGTCCGGTCGATGTCGGCCAGGACGTGAGCGTAGGTGTTCATGGTCAGGGCGATCTGGCTGTGCCCGAGCGTCTTCATGACCGTGCGCGGCGAGGCGCCCGAGGCGAGCAGGAACGTAGCGCAGGCGTGTCGTAGATCATGAAGCCCTCAGCCATGGCAGGCCGGCTCGGTCGCGTTGGGTGTGCCAGGCCCGGTCGACGTTGCGCGGCTCGATCGGAGTGCCGATCGTGGAGGCGAACACCAGGTCGAGGTCGTGCCACCGTCGGCCCGCTCGTAGCCCTGTCGGCCGCTTGGCGCGCACGGTGAGTCTTGAGCCGTTGCATCGCTTCGTCGGGTACCGGCACGGTCCTTTTCGAGCGGTCGGACTTGGGTCGGCGAACACGAGCCGGCCGTCGACCCGGAGCACCGTTTGCCGAACGGTGAGGGTGCCATTGTCTGAGTCGATGTCGCTCCACCGGAGGCCGAGCAGCTCGCCGCGACGGAGGCCCACTGTCAGTGCGCACACCCAGAGAGCCTCGAGGCGATCGCCCCGGATCGTGTCGATCAGCCGCTTAGCCTCGTCGATGGTGAGTGCCCGCCGCTCGGCTGGTCTGACGCTTGGCGGTCTGACGGCTCGTGCTGGGTTCCGGTGGATCAGCTCTTCCCGCTCGGCATCAGCGAGGACGTTCCGGATCATTCCGTGGATGTGTTTCACCGTAGTTGCCGAAAGATTGTCCGCCGTCTTCGCGGTGAGCAGTCGCCGGATCATTGTTGGTGTGATCTTGTCTAGGGCTGTTCTGCCGAGCGCCGGCCGTAAGTGCGTCTCGATCAGCCAGCGGTAGCCGCGCAGTGTCGATGGCCGGGTGCCCTCGCTCGCCTTCATTGCCAACCACTCGTCGAGCCATTGACCGAGGTTTCGTGGCGCCGCCGCCAGGTTCTCGCCTTGGGGGCGACGGGGGTCAGGCCGTCGCGGTTTGGCGCGTTCGGCCGGGTAGGAACAGGATCAGCACCGCGGCTACGGTGAGGTGCATCAGCGCCAGGCTCAGCCGGGTGTTCGTGGAGATGCCGGTACCCGAGAAGGGACCCCCGAGCGACAGCAGAAACACCAGCACCGCGATGACCGTCCAGATAGTGCGCCCCTTCGAAGTGATCTTCTCGAGGATCGCCAGCAGCGCCCAGGCGACCAGCGACACCACGGCGCTGACGCCGATGACGTTGACGAGGGTGACGTCGGCCGAGGCCTGGTTGCTCATCGCAGGCCCCTTCAGGTCCAGGTCGAACGCCAGGGTCTCCACCAGGTACACCGCGACCGCGGCCACTACGGCACCGGCGACCACGAGCAGTCGTCTCATCCAAACCTCCGTGCCCGCGGCCAGGCCCACCTCGACCGCGTCGCCGTACCCGTTGCCATCGCCGAAGTGGTTGTTGATCGACGCGGCCAGCCGACGCAGCCCGTCCACGTCGAGGCGGTCCACCCGCCCCAGGTTGAGCAGGACGTCGGGGCTTGGTCTGTCCGTACACCCGACGGTTATGCGCCAACGCGACGTAGCGCACGACGCTGCCGTCGGCGTTGGCCCGCTGCGTGAACCGCAGATACGTGGCCACAAGATAACCACATCGATGTTGCTAACTCAAGCGATGATCTACCGGTCGTGTTACCACGCTTTCGAGCCCGCCAGACCCTTGATCGCCTCCGCTATCCCAGCTGAGCAGGCACAACACGAAACCGACCATCCACGTGTGACCACGAACTGCGGAACCCCCGGGCGAAGCACAGGCCACCGGCAAGGTCGACGCCACCCTCCCACCCGCGGCGATGTGCCGGCAGGCGCCACCACTACTCGGCCCTGTCGGTGGTGTTGAAGCAAACCGCGCAGGGTGCGGCAGTGAAGGACGGTTCGGCCGCGCCCCTTCGGGCGGCCCCCCCGCTGGTGCTTCGGGTTGAGGGCGAGCACAGTGCGCGGCAGATCTGTGCACGTGGTCTTGGTTCAGAACGTTTCCACCACTCCGCGCGCCCGCTGTGTCACGGCAGCTCTTCGCGGGCCTCTCGCGCGTACTCGCTGAATATGCTCTCCAGGTAGCTGCCCAACGTGACCGGCGCGAACGGCAGCAGGTCGGCCACCAGCAGCGGCGCGTGCCATGCGTAGTCAGGCCAGCTTGGCGGTTTGACGGGTACGGTGTCCTCGAGATCGCGGCACTCGTTGACGTTGGAGCGTGGCATGTCGAGCGCTTCGTAGGTGATGCCAGGCTCGTGGATGCCAAGTGCGCCGGCCAGCACGGCCAGCAACATGGTTACATCGACCCGCTCGGGTGGCAGCCAGGCCACGGCCGCGCGATAGCAGCGGCCGACCACCAGCGTGATGTCGGCTGAGTCGAACCCGTCGGGATGGGTGTCCTCCAGCAGCGACCGCAGCACGTCGCCGAGCACACGACCGCCGGCCGGCTGGGTGGCCAGCTGCGCGATTACCCTGTCGTAGGTCGCGACATCGCCACCGCTGATCGCCGTGTCTACGGCTTGAATGACGGCGCGGGCGAAGTCACGGGCCGGTCCGGGAATCATGCTCGCCATGCCGTCATCTTGCCCGGCCGGTAGGACCATCCTCGGTATACCCCCGGGCTGGAGGGCCGCTTCGGGCGGATCCCCGCTGGTGCTTCGGGTTGAGGGCGAGCACAGTGCGGCAGATCCGTAAAGATCCACAGCACCGCAGAAAGGAAGCGCCCGAAGCGCCGCCCCGCGGCGTGAAAGTACGCCGCGCCCACCGCGGCACGATCGTCGAGTTCTCGCATGTGCGCGATGGTCGCGGGTTTGGCATACTGCTGCGTCGCCTGCCCAGTCGAGCAATGAGGGTGCTGACGATGCTTGACGAAGGTGTCCAGCCCAACGAGACCACCGTGCCGATGCTGCCCTGTGTGGCACCGGAGGAAACCCTGGCCTTCTGGCGCGCCCTGGGTTTCGCCGTCACCTACGAACAGACGAAGCCCTACCTATACCTGGCCGTCCGGTGGCGCGGATTCGAGCCGAACTTACGGGAAGGTGCTTGCCAAAGGGCTACCTCGGACAACGCGGTACCGGCCCGGTGCCTCACGGTTCACTGTCATGGACCCGTCGGGAAACTCGATCATCTTCATCCAGCGGGACGAGCCGGCGGAGTTGGAGTACGGCGGCTCGAAGCAGCTCCAAGGGCTTGCCCGGGTTCTGGACAGTGTGCGAATCCTGCGCGAGTTCAAAAACGACGACCGGGCCGCCTTCCGGGCCCTGAACTCCGGACTGCGCCGCCACGGCGACAGCGCGCCGGCCGTGCAGCAGGCGGTGGCGCTGGCCGTGCTCATCGAGCTGTCGACGGCGCTGGAGGAGTCGGAACGGGTACCGGACTGGGGCGCCAGGCTTCGGCAACTCAGCCTGACCATGAAGGAGCGACGTCATGTCGAGTCCGCCGTTGCCGACCCCACGCTGCTCGAGCGGTGGATGCCCGCCACGGCCTGACGCACCGGCCACCGTGCGACGCCGATTCGGAGGACCGACGCCACAGCGGCTAGCGGAGACGACTCGAGCAGCGCCAAGCCGAAGCGCCGCACACGACTTGGCCTATGTCCGTCGACATCCCAACGCCAGGCGAACTCGACGGTGCGTTGAGGTCCACTGAAAGTCAGGCTCTCGGGTGACACATGCTCGGCCATCCAGGGCGGAGTCCGGGAGCGTCCGCGGCGGTGGGTCCGTGTTGGCTAACATCCGAGTACCCACGGAGCAAATCCGATTGTCCGATGTGGATGGTTGATCTGGCCGCTGATAGGTGAGGGGCTTGGTTGGTGCCCAGGCGGTGACGACCCGGTGCGATGTGGCATCGACGTATCAGGCGATGCCCGCGATACTCGATCGCTTCACAGCGTTGCTCACCGCGGATAGTTGGCTGGCGTTGTATCCCTGAGTCGATGGCACAGGAAGCAACCGAGCGACCCGGGCGTGTGGGGGGGTGTAATTGATCCTCGCTATCCCTCCTCAGCGGTCGATAGAATCATGGGCAAAGCCAGGGTTGCCCGTTCGGCCAGGCACCGCGTCGAGTCCGTGACGCGTTTCTGCGACATCGAGTCGTATATATGGCCAATTACTTCGAGGCCGTCTCAGGGGTCGTGGCCCGACATAGGGTGTCCACGGGCCGCCGGATCGACCATGTGGGCATGTGATTGAGATGGAGGCGGCTCGCTGGATGCTCAGCGGCTAGGTCTGTCGAACACCCGCCGACCCCATCCGCTCTCTGAACCGGGGCGACACCGGGTTCGTGGGTCCTTGTGTCCCCCACCAACCCTTGAAGGGGTCAGATTCATGTTTACGCAACGCACCCGTGCGCTTCGCCGTGGACTGCTGGCCGTCATCGCGGCGAGTACGGCCACGGTACTCGGCTCGGCCGTCGTGCCTGCCCACGCCGCCCCGAAGGACAGCCGGTTCGACCAGGTCAACGCCGTATCCGACCAACCCGGTGTGGCACCGATCCTCGACCCGCTGCTGGTCAACCCATGGGGATTGGCGCTGTCGCCCACCAGCCCGGTCTGGGCGGCGAACAACGCCAGCGGCACCGCAACGCTCTACCGCGGCGGTGGCGGCACACCGTTCGCCAAGGTGGGGCTCGAGGTCACCGTCGTCAACGGCGCCCCGACCGGCCAAGTTTTCAACGGCACGACCAGCTTCCCGGTGCCGACGCCGCTTGGCCCCCGCCCGGCAATCTTCATCTTCGACAGCCAGACCGGTGACATCACCGGGTGGAACCCGGCCAACGGAACGACCGCGGTGGTGGCCGCACACTCCGACGACGCCATCTACACCGGGCTCGCGGTGCTGCAGACATCCGACGGTCCGTTCCTGCTGGCGGCCGACTTCCGTCACGCGCGTATCGACGTCTTCGACGGCAACTGGAATGTGGTCGACGCCGGTTCGGCCTTCACGGACCCGAGCCTGCCGGCCGGCTACGCCCCGTTCAACGTGCAGGTCCTAGGCGGGGCGGTCTACGTCGCCTACGCGTTGCAGGGCGAGGACGGCGAGGAGGAGGTCGCCGGCCACAACCTCGGGTTCGTGGACAAGTACACCGACTTCGGCCGGTCCGTGCAGCGGATCGCCAGCCGGGGCAACCTCAACGCACCGTGGGGCTTGGCCATCGCACCCGCCAGCTTCGGCAAGTACGCCGGCGCGCTATTGGTCGGCAACTTCGGCGACGGGAAGATCGGCGCGTACACCGACGACGGCGACTACCTCGGCTTCCTCCGCGATGCCAACAACGAGGTCATCGAGATCGACGGCCTCTGGGCGTTGCTGCCCGGTACCGCTGCGAGCGGGGGCACCGACGCGGTCTGGTTCAGCGCCGGCCCCGACGAGGAGACGCACGGACTTCTCGGCGTCCTGCGCCCGGCAGACTAGCGCGGCCCCGGGCCTCGGCCGGCCGCCGAGGCGTCCCGACGGGAAAGGGGGCCGTGGCGGCCGGACGGGTACGTGTTTACCGTCCGGCCGACATCGTCGCTGCCACCAGCTGGCCACCGCGTTCGTCGAGGAGCTGACCGCTATCGACGAAGCCGGGCGACGGGCCCGGGAGGGCACTCGGGAGCGACTTTGCAATCCAGCGCGGATGGCCCAACCCCGACAGTCCTCTTCGGACAAGTCACAACTCGGACTGCCACTGGAAAGCGTGGAAATGCCATCGACGTCATGACCGCGTTCAACACCGGAAACCCAGGGAATGCCAACGGTTCCAGCCACCTAAATGGTTATGTGGGAAGGAGACAGTGGTTGCTCGGCGGTCGTACCCTCGGCGCATGGAGCGAGACCTGCAGCAGACGCCGCTTTACCGCGAGATCGAGGAGCACTTTCGTAGGGCGCTGGAGCCAGGGTTCGGCTTGGTGACGGCTCTCGCCGACTTGGATGTGTCGCCGGACGGTGCTTGGATCGCCTTCACAGGGACCCGACTGGAAGCGCTCGAGGGCGCACCGTCGGGGCGGGTGTCTCTCGTGGAGACCGCTGGCGGTGAGTCGCAGCAGCTGACCGCGGGGCCGAACGACGACCGACTTCCTCGCTGGTCCCCGGACGGGTCGCGGATTGCGTTCCTGTCGGATCGCGTGCAGCAGGGTCGGTTCCAGGCATACCTGCTCGAGTCGGGTCGGCTCGGTGAAGCGGTCGCGCTGCCGAAGATCGACGGGACAATCGAATCGCTTGTCTGGTCGCCGTCGGGCGAGCGGCTGCTGTTCGTCGCGGCTGGGGTCGGGGCCGACCAGGCCGGCGCCTCGGGGTCGGGCGCCACGAAGACCGCGGAGGACCTGCCCTCGTGGGTACCCCTGGTCGAGGGCATCGACGAGAACAAGTGGCGACAGCTGTGGGTCCTCGAGCTGCGCACGCGCGAGGCCCGCCGGGTCGCAGACCGAACCAATGTCTGGGAGGCGACGTGGGCCGGCGAAGACTCGATCGCCGCGATCGCCTCGGACGCACCGGGCGAGGACGCCTGGTACAACGCGACGCTGCGGCTGATCGACGCCGGGACCGGCGCGCAGCGTGAACTCGTCACGAGCGACGTGCAGCTCGGGGTTCCCGTCGCGAGCCCGGACGGCACCCGCGTCGCCGTCATCGAGGCGCTGTGCAGCGACCGCATCCTCCTCGCCGGTCGGCTGTTGCTGGTCGACACCGCCGACGGCTCGACCATGCCGGTCGACACCGAGGCGATCGACGTTACCGACGTTGCGTGGTGCAAGGACGATAGCCTCCTGGTCGCGGGGCTCCGAGGCATGGACACCGTCGTCGCGCGGATCGACACCGCCGGGTCGTTGCACGAACGGTGGTCGACGTCGCAGGGGTGCGGGGTCTGGCTGCCGCAGGCCCGCCCGGTCGGCGACGACGCGTTCGCGCTGGTCCTGGACAGCCAAGAGCATCCGCCGGAGCTCACGATCGTCCGCGGCGGCAAGCCCGAAACCCTCTTCACGCTCGATCACAACGGGACTCGGTACCTCGCGGGCTCGCTCGGTCGTCTCGAACGACTCACCTGGACGGCGCCGGACGGGCTCGAGATCGAGGGGCTGCTGACTGTGCCGGACGGCCCTGGTCCGCACGCCCTTGTCGTTGTGGTGCACGGCGGACCAGTGTGGGCGTACACGAACCGCTGGCCCCAGTGGCCGCGGCAATATATCCACCCGCTCATGGCGCGCGGCTACGCGGTGCTGCAGCCGAACCCGCGAGGCTCAGCCGGCCGCGGTCGCGCGTTCGCCGAGATGGTGGTCGGCGACATGGGCGGCGCCGACGCGCAGGACGTGCTGTCTGGGATCGACGCGCTCGTGGAACGCGGCATCGTCGACCCGGCGCGGATCGGCGTCACCGGCGGAAGCTACGGCGGGTTCATGTCCTGCTGGTTGCCGACGATCGATCAGCGCTTCGCCGCCGCGGTCGCGGTGTCGCCGGTCAGCGACTGGTACAGCCAGCACTTCGACTCGAACATCGGCATGTGGGATCGTTGGTTCCTCGGGGGCGAGCCCACCGACGACGGCGGGCCGTATCGAGATCGCAGCCCTGTCATGCGGGCCGACCGCGTGCGTACGCCCACGCTGCTCACGGCCGGGCTGAACGATCGGTGCACGCCGCCGGGCCAGGCGATGGAGTTCTACCGGGCCCTTTGCGCGAACGGTGTGGACAGCGAGGTCGTCCTCTACCCGGAGGAAGGACACGGCGTCCGGAAGTTCCCAGCGGCGATCGACCTCAGCACCCGCATGGTCGCCTGGTTCGAGCGGTTCATGCCACCGAACCCTCGCGAGGGCTCGTCCTGAGTCGGTGCGTCCGTCTACACGAGTAGCCGGGAAGGCTGTTGGCGACGGCAGTGGCCGCGATCATGGCATCGGATGCGCGAGCCGCAGGCTTGCGGCCCCGGCTCGTGCTCGCCGCGGCACGGGGTGCGAGAGCCAAGATGACCGGCCGCCACCAGCCCGATGGTGCAACTCGCCCGCCGGGCCGATTCACCACACCCACAGGGAACAGCCGGCCCGGCGCGGGACAACCCGCAGGCCAGGGCACATCGAAGCGACGCGGCAAGCGCCAAATGGAAGGCGGCCAGCAGGCAGCCACAAAGCATCCATCGTCCACACAGGACAAACAAGTAGCAAGTATTCCCCCGGTCAGAGGGGTGGGCCGCGGGGACTCAAGCCCGAACCTATGGACTAAAAGTCCACAGTAGATGCTGGCTTTTCCTTATCCCACAATACTTTCCGAGCGTGTCGTTGTCAGCCTCTGTTCCGAACCAGTCCAGGCAAAGGGTTCCTGTTCCAGCGGCCGAGCGGCCTGTCAAATAGCCCATCACGGTCGCCATCCGGAGGCGGAGTCCGGGCTAGTACGCGGCAGTCCGTCCGTGTTGGCCAACATCCGAGTACCCACGGAGCAACTCGCTCCTCCAATGTGGACGGTAGGCCTGGCCGACTGACGGTCGGTGCCGGGACCGGTCGCGGGTTGACCGTGGTGCCCCCAGCGCGTTGCCGGCGCCAACCCGGGCCAACCTCCACGACGATGTGTAGCTTGCCCAAGGGTGACGATCCCACACTGCCGCACTGCTGCCAGGTTCGCCGTCGTACTTTGGGCAAGAACGCGTCTGTTTGAATAAGTTGATGTTCGGGCACCATCCTGACCATGGTTCTCACCAGGACGCGCCGACGTACCGCGGCCGGCGTGGGTACGTTCGTCGCTTTTCTCCTCGTTCTCGTGTTCGGTAGTCCCATCTTCGTCGACTGGGTCAACCACAACACGAAGCCCGATACCGCCGGCGGGCTGTTCCTGCGAACACTCGCCTGGCCGGCATGGTCCTTCAACTCCAATTCCCCGGTGCGTGACGTGTTGGCGCAAGACTTGAAGGCCATTCTCTTCATCGTATTCGTCGGCCTGTTCCTGTCGCTGTTGGCCGGCGCGGAACTGTCGCGGGCTCGTGGCACTCTCGCCGACCTGTTCAATGGCTGGGGTGCGGTGATCTTCGCGGCGGCTCTCGCCGGTTTCATCACGGCGTTCCTGTCGGTGCATGCGGGTCTGTATGTCGCACTGTTGTGGGCTTTGGGTGGTGCGGCATACGGCCTGATCACGGGCTGGATCATCGCCCTCGCCCAGATGGGCACGCGCCGCCCGTAACGCCGCTATGCCCGACCAGCGCCTCGTCGTCACGAGCGACAAAAGGCGTTGCTGCGCAGTGCCGAACGACGCTGCTGCAAGCGAGTACGCCGTCCAGCATGACAAACGACGTACTCGCTTGCGGACTCCGTCGGCTATCACCCGCCACTTTGTGAGCAATTTGCTGCTGTCCGGGGTCGGTGCCGGCGGAGAAACGCGTCCCCAATGCCAGACGGGTAGGGGTCATTCGACGGCGGAGCTCGTCGACACGACCTCGTCGATCTCACGCTTGCGGGTGACATCCACTGGGCTCGGACAGGTCGACCGTGTACCTCAGCGACGTGGTCTTGGGAGTGCGTGGTGGCCGGTGAGGGTTGTTCAAGCTGTGCGGGTGCCGAGTCAGGCCGGCGGCTGCGAGCGAGGGGTCCCCGACTCAGCGAGCGCCGTCACGGCAGTTGGCACTTCCGTTGTTCGACGCGGATCTGTGGGGGCATTCGGCCCACGACGTTGCGGGTACATCCAGCACGTCGAGGCGTACCTGATCCTGGCCCTCGGCAACGTCCGGTTGGCGGAGCTTTCCAGCCGGCAGCTAACCGCGGTGTTCGCCGAGATCGCCGTCGGCCGTACCCCGGGCGGCAAGCCCCGTTCGGGTGCCACGGTGCACCGGATCCGGGCCACCCTGCGGGCGGCGCTGAACGCCGCCGGTCATGAACACCTCGATCGCCGACAGCATCGTCTTGGTCCCTGCCTTGTTTTTCTCAAACGCCGACACCGGTTGCGTTCGGTGCCTATGGCACAGTCGTGATCGTGCCGTTGGATGATCTGCCGGACTGGTTGCCGGTTTGGTGTCTGGACCATCTGGGTGGCGAACCCTCCGACGTGCTGTTCCAGCTACAACAGATCTCGATGGTGTTCGGTCTGCGGCTGGCCGGTGGTACGGACGTGGTGGTCAAGGCGCGCGCCGATGACGGCCGGGCCGTGTCGTGTGTCGCGGCGCAGGCCCGGTTGGCCGAGCGCGGGTTTCCCTGTGCCCGGCCGCTCACACCGGTGGCCGGTGTCGGTTCGCTGGCTGTGCACGCGGAGGAGTTCCGGCCCGGCGGCGACGTGTTGCACGGGGACTCGCCGGAGGTGGCCGCCCGGTACGCGGAGGTGTTCGCCCGGCTGATGGCCGAACTGGCCGACGTGACCGTCGCGCCGCCGCTGCCGAACCCGCCCTGGGTGCGCTGGGACCACACCGACTCCGGGGTGTGGCCGGCCATCGACTTCCTCGATAACCGGGACCAGCGCGTCGTGCCCGCGTACGTCGTTGACACCGCCGAGCGGGCTCGGCGGCGGATACTGGCCGCCGGCCTGCCGTGCGTGCTGGGCCACGCCGACTTCGAGGCCCAGAACCTGCGGTGGCACGGTCAGCAGATGTGGGCGGTGCACGACTGGGACAGCCTGGCGTGGCAACCGGAGGCGGCGCTGGCGGGGGCGGCGAGTGGGTCTTTCGCCAGTGCCGGGCCGCCCACGCTGGCGCCGATCGAAAGCTCCGAGGCGTTCCTGGTGTCCTATCAGGACCTCCGTGGGCGCTTGTTCACGGCCGTGGAGCAGGAGATCGCGTGGGCGGCCAGCGTGTGGATGGCAGCGTACAACGCCCGAGAGGAAGCACTGAACGGCCGCACCCCGCTGTGCCGCGATGCGCTCCGGGCACAAGCAGCCGAACGCCTCCGCCGGGCTAACGCCTAACACCGGCATGCGAGTCCAGCGAACGCCTACCCGGCAGGAACGTCTAGGCCCCGGCCGGGCTGAAAGACTACGTCGCCAACCAACCTCGCCGCCTGCGCTGACGGCACGCCCGGCACCGACGACTTCCTGATCGGTGCCTGCCACCGGCTCAACCTGCGGGGATATCCATACGGCTCGAACGGGTCGACCGTAGACCTTAACGATGTGATGCTGGAGATGCGTGGTGGCCGGTCAGGGATTGTTCAAGCTGTGCGGGTGCCCGGGACGAGACCGGGCGGCGGCCCGTCGGGCCTGGGACGAGATCTTGGCGCAGTCGCGGGAGGAACGCACCGGGCACACGTGGACCCTGTGCCGCGGTTGCGGTACTGGCTGACCACCCGGCGCAGCATCCGGCAGACCACGTTGCGGGCCGCACACCCGGCGGCAAGCCCCGCTCGGGCGCCACACTGCACCGGATCCGGGCCACCCTACGGGCGGCGTTGAACGCCGCGGTGCGGGACGGTCTCATCGGCGACAACCCAGCCCGCCGTATCAAGCTACCGCCCGGCGGCCGCATCCTGTGTGTGGACGGAGCGGTCCGGGTCGGCCGCTGGCGAGACGACGGCACCCGGCCGCCGGTCGCGGTGGACCAGCAGCCAGCTCGCGGACCTCCTCGACGCGGTGGGTTACGCCGTGGCGAGGCCGCCGGGCTGCGCTGGTGCGACCTGGACCTGGACCGGCGAAGGGTATCGATCGTCTCCACATAAGCCATGGGGTCTTGACTTCCCACATATCCGGGTGTAAACAAAAGCACTCGGACATGAAGCGGCGGTGAACCCACATGTACGCGGAGGAACGGCAGCAGGAGATCGTGCGGCTGGCCCGGGCGGGCGGGCGCGTCGATGTCGCGACTCTCGCGGACACGTTCCAGGTCACCGCCGAGACGATCCGCCGCGACCTGACCATCCTCGAGCGGGCGGGGGTGCTCCGCCGTGTACACGGTGGGGCCATCCCGGTCGAGCGGATCGGGTTCGAGCCGGCGGTGGCGGCGCGGGACTCGGTACTCATCGAGGAGAAGGAGCGCATCGCCAAGGCGGCGCTCGCCGACGTGCCCGACGAGGGTGCGATCATCCTCGACGCCGGTACGACGACGGCCCGGCTGGCACATATGTTGCCCGGCGACCGGGAATTGACGATCGTAGTCAACTCCCCGGTCATCGCCACGATCCTCGGCACCCGGGCCAACCTCAACGTCCTGATCCTGGGCGGCCGGTTGCGCGGCCGCACGCTGGCCACGGTCGACGACTGGGCGCTGCGCCCGCTCGCCGACCTCTACGTCGACGTCGCGTTCGTCGGTACCAATGGATGTTCGGTCGAACGGGGGCTGACCACGCCGGACCCGGCGGAGGCGGCCGTGAAGCGTGCCATGATCGGCGCCGCCCGGCGCACGGTTGTCCTCGCCGACCACACGAAGATCGGCAACGACTACCTGGCCCGCTTCGGCAGCCTGTCCGACATCGATGCGCTCGTCACGGACACCGGCGCCGACGGCGAGCTGGTCGCCGACCTGGAGGCCGAAGGCTTGCGGGTGATCCGGGCATGATCGTGACCGTCACCCTCAATCCCAGCCTCGACCGCACGATCGAGATCGGCGATCTCGTCCGCGGTCAAGTCATCCGGGCCGGGTCCACGCACCTCGAACCCGGCGGGAAGGGCGTCAACGTCTCCCGCGCCCTGCTGGCCAACGATGTCCCCTCGCGGGCGGTGGTGCCCTGCGGCGGCGACGAGGGCGGCCAGCTCATCCGCCTGCTCGTCGCCGAGGGCGTCGACGTGCGGGCCGTCCCCATCGCTGGCCGTACCCGGTCGAACATCACCCTCGCCGAGCCGGACGGCACCGTTACGAAGATCAATGAACCGGGGCCGGAGCTGACCGGCGACGAGTTCGCCGCGATCACCGACCGGGTGCTCATCGAAGCCGCGGACGGTGGCGTGGTGGTGGTCTGTGGCAGCGTCCCGCCGGGTCTACCGACACAGGTCTTCCTCGCACTCTGCCAGCGGGTGGTGGCGGCCGGCGCGCGCCTGGTGGTCGACACCAGCGGACCTGCCCTACGCGCCGCGGCCAGGGCCGGTGCGGCGCTGTTGAAACCCAACCGCGACGAGCTGGCCGACGCGGTCGGGCGACCGGTCACCTCGCTCTCCGACGCCATCGATGCCGCCGAGGAGCTCAGGTCCGAAGGCGCCCGGGCCGTTCTGGCCAGCCTCGGCGCCGACGGTGCCGTCCTCGTCGGCTCCACCGGAGCGATAACCGGGGACACCCCGGTGTCCCGACCGCGAAGTTCGGTGGGCGCGGGCGACGCGCTGCTCGCCGGCTTCCTGGCCGCCGGCGGTGTCGACGGAGCCAGCGCGCCTACGGCTCTGGCCGAAGCGCTGGCCTGGGGCGCGGCCGCGGTCAGCCTGCCGGGCAGCCGCATGCCCAGGCCCGCCGACCTGCATCGAGACCTCGTCCGCATCAACACGCGACCAGGCGACATCCGGCCGCTGCTCGCCTGACCGCCACACATCCCCCATCAACGCTTGCCCCGAGGAGGGAAGCATGGCCATCAACTACACCCCACCGGTCCAAGGGACCGGGCTGAAGGCCAAGGTCCAGCGGATCGGCGGGTACCTCGCCGGCATGGTCATGCCGAACATCGGTGCCTTCATCGCCTGGGGCCTGATCACCGCCCTGTTCATCCCGACCGGGTGGCTGCCCAACGCCACCCTCGCCCAGCTCGTCGGCCCGATGATCACCGTGCTGCTGCCGGTGCTGATCGGGTACACCGGCGGTCGGCTCGTCCACGGTCAGCGCGGTGCGGTCGTCGGTGCGGTCGCCACCGTGGGCGTCGTTGTCGGTTCGACGGTACCGATGTTCCTCGGCGCGATGATCATCGGGCCGTTGGCGGCCTTCCTGCTCCGCCTCGTCGACCGCGCGATCGAGAACCGGGTACGCCCCGGGTTCGAGATGCTGGTGGACAACTTCTCCGCCGGCATCATCGGCGGCGCGATGGCGTTGGTCGGGTTCAAGGCGATCGGCCCGGTCGTCCGCGGGCTGACCACCGCCGCCGGCAACGGCGTGGAGTGGCTCGTCTCGAACCACCTGCTCGGCATCGTGTCCATCGTCGTCGAGCCGGCGAAGGTGCTGTTCCTCAACAACGCCATCAACCACGGCGTGTTCGGGCCGCTTGGTGTCGCCGAGTCGGCGACGACCGGCAAGTCGATCCTGTTCATGATCGAGACGAATCCCGGCCCCGGCCTCGGCCTGCTGCTCGCGTACTTCTTCTTCGGTCCGCGCGCCCTGCGCCCGACGGCGCCGGCGGCGATAATCATCCAGTTCCTCGGCGGGATCCACGAGGTGTACTTCCCGTACGTGTTGATGAAGCCACGCCTGATCCTCGCGATGATCCTCGGTGGGGCCGCCGGCGTCTCCACGTTCATGGTGACCGGAGCCGGCCTGGTCGCCACGCCGTCGCCGGGCAGCATCTTCGCGTACTTCGCGGTGACCCCGAAGGGCGGCTACTTCGGCGTGATCCTCGGCATCGTGATCGCCGCCGCAGTCACCTTCGGCGTCGCCTCGCTCCTGCTCGGCTTCGGCCGTGGAGAGCCGCCCGAGGACGAGGCCGTGACGCCCGAGGAAGAGGCCGAGCGCGAGCGCGCGGAACTCGAGGCCGCACGGCGCCAGTCCGCGGCGAACAAGCCGGCGAAGATTGAAGCCGAGGCGGCGTCATGACGACCACGATCAACGGTGCCGACATCCGTAAGGTCGTCGTCGCCTGCGACGCGGGGATGGGCAGCAGCGTGATGCTCGCCAGCCAGCTCCGGCGGCAGCTCGGCAAGAACGCGGTCACCGTCGAGCACACGCCGGTCGCGGCGATACCGGCCGACGCCGACGTGGTGATCTGCCACCAAGGCCTGGCCGACCGGGCCCGCGCGAGCGCGCCCGGCAAGGTCATCGTGGCGATCCAGGTCTTCATCGGAGACCCCGCCGTGACCCGGGTGGTCAAGGCCGTGCAAAACGGCGGCGATCTCAGTGGATGAGGCAGTACTGGTACCGCAGGCCATCCGGCTCCGCGAGCACGCCGCCACCCGCGACGACGCCATCCGGCGGTGCGGCGGGGTGCTCGTGGAGATCGGGGCCGTCGACCCGACGTACGTGGACGCGATGCTCGAGCGCGAGCGTTCGATCTCTACGTACGTCGGGGAGGGCGTCGCGATCCCGCACGGCACCAACGCCGGCAAGGCGGCCGTGCGTCGCGACGCCCTGGCGGTCCTGCGTTTTCCGGACGGGGTCGACTGGGGCGGCAACCCGGTCGAGGTCTGCGTGGCGATCGCCGCCCAGGGCGACGGGCACGTCGACCTGCTCGCCGAGCTGGCCGAGATCCTGATGGATCCGGACCGCGCCGCGGCGCTACGCCAGGCCACCGATCCGCAGGAGGTAATGCGCCTACTGATCCGCGAGGACAGCGCGGCATGAAGGCCGTTCGTTTCCACGGCCCGGGCGACGTCCGCTTCGAGGACGTACCCGAGCCTTTCGCCGGACCGGGCGAGGTCAAGCTCCGGGTCCGGAACTGCTCGACCTGCGGTACCGACGTCAAGATCTTCCGCTTCGGGCACCACCACATCGTGCCGCCGCGGACGATGGGGCACGAGATCGCGGGAGAGGTCACCGAGGTCGGCGCCGACGTCGATGGCTGGATGGCCGGCGACCCGGCGCAGGTCATCGCCGCCATCCCTTGTGGACAGTGCGCCGAGTGTCGGCGCGGGAGCATGTCGGTCTGCCCGAACCAGGAGTCGATGGGATACCACTACGACGGCGGTTTCGCCGAGTACCTGGTCGTACCGGCCAAGGTCCTCGCGGTCGGTGGGCTCAACCGGATACCCGATGGCGTGAGCTTCGAAGAAGCGTCGATCGCCGAGCCGCTCGCGTGTGTCCTCAATGGACAGAATCTAGCCCGGGTCGGCTCCGGCGACGACGTCGTGGTCGTCGGCTCGGGTCCGATCGGCTGCCTGCACGTCCGGCTGGCCCGCGCCCGCGGCGCGAGCCGGGTCTTCCTCGTCGAGTTGAACCGGGAGCGGTTGGACCGGGCGGCGGCCCTGGTCGAGCCGGACGCCGCCATCTGTGCCGCGGGCGCCGATCCGGTGGACGAGATAGCGAAGCTCACCGACGGGCGGGGCGCCGACGTCGTGGTCACCGCCGCGGCGTCGGGAGCCGCGCAGGAACAGGCGGTGCGGATGGCCGCCCGCCAGGGCCGGATCAGCTTCTTCGGCGGCCTTCCGAAGGACGCGCCGATCATTGCCCTGGACGCGAACCTCGTGCACTACCGCGAGCTGACCATCGTCGGGGCCAACGGGTCCAGCCCGGCCGACAACGCCGAGGCGCTGGGCCTCATCGCCGCCGGTACCGTGCCGGTCGCCGATCTGGTCACCCACCGGCTGCCGCTCGACGCCGCACTCACCGCCTTCGACCTCGTCGCCGATGGGCGGGCGATCAAGGTCACGATCGAGCCCTGAACCGCGAAGGAGTCCACTATGGCCACTCGAACTGTCACCGTCGGCTCCGCCAGCGGACTGCACGCCCGCCCGGCCGCGCTATTCGTGGCCGCCGCCGCGGCCGCTTCACCCGTGCGGGTCACGATCCGCACGGGCGAGAAGAAAGCGGTACCGGCACACAGCATGCTCTCGGTGCTGTCGCTCGGTGCGAAATGCGGTACGGAAGTCGTTCTCGAGGCCGACGGCGACGGCGCCGACGCGGCCCTCGACGCGCTCGCCGACCTGCTGGGCCGCGACCTCGACGCCGAGGAGACCGGCGATGGCTGAGTCGACGATCCTGCACGGCATCGGGGTCGGCGCCGGCCTGGCCGCGGGGCCGGCGTACCGGACCGCGCCGCCGCCCGCGTTGCCGCCGCCGGTACCGGTGACCGATCCGGAGGTGGAGACCGCCCGCGCGGTCGCGGCGCTGTCGGCCGTCGCCGCGGACCTGAACCGTCGAGCCGAGACCGGTACCGGCGCCGTGGCCGAGATCCTGCGGGCACAGGTGATGATGGCCGAAGATCCGGAGCTGGCCGCGGCCGTCGCCGCGGAGATCGAGGCGGGGGCGGACGCCGCGCACGCCATCACGGCCGCGCTGGCAATTCACCGGCAGGCGTTCGAAGCCGCCGGCGGTTACCTCGCCGAACGCGTGGCCGATCTCGACGATATCCGCGACCGCGCCGTGGCCGCCTGCCTCGGTCGCCCGATGCCCGGCATCCCATCGCCGGACCAACCGTTCGTGCTCGTAGCCCGCGACCTCGCCCCGGCCGACACGGCCACGCTCGACCCCCGGCACGTGCTGGCGCTGGTGACCGAGGAGGGCGGCCCCACCAGCCACACCGCGATCCTGGCGCGGGCACTGGGACTGCCGGCCGTGGTGCGCTGCGCCGGCGCGCTCGACATCGCCGACGGCACGCTCGTCACGGTCGACGGGTCCACCGGCGACGTCGCCATCGGCGTCGACGCGGACGCGGTCGAGGCG
>DASRII010000460.1:0-4474 GCA_035650075.1 Micromonosporaceae bacterium | reverse complement strand
CGATCGCGGCGCGCTGCTGCTGGCCGCCGGAGAGCTGCGCGGGCATCTTCTCGGCCTGCGACCCGACGCCGACCCGGTCCAGCAGACGCCGCGCGTCCTTTTCCGCGTCGCCCTTCGACTTCCCCCGCACCTTGATCGGCCCGAGGGTGACGTTCTGCAGGATCGTCATGTGCGCGAACAGGTTGAACGACTGGAACACCATGCCGACGTCGCTGCGCAGGCGGGCGAGGGGGCGGCCCTCCTCGGGAACCGGACGGCCGTCGAAGACGATGGTGCCGGAGTCGATGGGCTCCAACCGGTTGATGACGCGGCACAGCGTGGACTTGCCCGAACCCGACGGCCCGATGACGACGACCACCTCACCCCGGTCGACGGTGAGGTTCACGTCCCGCAGGACGTGCAGCTGACCGAACCACTTGTTGACGCCCTCGAGCGCAATGAGCGGCCCGCCCACTGATTCCTCCTCCGTCCGGTTGATGTGAATGAACTGTAGGGGGACGTGTGTGTCGGAAGTCAGATTAGTTGGTCACGGACGCGTAACAGCGCGCTGCCCGCGCACCTCGAGCGTGTCGAGCAGGCGTCGGGTCGCGTCGGCGACCGCGGCGACCGCCGCGTCGAAGGCTTCGGCGTTGTGGGCGGCCGGCGTCCGGAAACCCGAGATCTTTCGGACGTACTGCAACGCTGCGGCCTCGATGTCCACATCAGTGACGATTTCGGTGTACGGCGCGCGGAGGGTCTTGATGCTTCGGCACATGCGATCTAGTTTGCCTCGCGTGGCGATAACGGCGTACGTCTTCGTATCGACGACCAATCCCGGGCCGCGCGCGGCCTGCCTCGCGATCCGGCGAATCGCGGGAGTGGTGCGCTCGGATGCGCTGCTCGGTGGCCCGCCCGTCGTCGCGATCGTCGAAGGGGAGGACCTCGCGGCCCTGGAGGTGGTGATCGACCGGATCGTCGACCTGCCGATGGTCACGGACACCGAAACCCACGTGGTCCGCGACCTGGCGGAGGCCTAGTCATACCACCGCACGAAGTGCTCGAACGACCGATCGGGCACCGGGCGCCACCTCCCGCCGACTGATACGCCGTGGCGCCCGTGCCACGTTGCAGTGAACCTAGGGCACGTAGAACTTCGTGGTGTTCTCCACCGCGGCGGCCGCCTCCTCGGGCGTCGCGCCGGCGGCCTCGTTGGCGGCGCCCCAGGCCTGACTGCTGCCGGTGTTGAACTGCTTCGCCTCCTCCGACATCGGCCATGCCTCGCGCTCGGCCTCATCCATCTCGCGACCCCGCAGGTGCATGCTGAGGCCGAACAGCCCGCCGTCCCAGCCGACCCCGACCGCGCCCGGACCGAACTGCGACCACATCTCGTCGGGCACGATCGCCGTGTGCACCAGCTCGAGGTTCGTGGACTCGCCACCGGCGGCGGTCAGCCGCACCTCCACCTCGCTGCTGTTCGGGTCGGCGCCCTCGCCGAAGATCCACGTCACCTTCAGTAGCTGGGGTGGCTCGCAGCGGATGATCTCGCCGCCGGCGTTGCCCTTCAGCTGGTACCGGCCGCCGAGCCGCAGATCGCCGCTCACTGGCAGGAACCATCGGCTGATCCGCTCCGCGTTGGTGATGGCGTCCCAGACGTCCTCGATCGGCGCGTCGTAGCGCCGGCTCAGCGTGACGGTGCGGCCTTCGCCGGCCGGTACCTTGCCGAACCCCGTCGAGCGGTGGACCGCCGCGAGCTCGCTCATTATGTCGATCATTCTTGCTCCTCCTCTTGACGTCGCCGTCGCTTGCCGCGCGCCAGCTCGGTGGCCAGCGCGTCCAGGCGCTGGCTCCAGAACCGGCGGAACTGTTCCAACCACACGTCGACATCCTCCAGCGGTGCGGAGTCGACTGCGTACAGCCGGCGGGTGCCCTCGGCCCGCACGGTCGTGAAGCCGCTGTCCCGCAGCACCCGCAGGTGCTGGGACACCGCCGGCTGGGAGATGCCGAACTCTCGCTGGATGACCGCACCGATCGCACCGGCCGGCTGCTCGCCGCCGGCGAGCAGCTCGAGGATCCGGCGCCGGACCGGATCGCCTAGTACGTCGAACGCGTGCACCCGGCGAGATTATCAGCAGCAGCTTATATAAGTCAAAGCTTCAGATAGCGTCGAGCTGGTGGCGCAGCCAGTCCGGCGGCTCCCAGCGCAGGAGCTGTTCGGTCGCGAGCGCGGCCATCCGCTGCCGCAGCGGGGCGGCCATGTCGTACGCGGCCTCGATGCCGCGGGCGGTATCGCTGGCGGAGAACGGGTTGATCCGGACCATCGCATTCGGCGCCTCGTCGAACACGCCACAGTTCTCCGAGGCGATCAGTACCGGTGACCGCTGCGACACGGCCAGCGCCTCCTTGCCGACGATGTTGAGGCCGTCGAAGATCGGATTGATCAGCACGGCGTCCGCCATCCTCAGCGCCGCCAGTGCCGTCGTCCGGTTCTCCGGCCCCTTCGCCTGGCTGACGTACAGGTCGACGGGCTTGGCGTCGTGCGGGCCGGCGAACCTCCGGTTGATGTCCTCGACCGCCCGCCGGCAGCGCTGCAGGTAGTCGCGGTACGCCGGCACCCACTCGCGGGTCGGGCTGAGTACCGCGAGGAACCACAGCTTGCCGGCCAGTTCGGGGCGCCTCCGGAGCAGCTCGCCGAATGCCTGGAAGCCGCGCAGCGCGTTCTTCCACAGGTCGGCGCGGTCGACCCGGACGAGCGTCCACCGACCCGCCGCGGTGCGGAGCAGTTCGGCCATCCGGTCGGCGACGTCGAACCCGTGGGCGATCTCGGTGGCCCGGATCGTCGCCGGTGCCACCACGATCTTCGGTGCGCTCGCCGAGCGTGAGGGCAGGAACCGTTCCCGGCACGCCAGGTACGCCCGCGCCCAGCGCTCGGAATGGAACCCGAGGACGTCGGCGCGTTCCAGCGACTCGAGGATCTCCACGCGGCAGTCCGCCGGGAGGACCCCGAAGTAGTCGGGCTCGCACCACGCGACGTGGTGGAAGTAGAGGATCTTGCGCCGTGAGCGCTCGCCCAGGTTGCGGAACGCGGTCGGCAGGAGCAGGAGGTGGTAGTCCTGGATGCAGACCGGTTGGTCCGCCGGGGTCTGCGCGAGCGCCGACGCGAACGCGTCGTTGACGGACCGGTACGCGCTCCACGCCTCGTCGAACTCGCCGGGAAACAGCGGCTCGTCGGGCAGTGGAAACAGGTAATGAAATGCCATCGCCAAATGGTTTACCGAAATCATTTCGTAGTGCAGTCTCCGAACCTTTTCGGCGATGTCGATGGCGACGAGACTGACGTTCTTGCCGAGTAGTCTCTCGGCTTCGGCGTCGACGATACCGGCCGCGTTCGCCGCCCGGTCGTCGTCGCTGGAGACCGCGTACACCCAATGACCGCCGGCCGCCTGCAGCGCGGGCAAAACCACAGGAATGAGTCCGTTGGGTCCGGTCGGTGCGGCGATGAGTTTCGAGTCTTCGGTGCGGAATGCGATCGGTCCCCGATTAGCGCAGATGGTCACCCGTGGCAGGTCCATAGCCTCCCCATCCCGGATCGATGACCTTCACATTACTATGGGGAGTGGCGCGATCACTACGGGTAGCGCCCGATGAGCCGACCTATGATGACACCGACATGACTACCGAAACCGAGGCCGCCGCGCGTACCTACGAGGTGCGCACGTACGGCTGCCAGATGAACGTGCACGACTCCGAGCGGATATCCGGTCTCCTGGAACAAGCGGGCTATGTCCGGGCAGACGACGCCGAAGCTCCCGACGTGGTCGTGTTCAACACGTGCGCCGTGCGCGAGAACGCCGACAACCGCCTCTACGGCAACCTCGGCCACTTGCGCCCCGTCAAGCAGGCGCATCCCGGTATGCAGATCGCCGTCGGCGGCTGCCTCGCTCAGAAGGACCGGGGCGAGATCGTACGCCGGGCGCCGTGGGTCGACGTGGTCTTCGGTACGCACAACATCGGGTCCCTGCCGGTGCTGCTGGAACGGGCCCGGCACAACGCGGCCGCCGAGGTCGAGATTCTCGAGTCGCTCGAGGTGTTTCCCTCGATGCTGCCCACGCGGCGCGAGTCGGCGTACGCCGGCTGGGTGTCCATCTCGGTCGGCTGCAACAACACCTGCACCTTCTGCATCGTGCCGGCGCTGCGCGGGCGGGAGAAGGACCGCCGGCCGGGTGAGATCCTCGCCGAGGTCGAAGCGCTGGTGGCCGAGGGCGTCCTCGAGGTGACGCTGCTCGGGCAGAACGTCAACTCGTACGGCGTGGAGTTCGGCGACCGGCTCGCGTTCGGCAAGCTGCTGCGCGCGTGCGGTGCGCTCGCCGAGCGCGGGCTGGAACGGGTGCGGTTCACCAGCCCGCACCCGAAGGACTTCACCGATGACGTGATCGCGGCGATGGCGGATACCTCGAACGTGTGCCACCAACTGCACATGCCGCTGCAGTCCGGGTCG
>DASRII010000459.1:0-24840 GCA_035650075.1 Micromonosporaceae bacterium | reverse complement strand
CACCCTTCGCCGGTTTGCCGCCGGCGTACGCGTGGGCCGTCCGCCGGTACCGCGCCCGCCTCGACGGTGGCGCGATCGGCCTGACCGTCCTGGGCGGGATGGTCGCGTGCTGCGCGTTGATCGTCGCCCTCCACTAGAGTGCTCGCGTGGACGCGCGTTGGCCGAGACGGGCGCTGTTCGGGGCTGCCGCCGGGGCGGTGGTCGGCACGGCGGCCTGGGCGCTGACCCGGCGCACCGGACCGGAGGCGGACGGGTTCGCCGACACGATCCCCTCGGTCCCGGTCGGCGACGAACGGGTGGAGACCAGGCGCTCGGCCGCCCGCGGGCGGGACGTGACGTTCTACACGGCGGTACCGGACGGGCACGGCGATGGCCGCGGCCTGCCGGTCTGTCTGGTGCTGCACGGCGCGTCGGCGACCGCCGCGGACTTCCCCGGCTTCGGGCTCGGCAGGTTCCTCACCGACGCGGTGCAGTGGGGAGCGGCGCCGTTCGCGCTCGCCGGCGCGACCGGCGACCGGCTCTCCTGGCAACCCAGCGGCTCGGACGATCCACAGCGGATGGTGCACGAGGAGATCCCGGAGTGGTGCGCGCAGCGCGGGTTCGACACGACCCGCCTCGGCGCGTGGGGCTGGTCGATGGGCGGGTACGGCTCGCTGCTGCTCGCCGAGGCGTATCCGGGCTTTCTCCGGGCGGTGGCGGCGTTCTCCCCGGCCGTGCGATCCGGTGACCCGGTCTTCGGCGGTGTCGACCGGCTGCACGGCACGCCGGTCGGTCTGTGGTGCGGCACCGACGACGGCTTCGTCGACGACGTCCGGTCGCTGGCCGGCAAGCTGCCCGAGCCGGCGCGGATCGCGTCGTTCCAACCGGGCGGGCACACCCGGCGGTACTGGAACAGCGTCACCCGCGAGGCGTTCAGCTTCCTCGCCGCACAGCTACACCCGGAGGTCTAACCCGTTGGCTTCGCGGACCACGGTGACGAGTTCGTCGACGATGTCGGTCAGCGCGTAGTCCTTCGGCGTGAACACCCGCGCCACCCCTGCCTCGCGCAGCCGGTCGGCGTCCTCGGCCGGGATGATGCCACCGACCACGACCGGTACGTCGACCCCGGCCGACCGCAGGCCGGTCAGCACGGCCGGTACGGCGGCCAGGTGCGCGCCGGACAGTACCGAGAGCCCGACCAGGTCCACGTCCTCCTCGGCGGCGGCCGCCACGATCTCCTGTGGAGTCAGCCGGATGCCCTGGTACACGACCTCGAACCCGGCGTCGCGAGCGCGTACCGCGATCTGCTCCGCGCCGTTGGAGTGCCCGTCCAGCCCCGGTTTGCCGACGAGCAGCCGCAACGCGCCGGCCCCCAGTTCGGCGGCGGTGTCCCGGACCCGGGCCCGTACGCCGGCCAGCCCCGGCCCGGGGTCCGCCGAGGCGGTCACGGAAGCGGACAGGCCGGTCGGTGCCCGGTACTCCCCGAACACCTCGCGCAGCGCACCGGCCCACTCCCCCGTGGTGACCCCGACCTTGGCGCACTCGAGCGTGGCGGGCATGAGGTTGACGGTCGGGTCCGCCGCGTCCTTGCGGAGCCGGTCCAAGGAGGCAGCCACCGCACCGGCGTCGCGCGCGGCGCGCCACTCGGCCAGCGAAGCCTTCGCCGCCGCCTCGACCGCCGCCGTGTCCACGGTCTCCACAGTGGACGTACCGTCCACAACCAACTCCGACGGCTCGGTCTCGGTGAACCGGTTGACGCCGACCACGACATCGTCGCCGGACTCGATCCGCCGCCGCCGCTCGGCCAGCGAGGCGACCAGCGCGCTCTTCAGGTAGCCCGACTCGATCGCGGCCACCACGCCGCCCATCCGCAGGATGCGATCCAGCTCCGCAGTCGCACCGTCTACAATGGACGATACGAGCCCGGCGACCACCGGGGAGCCGTCGAACAGATCGGGGTACTCCAGCAGGTCGGACTCGTACGCGAGGATCTGCTGCGCCCGCAGCGACCACTGCTGGTCCCACGGCCGAGGCAGACCGAGCGCCTCGTTCCAGGCCGGTAGCTGGACCGCCCGCGCCCGGGCGTCCCGGGACAAGGTGACGCCGAGCATCTCCAGCACGATGCGGTGCACGTTGTTCTCCGGCTGCGCCTCGGTCAGGCCGAGCGAGTTCACCTGGACGCCGTACCGGAACCGGCGCGCCGCTGGATCCTCGACGCCGTACCGGTCGAGCACCAGCGAGTCCCACAGCGCCACGAAGGCGCGCATCTTCGCCATCTCCTCGACGAACCGCACACCGGCGTTGACGAAGAACGAGATGCGCCCGACCACATCATCGAGCCGGTCGGCGGGAAGCTGCCCCGAATCCCTTACGGCGTCGAGCACCGCGACCGCGGTGGCCAGCGCGAAGCCCACCTCCTGGGTCGGTGTCGCGCCCGCCTCCTGCAGGTGGTACGAGCAGATGTTGACCGGATTCCACTTAGGAGCGTTGACGACCGTCCACGCGATCGTGTCGGTGGTCAGCCGCAGCGACGGGCCGGGCGGAAAGATGTACGTGCCCCGCGAGAGGTACTCCTTGACGATGTCGTTCTGCGTGGTGCCCGCGAGCGATTCGGGCGAGGCGCCGTGCTCCTGCGCCACGGTCACGTAGAGCGCCAGCAGCCACATCGCGGTCGCGTTGATCGTCATGGAGGTATTGGCGGCCGCCATGTCGATGCCGTCGAACATGGCTCGTAGGTCGCCCAGGTGCGCGATCGGCACGCCAACCCGGCCGACCTCCCCCGCGGCCAGCTCGTGGTCCGCGTCGTAGCCGGTCTGCGTCGGCAGGTCGAAGGCCACCGACAGGCCGGTCTGGCCCTTCGCGAGGTTCCGCCGGAACAGCGCGTTCGTGGCCGCCGCCGAGGAATGCCCGGCGTACGTCCGCATCACCCACGGCCGGTCCCGCTCCATACCGGCAGTCTAAGTTACTCGCGAGTTGCCTTCTCGGTGAACTGGCCCACGGGGTCCATAGTGGAGCCCATGGCTGACGAGCAGGCGATCTCCGTACGAGGGCTGCGCAAGTCGTACGGCGCCACGACCGCGGTGGCCGGCGTCGACCTGGAGGTACGCCGGGGTGAGGTGTTCGCGCTGCTCGGACCGAACGGCGCGGGCAAGACGACGACGGTGGAGATCCTCGAGGGGTACCGGAAACGGGACGGCGGCGAGGTCACCGTGCTCGGCACGGACCCGGCTCACGGCGACGCGGCCTGGCGCGCCCGGGTCGGCATCGTGCTGCAGGGCACCGGCGAGTTCGATGACTTGACGGTCGGTGAGGTCGTCCGGCATTTCGCACGCTTCTACCCGAATCCCGCCGATCCCACCGCCATCATCGAGAAGGTAGGGCTGACCGAGAAGATCCGGTCGCGTACCCACAGCCTGTCCGGCGGCCAGAAACGCCGGCTCGACGTGGCCCTCGGCATCGTCGGCCGACCCGAGCTGCTGTTCCTGGACGAGCCTACGACCGGGTTCGACCCGGCCGCCCGGCGCGAGTTCTGGGAGCTGATCCGGGACCTGTCGGCGGGCGGTACCACGATCCTGCTCACCACGCACTACCTGTACGAGGCCGAGGCGCTCGCCGACCGGGTCGGGGTGATCGCGGCCGGCCGCCTGGTCGCCGTGGACGCGCCGGAGCGGCTCGGCGACCGGGCCAGCGCGCCGGCGACGGTGTCGTGGCGGGACGACGGCGTGACGAAGAGCGAGCACACGCCCACCCCGACCGCGCTGGTGACCGAGCTGGCCGCGCGATACGGCGGTGAGGTACCCGAGTTGACCGTCGCCCGGCCGACGCTGGAGGACGTCTACCTGGAGATGATCGGAGAGGGCTCGTGAGTACCGCGGACATCGGCCTCCGGCAGGGCGGCATCGAGATCAAGCAGTTCCTGCGCAGCCGCGAAGCGGTCGTGTTCACGATGCTGTTCCCGGTCATGCTGATCGTGATCTTCGGCTCGGTGTTCAGAGGGACGATCGCGCCCGGCGTGACGTTTACGCAGTACTTCGTCAGCGGCATGATCGCGGCCGGCCTGCTCGCGGTGGGCTTCCAGAACCTCGCCATCTCGATCCCGATCGAGCGGGACCGCGGCGTTCTCAAGCGGCTGCGCGGTACGCCCATGCCGAGAGCGGCGTACTTCGTCGGCAAACTGATCGTCGTACTCGTCATCGGCGTGGCGGAGACCGCGCTGCTGCTGGTCGTGGCGACCTCGTTCTACGGCATCGACCTGCCGTCGACCGGGGCGAAGTGGGTCACGTTCGGATGGGTCAGCCTGCTCGGCATCATGGCCTGCACGCTGTGCGGGATCGCCTTCTCGTCGCTTGCCCGTACCGGTCGCAGCGCCCCGGCGGTCGTCACGCCCGTGGCGCTCGTGCTGCAGTTCATCTCCGGCGTGTTCTTCGTGTACTCCAACCTGCCGGCTTGGATGCAGCAGATCGCGGCGATCTTCCCGCTCAAGTGGATGTGCCAGGGCATGCGGTCGGTCTTCCTGCCGGACAGCTTCGCCGCCCAAGAGGTAGCCGGTTCGTGGGAGCTCGGCCGCGTGGCGCTGGTCCTCGGCGCCTGGTGCGTCGGCGGCCTGGTCCTGTGCCTGCTCACGTTCCGCTGGACGACGAAACGCGACGGCTAACCCGGCCCGACCCCGTGGGGAAATCACAGGTTCGTCACGGGTTCCTGACAGGTTCGGCGGCCAGTGTGAGTGGATGCAGAAACGGAAGACTGGTCCGATCCGAAGGTCAAGCAAGATAGCCCTCGCCGGACTCGGGGCAGCCGGGGTCCTGGGACTGGGGATCGCCGTCCCCGCCTTTGCCCAGCAACAGGACCCCACCCCGAGCCCGAGCGCGTCGACGAGCACCACAACGCCCGAACAGCGACGCGCCGAGCGGCAGGCGGCGCTGGCCGAGGGCCTTGCCAAGGAGCTGGGCATCTCAGTGGACAAGGTGACCGCGGCCCTGGAGAAGGTCCAGGGGCAGCTCGACGAGCAGGCCAAGGCGGACCGGCTGAGCAGGTTGAAGACCGAGCTCGACCAGGCGGTCACCGACGGCAAGCTCACCCGGGCGCAAGCGGACGCTATCTACGCGGCGGCTCAGGCGGGAGTACTGCCCGGTGGTTTCGGCGGCCACGGACCCGGCCGAGGAGGGCCCGGCAGGTAGGACGAGCGGGCCCGGGTGCTCCCCCGGCCCGGGCCCGCCGCCGTCACGAGGGCATATCGACGGTTGACTGATGTCGCGAGTGATGTCAGAGTGGCGCCATGCGTCTCGAGCCGTTCCGCTACCGAGGGTTCTCGCTGCTCTGGATCGCCGGCCTGATCTCGCTGACCGGCGACTGGCTGCTCTCGGTGGCCCTGCCGATCTACATCTATCGGTTGACCGGATCGCCCGCGGCGGTCAGCGCGATCGTGGCGACCAACGTCGCGGCGCGGCTGCTGTTCGGCGCGCTGGCCGGGGTGTACGTCGACCGGTGGGACCGGCGTCGCGTACTGATCTGGGCGAACGTGGCTTTGACGGCCGCGCTGCTGCCCCTGCTGGCGGTCACCAGCGCCGACCGGGTCTGGCTGGCGTGTGCTGTCACGTTCGTCGTGGCGGTACTTGCCCAGCTGGTCTCGCCGGCCGAACACGCTCTGCTGCCCAGGCTCGTCGATCCGGCCGAGCTGACCGCGGCCAACTCGCTGAACACGTTGAACAACAACCTCGCCCGGCTGATCGGACCGGCGCTCGGCGGGTTGGCCGCGGTCGGGCTCGGGCTGTCCGGTGTGGTACTGCTGGACGCCGCTTCCTTCCTGGTCGCGGCCGGGCTGGTGGCGCTGATCCGGGGCTCGTACCGGGCCGAGGCGAAACTCAGCGAACCGCTGGCCCGGGAGCTGCGCGACGGCTTCGCGATCGTCGGCCGTACCCCCGTCCTGCGTGCCCTCTTCACGGTGCTGGCCGTGACGAGCGTGGGCGAGGGAGTGATGTCCTCGCTGTTCGCCGTGTTCGTCGACCGCGGCCTGGGCGGCGGCCCGGGTGAGCTGGGCGCGCTGATGTCCGCGCAGGCGGTCGGCGGCATCGCCGGCGGCCTGGGGTGTGCGTGGCTCGCGGCCCGCACGAGTCCGGTCCGGATGGTCGGTGTCGGGCTCGTGCTCTTCGGCGCGGTGGATTTGGTGATCTTCAACTACCCGCGTTGGGCCACGGCCATCGGCCCGGAGCTGGCGCTGTTCGTGCTGGTGGGCATACCGGGCGCGGTACTCATCGCGGGCGCGATGACGCTGTTGCAGACCGAGGTGGTCGACGCGCTGCGTGGCCGGGTGTTCGCGGTGGCCGGGGTGCTGCAGGCCGGTGGGATGCTGGCCGGCACCGGGCTCGCCGCCACGTTGACCGATCGCGTCGGGGTGCTGACGATGCTGACGATCCAAGGCCTCGGCTACGTCCTGGCCGGCATCTGGTTCATCGCGTCAGTACGAGTAGAAGCCCCTGCCGGTCTTGCGACCGAGGTCCCCGGCCACGACCATGCGCTGCAGTAGCTCCGGTGGGAAGAACTTCGCGTCGCCGGTATCGGCATAGATGTTCTTCGTCGCGTGCAGCAGCACGTCGACCCCGGTGAGGTCGGTCGTGGCCAGTGGCCCCATCGGGTGGCCGAACCCGAGCCGGCAGGCGGTGTCGAGGTCCTCGGCGGAAATCACGCCGCTCTCGACGAGCTTGACCGCCTCGACGACGAACGCGGCGATCAGCCGGGTCGTCACGAACCCGGCGATGTCCCGGTTGACGACCACGCACGTCTTGCCGATCTCCTCGGCGAACGCACGCGCCCGGGCGAGCGCGTCATCCGATGTCTGGTAGCCGCGTACCAGCTCGCAGAGCTTCATCAGTGGCACGGGCGAGAAGAAGTGCGTACCGACCACGGACTCCGGCCGGTCCGTCACCGCCGCGATCTGGGTGATCGGGATCGCCGAGGTGTTCGTGGCGAGTATCGCGTCCGCCTTGCAGATCCGGTCCAGCGCGCGGAACACCTCCTGCTTGACCTCGAGCCGCTCGAACACCGCCTCGACGACGATGTCCGCGTCGGCGGCCGCGTCCAGATCCGTGGTGAGCGTGATCCGATCGAGGACCTGCTCGACGTCCGCGACCGTGCCCTTCGCGGCGAACCGCTCGAGCGAGCGGGAGATCGCGGTGAGCCCCCGGTCCAGCGAGGCGCCGTCGAGATCACGCATGGTCACCTGCCAGCCCGCCGTGGCGGCCACCTGCGCGATACCCGAGCCCATCAGACCCGCCCCGATGACCGTCAACCGACCCGCCATTGCCGTCTCCCTCCCGCATCCGTGCGCCGAACGCACCCTAGTAAATCGCTGCTGGTGCCACACTGTGGACATGCCCGTCACGGTCAGCCTCCTGGGGCCATTGATCGCCTTCGCGATCATCGGCGCGCTGGCCGTGCTGTTGCGCTGGACGTTCGGTCGGGGTTCCACGGTGGAGTACTCGGTACGGCTGCCGGTGGCGCCGGAGGACTACGGCCTGCTCTGCGCGGTGGCGCTGACCGACGACGAACAGGCCGCGATCGCCGTCGCGGGCAAGCTCACGCAGGCCGGCATCCGGGCCACGGTCGCGACGGGTTTGGATGGACGGGTACGGGTACTCGTCTTCGAGGACCAGGTCGAGGCCGCTCGCCGGTTGGTCGGCTGATCTACTGTTGCGCTGTGTTCTCGTCCCGCGCGGGGCTCAGTCCGTTGATGGTCGGCCGCGAGGCCGAGCTGGGTCAGTTGCTGCGCCTGGTCGGTACCGGCGGGGTCGCGCTCGTCGGCGGTGAGCCGGGTGTGGGCAAGACGCGGCTGGTGACCGAGTTCATCGCCGCACTGCGCAGCGGCACGACCGTGCTCGCCGGGCAGTCCGATCCGAGCGCGTACGGTCAGCCGTACCACCTGCTCATGAGCTTGTTGGGCGGCGAGGGCGAGTTGCCGGCGGAGGACGCGGCGCCGCACGACCGGCTGCGCGCGGGCGTCGAACTGGTCCGGTCGGCGGTAGCCGGAGTCGAGCTGGCCGTGATCGTGGCGGACGACCTGCACTGGGCCGACGCCGAGAGCGTGACCGTGCTCGAGCGGCTCGTCGAGACGCCACCGGGGCGGCTGGTGGTGGTCGCGACGTACCGGCCGGACGAGGTGACCCGCCAGCACCCGGCCGCGGAGTTCGTCCAGCGGCTCGAACGCCGGCATTCGGTCACCCACCTGCGGCTGGACCGGCTCGGAACGGCCGACGTCGCCGCCTTCCTCGGCGCGGTCTTCGGCCGGCCGCCGTCCCACCGCGCCGCCGGTACCCTGCACCAGCGCACCGGCGGCAACCCGTTCTTCCTCGAGGAACTGCTGAAGGCGGCCGGCGAGACCGATCCGGACCGGATCTGCGTCCAGCCGTTGCCGTGGACGCTCGCCGAGGCGCTGCGCAGCCAGCTTCTCGACCTCGACCCGGAACACCGGCGGGTCGTCGAGGCCGCCGCGGTACTCGGCGCCAAGGTCTCCTTCGACCTGCTCGCCGCGGTGACCGGGTCCACCGAGGCGGCCCTGATCGGCGTCCTGCGGGAACTGGTCGGGCGCGGTCTACTCGTCGAGGCCCAGGACGACGAGTTCGGCTTCCGGCACGCGTTGACCCAGGAGGTCATCGCCGGCGAGATGCTCGGCCGCGAACGGCGGCGCCTGCACGAGGCGGCGCTGGAGGTGCTCAGCGCGGCGGCGCAGCCGGACCTGGCGGCGGTAGCGGTGCACGCGCGCGGTGCCGGGCGGTACGAGCAGATGGTGGAGGCGGCGCGGGAAGGTGCGGCCGCCCGGCTCGACGCGGGATCGACGTACGCCGCGCTGAAGCTCGCCGAGCTGGGTCTCGAGGAGGAGCCGGACGATGTCGAGCTGCTCTCTACCGCGGCCAACGCGGCCTGGCTCGCCGGGTACTACGAGGACGCCGAGCGGCACGCGAACCGGTGGCTGTACGCGGCATCCGACCCGCTGACCAGGTCCCCCGCGCTTCGGCTGCTGGTTCGGCTGGCCTGGGAGGCCGGCGAGTTCAAGGTGATGGAGGCCCGTACCGCCGACGTCCGCGCGATCATCGATCCGTTACCCGACGGCGAGGAACGGGCGCGGGCGTACGGCACCCTGGCCCAGTCGTACATGCTCGTCCGCCGGTTCGCCGAGGCGATCGAGTGGGCCGACCGCGCCGCGGCGGCGGCCAAACAGCTCGACTTGCCCGAGATCCGACTGGCGGCCCTCGTCGAGAAGGGCACGGCGCTGATGCACGTGCCGGACTCACGGGACGAGGGCGCGGCGATGCTCCGGGCCGCGGCTGACGAGGCCGAGCACGCGGGCGAGTACGTGTCGGCAGCACGCGCGCTGGGCAACCGCTTCTGGGCGACCCAACCAGGCTCGCGTGAGCTGCCGATCCTGCTCGAGCGGATGCGCGTCGTCCATGACCGGGCCGGTCTCGGCGGCAACTTCGCCACCAGCTACTACGAGGGCCGCGCCTGGGTCGCCACCGCCGAGGGTGACCTCGACGCCGCGATCTCGGCGTTGGAGGAGGCCGACCGGGCCGAGCAACAGTGGGGCACGACGGGCGGCAAGAGGGCCGCGTGGTACCCGCTGGCAGCGCTGTACCTCGAGCGGGACGACGCCGACCACGCCGAGGCGCTGCTCCGGGATTCGCCGGCGCGTCACTCGCACTGGCCGAGCATCGAGGCGCTGGCCGTACTGATCTCGTTCCGGCGCGGGAACCCGGGGCTCGTCCGGCGCCGGCTGGCCGACCTGCGGGACGCGTTGAACGCGGAGCTCGAGGAGCACGCCATCACGCTCGACGACGTGGTCTCGGCCGGACTGGCGGCCGGCGTACCGGCAGCCGACCTCGTCGACGCGGTCCTGGTCGACGGCCGGCTGCGGCCGACTGGTTTTCCGGGCGAGCTCGATGACGACAGCCATCCGATGCGGCGGGTCGTGCTGGCCCGATTCGCCGAGGCGGCCGGGCGGTACGAGGAGGCGCTGCCCGGCTTCCTGAACCTGGCCGACAGCGATCACCTCCAGGCGGTCGCGTTCCGCCGCGCGTCGGCCCATACCGGGGCGGCCCGCTGCCTGATCGCGCTGGGCCGGCTGGGCGAGGCGCACCCGCACGTCCGCGCCGCCACCATGCTCCTGGCGCACTGGCCCGGCTGGCGTCGTATCGAGCTCGAGGCGATCTCCCGTCGGCTGGGCCTAGGCTCTGCTCCGGCGGTGGCCACGGCAGACCCGCTCACGCCCCGCGAGCGCGAGGTCGCGGGGCTGCTCGCCGAGGGCCTCAGCAACGCCGAGGTCGCCCGCAGGCTCGTCATCTCCCGCAAGACGGCCGCGGTACACGTCTCGAACATCCTCGCGAAGCTGGGCATGACCAGCCGCGCCCAAGTAGCCGCCTGGGTCCGCACTTCTCAGAAGCCGTAGGTGGGCTCGTCCTCCGCGGGCGTACGGGCGATGTCGACGCCGAGCGACTGGAGATCGGGTACGAAGTTCGGGTAGCCGCGGTCGACGTGGTGGACGTGACCGATCTCGGTGACCCCATCGGCGCATAGCGCGGCGACGACCAGCCCGGCGCCGGCCCGGATGTCGGTAGCCCGGACCGGGGCGCCGGAGAGTCGCTCCTTGCCGCGGACGACCGCGTGATGCCCGTCGGTACGGATGTCCGCGCCGAGGCGGGACATCTCGTTGATGAACATGAACCGGCCGTCGAAGATGTTCTCGGTGATCAGCGATGCGCCGTCGCTGACCGCGGCCAGACCGATCGCCATCGGCAGCAGGTCGGTGGCGAAGCCGGGGAACGGCAGCGTCACGACGTCGACCGCGGTCGGCCGGCGATCCATGGTGACGCGGAACCCGTCGGGCTCCTGCCGCACGGTGGCGCCCGCGGTCACGAGCTTGTCCAGCGCGATCTCCAGGAACGCCGGCGGTACACCGTGGACGGTCACGTCGCCGCGGGTCATCGCCGCGCCGAACGCCCAGGTGCCCGCCACGATCCGGTCGCCCACGGTACGGTGCTCGACCGGCCGCAACTCGTCGACTCCCTCGACGACCAATGTGGACGTACCGGCGCCGGAGATCTGCGCGCCCATCTGCGTCAGCATCGCGCAGATGTCCACGATCTCTGGCTCGCGCGCCGCGTTGTCGATCTCGGTGGTGCCCTTGGCGAGGACGGCCGCCATCAACAGGTTCTCGGTCGCTCCGACGCTCGGGAAGTCCAGCCAGATCGTGGCGCCGTGCAGGCCGTTCGGCGCGCTGGCGATCACGAAGCCGTGCTCGCCGGTGATCTCCGCACCCATCCGGGCGAGCCCGCCGACGTGCATGTCGAGGCCGCGGGAGCCGATCGCGTCGCCACCGGGGTGGGCCACCCGTACGAATCCCCGGCGGGCCAGCAGCGGACCCAGCACGCAGATCGAGGCGCGCAGCCGGCGTACCAGGTCGTAGTCGGCCTCGGTGCCCGGCTCCCCGGGTGCGTCCACGATGACCCGGCTGGACCGGTCCTCGTTCTCGAACGTCACCTGCGCGCCCAGCCGGCGCAACACCTCGGCCATGATGGCGATGTCGGTGATCCGCGGGACATTGGAGACGACGGTACGGCCGGACGCCAGCAGCGCCGCGGCCATCAACTTGAGCGCGGAGTTCTTGGCGCCGACCACACCGACCTCGCCGGCCAGCCGGGCGCCGCCGACGACCCGGATCACGTCCACGTCGGCCATCGTATTTCCCGCATTGTCTGCACGTAGGCTCGTGAGCATGGCAGCCGTGCACCTCACCCGGATCTACACGAAGACCGGCGACGCCGGTACGACCGCACTCGGCAACGGCGAGCGGGTGGCCAAGACCGACCCGCGCATCGCCGCGTACGCCGACACCGACGAATGCAACGCCGCGATCGGCGTGGCGCTCGCCCTCGGTGGGGTGGCCGACGACGTCCGAGACGTGCTCACCACAGTCCAGAACGACCTGTTCGACGTCGGGGCCGACCTGTGCAACCCGCTGTCGGACAAGTCCGCACTGCGGGTGACCGAGCGGCAGGTGGAGCGCCTCGAGGGTTGGTGCGACGAGTTCAACGCACGACTGTCCAAACTGGACTCCTTTATCCTGCCCGGTGGGACGCCGGGCGCCGCGCTGCTGCACGTCGCGCGTACGGTCGCCAGGCGCGCCGAGCGCTCCGCGTGGGCCTTGCTCGGGGTCGATCCGGACCGGACCAACCCTCTCGCCGCGAAGTATCTCAACCGGCTGTCGGATCTGTTGTTCATCTTGGCCCGCGTGGCGAACCCGGGTGGCGACGTGAAGTGGATCCCCGGAGGGTGACGCCACCTCCCCCGTCGATCAAGGACGAATGGCGGTTGTAACGTCCGAAATGTCCCACCATTCGCCCTTGATCGGCGGATAGGGTGGTGCGCATGGGGGTCGCGATCCTTGCCGAGGGGCTGGTCAAGCGGTTCGGCACGGTCGTGGCGGTCGACGGGCTCGACCTCGAGGTACCGGAAGGCACCGTGCTCGGGCTGCTCGGGCCCAACGGCGCCGGCAAGACCACCACCGTTCGCATGCTCAGCACGCTCCTGAAGCCCGATCGTGGCCGGCTCGAGGTCGGCGGGATCGACGTCGACCTGTACCCACAACGGGTGCGCAAGGTGATCGGGCTCTCCGGGCAGTCGGCGGCGGTCGACGAGTACCTGACCGGGTACGAGAACCTCGAGATGATCGGCCGGCTGTACCAGCTAGGCAAGAGCAAGGCCCGGGAACGAGCCAACGATCTGCTGGAGCGGTTCGAGCTGACCGACGCGGCGAACCGGCCGGTGAAGACGTACTCGGGCGGTATGCGGCGCCGCCTCGACCTGGCCGCCGCGCTGATCGTGTCCCCGCCGGTCGTCTTCCTCGACGAGCCCACGACCGGCCTGGACCCGCGCAGCCGGATGGGCATGTGGGACATCATCGGCGAGCGCGTGCGGTCCGGCGCCACCGTGCTGCTCACCACGCAGTACCTGGAGGAGGCCGACCGGCTCGCCGACGAGATCGTCGTCATCGACAAGGGCAAGGCCATCGCCCGGGGCAAGGCCGACGAGCTCAAGCGGGAGTTCGGCGGCGAGCGGCTCGTGGTCGTCGTGCGGGAGCGGGCCGAGCTCGAGCCGGTACGGCAGATGTTGGACGAGGTCTCCGGCGGCCGCGCGGTCGCCGACGTGTCGGCGCACGAGATCTCCGCCGAGGTCACCAGCGGCCCACGGGCGCTCACGGATGTCGTGCTGCGACTGAACGCGGCCGAAATCGACCCGGTCGACATCGGCATCCACCGGCCGACGCTGGACGACGTTTTCCTCAAGCTGACCGGCCACGCCGCAGAGGAGAAATCGCAATGACCGCGATGGTCGGCACGTTGCACGACGGCTGGGTCGTCACGAAGCGCAACCTCATCAAGATCAGACGGATCCCGGACCTGCTGATCTTTTCCACGATCCAGCCGATCATGTTCGTCCTGCTGTTCGCGTACGTCTTCGGCGGCTCGATCCAGATCCCCGGTGTGTCGTACAAGGACTACCTGATGCCCGGCATCTTCGTGCAGACCGTGGCGTTCGGGGCCGGCATCACCGCGATCGGGTTGGCGGACGACATGCAGCGCGGGATCGTCGACCGGTTCCGGTCGCTACCCATGTCCCGGGCCGCGGTACTCGTCGGGCGTACCACGTCCGACCTGCTGAACAACCTGTTCACGGTGATCGTGATGTCGCTGACCGGACTGCTGGTCGGCTGGCGCATCCACACCGGCTTTGGCAAGGGGCTCGCCGGATACGTGTTGCTACTGCTGTTCGCGTACTCGATGAGCTGGATCTCCGCCGTCATCGGGCTGTCCGCGAAATCGGTCGAGGTAGCACAGAGCGCCGGGTTCATTTGGATGTTCCCGTTGACGTTCCTGTCCAGTGCGTTCGTGGCCATCGACACGCTGCCCGGCTGGCTACAGCCCATCGCCAACTGGAACCCCATCTCGGCCCTGGCATTGTCCCTGCGGGATCTGTGGGGCAACGCGCCGGAGGGACTCGCCCGTGGCCACGGCTTCCCGGCCGACCACCCCGTCCTGCTGTCGCTCATGTGGTGCACGCTGATCCTCGCGGTCTGCGTACCGCTGGCCATCAACCGCTACCGGCGCGCCGCCCACCGCTAACACGTCGATCAAGGAGCGGGTCAGCGCGCGGCGAGGCGGGGCCAGACCGCTCCGGGTGGGGCCGCCTCGAGCCAGGACATGAAGCCCGTCACCGTGGACTCGGCCATCGCGATCTCGACCTGGGTACGGTCGTGCCGGCAACGCAGGATCACCCAGCCGGCGGGCAGCACGAGCCGCTCCGGTCCGGCCGGTGCCCGGCGGCTCTCCACGACCAGGCCATGGCGGGACAGCTCCCGGCGTGGTCCGAGTGCCAGGCTGAACATCCGGTACCAGCGCAGCAGGTCACCCTCGAACCTGGCGAAGCCGGGAGCCCAGCCCCGGCCTTCGAGCACAGTGGACAGTCGCAGGCACAGCTCGATGGTGCCGCCGCGACGGACGATCAGCGTACGCCGTAGGAAAACCCACGTGACCAGGCCGAGCAGGACTAGAACGCCGATGCCGATCCCGACCACGATCCCCATCGGCGCGCCGGCTCAGTGGGCCGGAGTGGCGGGTACGCAGCTCTCGGCGAGCACGGTCACCCCCGAAGAGGAGACGGACAGGAAGCCGCCGGCAACGTCGTACGCGAGTTCCTCGCCACCGGTTACCTTGATCCGCACCTGCCCCGGCTCGGCGAGCTGGCCCAGCAGCGGCGCATGACCCGGCAGGATTCCGAGCTCACCCTCGGTCGTCCGGGCGACTACCATGTCGGCTTCGCCCGACCAGACTTTCTCCTCGACGGACACGAGCTCGACATGCAACGGCGTCGCCACTGGCGGGTCTCCCTGGGGATCGGTGACTGATCGCGAGTCTATCTTGCGCGCACCGAGCTGCCGAAGCTCGGGTGGCGAGATACGAGGACCTTCAATACGATCCCGGCCATGAACCTGACCACGGTGCCGTTCCGAAGGTTGTTCACCTGGGCGCTGCTCGGCTACGTGGCGCTGGTGGTGTTTTTCACACTCGTCGGCTGGCTCGCCCCTGAGGGCAACAGCACATTCGTCGACCGGGCCCTGGGTGCCGACTTCACCACCCTGGTCACGGTCGGCCTGCCGGTGGTCGCGGTACTACTGGCGACGGTGGTCGCCCCGCCGCTGCCCGAGGGCCGCATGGTCGCCCTGGTCGCGGTCGGCCTGTACGGCGTGATCGTGTTCTTCGGGTTGATCACGTTCCTGCTGGGCCTGAGCAAGCTCGACGACGCGCTGGACGCGCTCCGCTACGTCCTGATCAGCGTCGCCGAGCTGGCACTGGCCGCACTCGCGGGCTTGTACACGCTGACGAAGGCTCGCTAGTCCTTCATCAAGGCCTGCGCCTTGCGCTCCAGATCCTCGAGCCCGCCGCACATGAAGAAGGCCTGCTCGGGGTAGTGGTCGTACTCCCCCTCGGTCATCTTCTTGAACGCCTCGACGGTCTCCTTGACTGGTACGAAGGAACCCTTCACCCCGGTGAACTTTTCCGCGGCAAAGGTGTTCTGCGACAGGAAGCGCTCGATCCGTCGCGCCCGGCCGACCGTAATCTTGTCCTCTTCGGACAGTTCATCCATGCCGAGGATCGCGATGATGTCCTGCAGGTCCTTGTACCGCTGGAGGATCCGCTTCACCTCGGAGGCCACGTTGTAGTGGTCGGCGCCGACGTACTCCGCCGCGAGGATGCGCGACGACGACGCCAGCGGGTCCACGGCCGGGTAGATGCCCTTGTCCGAAATGGACCGCTCGAGGTTCGTGGTCGCGTCGAGGTGAGTGAACGCGGTGTGCGGCGCCGGGTCGGTGTAGTCGTCGGCCGGTACGTAGATGGCCTGCATCGAGGTGATGGCGCGGCCCCGTACCGAGGTGATCCGCTCCTGCATCTCGCCCATCTCGTCGGCCAACGTCGGCTGGTAGCCCACTGCCGACGGCATCCGACCGAGCAATGTGGACACTTCAGAGCCGGCCTGGGTGAACCGGAAGATGTTGTCGATGAACAGCAGCACTTCCTGGTTCTGTACGTCCCGGAAGTACTCTGCCATCGTCAGCGCGGACAGCGCCACGCGCAGCCGGGTGCCCGGTGGCTCGTCCATCTGGCCGAACACGAGCGCCGTGTCCTTGAGGACGTTCGCCTCGCCCATCTCGACGATGATGTCGTTGCCCTCACGGGTGCGCTCGCCGACCCCGGCGAACACCGAGGTACCGCCGAAGTTGTGCGCGACCCGGATGATCATCTCCTGGATGAGCACCGTCTTGCCCACGCCGGCGCCGCCGAACAGACCGATCTTGCCGCCCTTGACGTACGGCGCGAGCAGGTCGAGCACCTTGATGCCGGTCTCCAGCATCTCGGTCTTCGGCTCGAGCTCGGTGAACTCCGGCGGCTTACGGTGGATCGGCCAGCGCTCGGTGATCTCGAGCTTCTCGCCTTCCTTCAGGTTCAGGCAGTCGCCGATCGCGTTGAACACGTGGCCTTTCGTCACGTCGCCGACCGGTACCGAGATGGCCTCGCCGGTGTCCGTGACCTCCGTACCCCGGACCAGGCCGTCGGTGGGCTGCATCGAGATCGCCCGGACCATGTTGTCGCCCAGGTGCTGGGCGACCTCCAGGGTCAGCGTCTTCGTGCCCTTGGTCAGGGTCACGTCGACGTGCAGCGCGTTGAAGATCTCCGGCATCGCGTCGCGCGGGAACTCGGCGTCGACGACCGGGCCGATAACCCGGACCACCCGCCCGACACCAGTGGTGGTCTCCGTAACAGCAGTCATCACCCTTCACTCCCCGCCTCGGCAAGGGCGTTCGCCCCGCCCACGATCTCGCTGATCTCCTGCGTGATATCCGCCTGCCGGGCGGAGTTCATCTGCCGCGTCAGAGTTTTGATCATCTCTTCCGCGTTATCGGTGGCCGCCTTCATCGCCCGGCGCCGGGCCGCCGACTCGCTCGCCGCCGCGTCGATCAACGAGGCGTAGATGCGCGTGTTGATGTACTTCGGAAGCAGCGCGTCGAGCAGCGCGTCCGGGTCGGGCTCGAACTCGTACGCCGGCAGCACGGTCGACTCGTCCTGCTCACGCTCCTCGATCTGCATCGGGGCGAGGAAGTTGGCTGTCGGGACCTGGGTCATCAGCGACTTGAACTGCGTGTGCACGACGTGCAGCTCGTCGACGCCGAGCACCCCGTCGGGCCCGGGCTCGCCGGTCTCGAGGTCGTCCGCGCCCGCGGTGAACGCCGCGACCAGGGTCTCCCCGATCGCGCGGGCGTCGGCGAACGTGGGCCGCTCCGAGAACCCGGTCCAGCTCGCCTCGATCGGCCGGTTGCGGAACCGGTAGTACCCAACACCCTTGCGGCCGACGACGTACAGCGCGACCTGCTTGCCGTCGTCCTTGAGCCGCGCGATCAGCTGCTCGGCCGTGCGGATCGCGTTCGCGTTGTACGCGCCGCACAGGCCCCGGTCGCTGGTGACCACCACGACGCCGGCCCGCCGGACCTCCTTGCGCCCGACGAGCAGCGGATGGTCGATGTTCGCGTTCGAGGCGAGCGCGGTGAGCACATCGGTGATCGCCCAGGCGTACGGCTGCGACGCGGCGACGCGCTCCTGCGCCTTGCCGAGGCGGCTCGTCGCGACGAGCTCCATCGCCTTGGTGATCTTCTTTGTCGAGCGGGTCGTACGGATCCGCCGGCGAAGGATACGAACTTGGCCGGCCATGTTACTTACTCTTCGGTGGTACGACTCGGGTGACCTTCTCGCGCCGCTCGGACTCGGCCGCCATGGCCTCGGCCTCCGCCTCCTTGCCGAGGATCTGGTCGTCCTTGGCGAGGAACGTCTGCTTGAAGCTGGCCACCGCTTCGTCCAATGTGGACACGATGTCGTCGTCCCAGTCCCCCGCGGCGATAGCCTCCATCACGCCTCCGTGGTGGTGCCGCAGGTACTCCAGGAACTGCGCCTCGAACCGCCGGATCTCCCCGACCGGAATGTCGTCGACCTTGCCGGCGGTACCGACCCAGACCGAGACGACCTGCTCCTGCACCGGGTACGGCGAGTAGTTGCCCTGCTTGAGCAGTTCGACGAGGCGGGCGCCGCGCTCGAGCTGGGCCCGCGAGGCCCGGTCGAGGTCGGACGCGAAGGCGGCGAACGCCTCCAGGTCGCGGTACTGCGCGAGCTCCAGCCGCAGCGAGCCGGCGACCCGCTTCATCGGCTTGGTCTGCGCCGCGCCACCGACCCGGGACACCGAAGTACCGACGTTGACCGCCGGCCGGACGCCCTGGTTGAACAGGTCGGCCTCGAGGAAGATCTGGCCGTCGGTGATGGAGATGAGGTTGGTCGGGATGAACGCGGAGATGTCGTTCGCCTTGGTCTCGATGATCGGCAGACCGGTCAGCGAGCCCGCGCCTAGCTCGTCGGAGAGCTTCGCGCAACGCTCCAGCAGGCGGGAGTGCAGGTAGAAGACATCACCCGGGTACGCCTCGCGGCCCGGCGGGCGCCGCAGCAGAAGGGAGACCGCACGGTACGCCTCGGCGTGCTTGCTCAGGTCGTCGAAGACGATGAGCACGTGCTTGCCGGCGTACATCCAGTGCTGTCCGATGGCCGAGCCGGCGTACGGCGCCAGGTACTTGAACCCGGCCGGGTCGGAGGCCGGCGACGCCACGATCGTGGTGTACTCCATCGCGCCCCGCTCCTCGAGCACGCCCTTGACCGACGCGATCGTAGAGCCCTTCTGCCCGATGGCCACGTAGATGCAGCGCACCTGCCGCTTGGGATCCCCAGACTGCCAGTTGTCCCGCTGGTTGATGATCGTGTCGATGGCGATCGTCGTCTTGCCGGTCTTGCGGTCACCGATGATCAGCTCCCGCTGCCCGCGGCCGATCGGCGTCATCGAGTCGATGGCCTTGATGCCCGTCTGCAGCGGCTCGCTCACGCCCTGGCGCGCCATCACGTTGGGCGCCTGGAGCTCGAGCTCCCGTACGCCCTCGGCGGTGATCTCGCCCAGACCGTCGATCGGGTGGCCGAGCGGGTTGACCACGCGGCCGAGGAACTCGTCGCCGACCGACACCGACAGCACCCGGCCGGTCCGTTTGACCTGCTGGCCCTCTTCGATGCCGGCGAACTCGCCGAGCACGATGACACCGATCTCCCGGACGTCCAGGTTCAGCGCCACGCCCAGCGTGCCGTCGGCAAACTCCAGCAGCTCGTTGGCCATCGTCGACGGCAGGCCCTCGACCCGGGCGATACCGTCGCCGGCCATGGTGACGACGCCGACTTCCTCCCGGGAGACTTCCGGCGTGTACGAATCCAGGTAGCGCTCCAGCGCGCTGCGGATCTCGTCCGACGAGATGGTCAGCTCGGCCATCCAACTTCCTCTATTCTCAGGACTTCCCGGTCAGGGCATTGCGGACCTCGGCGAGCCGGCGGGAAACCGTACCGTCGTAGAGGTCGTTGCCGACCTGCACGCGTACGCCGCCGATCACGTGGGCATCTACGATGATCTTGAGGCTGATCTCTCGACCGTACAGTTCGCTGAGCTTGCCGCCCAACCGCTGCTCGTCGGCGTCGGACAGCGGCATGGCCACCGTCACATACGCCAAACTCCGGTCGCGTACCTCGGCGGCCAGCTCGACGAGCCGGGTCAGCGCGGTGGCGAACCCGCGACCGCCGAACCCGCTGAGCGCCAGCTCGGCCAGTTTGACGGTGACCGCGTTGGCCTTGCCATCCAGCAGCCCGTGCACCAGCTCGCCGCGGCGCTCGGGGTCCGCCGTCGCGTCGCCGAGGATCGCGGCCAGGCGCGGGGTGCCGGAGATGATCTGGCCGAACCGGAACAGCTCGTCCTCGACGTCGGCCAGGTCGCCCGCCTTGTCGGCGCTGGCGAGCAGCGCGTCGACGGCCAGCCGCTCGGTAGCGTCGAGCAGCTCGGCCGCTGACGACCAGCGGCCGCCGACGAGCTTTTCGAGGATGCGTACCGCGTCGGCGCCGACGCTGCCCTCGAGCACGGCCAGCAACAGCTCCGACCGGTCCGCGCCGGGCCGCCCCGGATCGGCCAGCGCGCGGCGCAACCGTGGTTCCCGACCGAGCAGCCGGGCCACCCCGAGGATCTCGTCGGAGAGCGCTACCAACGCGTCCGGATCTGCCCCGGTCGAGTACGAGCGCAACTCCTCCGCCGCGGCGGCGTACGACTCCCGGCTCGCGGCCTGCATCAGCGCCTACCCCCGGCGCTCTCCAACTCGGTCAGGAAGCGGTCGACGGTGCCGCGCTGGCGCGCCTCGTCGGCGAGCGACTCACCGACGATCTTGCTGGCCAGGTCGACGGCGAGCGTACCCACCTCGGCCCGCAGTTCCCGCACGATCGTCTGGCGCTCGGCAGCGAGATGTTCGCGGCCAGCCGCGATGATGCGGTCCCGCTCCTCCTGAGCCTGGGCGAGCACGTCGTTCTTGATGGACACTGCCTCGGCTCGGGCCTCGTCGCGGATCCGGGCAGCCTCGGTGCGGGCCGTGGCTAGCTGAGCCTTGTACTGCTCGAGCATCTGGTTCGCCTCGGCCTGGGCTGCCTCCGCGCGCGCCAGACCACCCTCGATCGCGTCGACCCGCGCCCGGAACGTCTGCTCCATCCGCGGCCAGACGTACTTGCCCAGCACGAAGACGAGGAGCGCGAACGCGATGGACCCGACGACGATCTCCTGGACGAGAGGCACGATCGGGTTGGGTGTGTGCGGCGCCTCCTCGACAGCCAGGTAGCCGAACATTAGAGGTTGCCTTGCCAGATGAAGCCGAACGCGATGCCGAACAACGCGAGCGCCTCGACGACGGCGAAGCCGATCCACAGGAACGGCTGAGTCAGCCGGGACGACTCGGGCTGGCGAGCGGTCGACTGGATGTACGACGCGAAGATCAGGCCGACGCCGATGCCGGGGCCAACTGCGGCCAGGCCGTAGCCCACTGCGGCGAGACTGCCCTCTACTGCGGCGATGTCCATGCTCTTGACTCCTTGTGGGTAGACGTGATTTCAGTGGTCCTCGGCGAGCGCGCCCTGGACATAGCTAGCGGTCAATACCGTGAACACATACGCCTGCAGGATGATCACCAGCGCCTCGAGGAAGGTCAACGCGATCGCCAGTAGCCACGAGAACACGGAGAGCGGCTTCACGAAGGCGACCGCGGAGTTCAGCAGGACGAAGCCGCCGAGCGTGAACACCAGCAGGATCATGTGACCGGCGAACATGTTCGCGAAGAGCCGGACGGCGAGCGTGAATGGCCGCACGATGAATGTCGAGATGAACTCGATCGGGATCAGCAGCCACAGCACGAACCACGGCGCGGGTGGGATCATCGCGTGTTTCAGGTAGCCCCAGAAACCGTGCCTGCGCACGCCGACCCAGAAGAACATCACCAAGCTGATGACGGCGAGCACCGCGGGGAATGCGATGTGCGAGTTCGGCGAGATCTGGATGAACGGAATGATGGCGAACGCATTCGTCACAAAAATGAAGCAGAACAGCGTCGCGAGATATGACGCGAATCGCGCGCCCTCGTGCCCGATCAGGTCCCCGGCGATGCGGTCCCGGGCGAACCCGTACACCGACTCGGCCATCCACTGCATCCTGGTCGGCACCATCTTCGGACTGCGGTACGCGACCAGAAAGAACACGATGAGAATCGCGACCGCGATCCAGATCAGCAGCGTGAACTTGGTGAGCCAGTGGCCGGCGCCCCCGACCAGGCTCGGCGGGTAGAACTCCTCAATGCCCGGCGGAAACGGAACATCGGCCGCCAGCGCGGTCGTGTATCGAGTCACCGAACCCCTTCCGTCGCTACCTGGTGGTGCCGCCGAGTCGGAGGACGATCAGGTAGACCGCCATTGCCGCTCCGACGACCACGCCGATCGCCGTCGCGAGGCCGCCCGTGTCGAGCCACCGGTCGACCAGCCAGCCGATGAATCCCCAGACCAGGATCCCGGAGATGAGGTACGCAACCGCCGTCCAGCCCTTACCTGCGCCGGACGAGTAGTCGTCCGAGCCGCGGGGGCGCTGGGGGGGTTGGTCACCGGCCATGACGCGGCGAACATATCAGTCGCGCGAATGCGGCCGTGCGGCGGCCCCCACGCGACGGGGGAACGTCGTGCGGGCCGTGCTGCTCTCAGGCCGGTGTGCACGTTACTCCCGCGTCGGTGCGCCGCAAAGCATCCAGTCGGTCGCTATTGGTGTGGGATACCCGACCGGTACACCCACCAGATCTGAGCCGTCGTCCAGCCGAGCACGCCGGCCACGATGCCCCACGCCATCGGCGTCGTGCCCGGCCAGTCACGGTCCAGGATCGCCACGAACATCAGCCCGAACAGGCTGAACTTCGTCACGTACGCGCCCAGCCCCACCGGCAGCACGAGCCGCGGGTTGACCGTGTCCGCCCAGGCGATGGCGACGGTCGAGAACGTGTAGCTGGCTACCACGAGCGCCACGCCGGCCGCCGCGCCGAGCGCCCCGTCGGTGCCGCTCACCAGCCCACCGACGAGCGCCGCCAGCCCGGTCAGGATCGCCGAGACCGCGAGCAACGGGGGCAGGTGCGCGAGTCGCTGTCCCATCAACGGGGGTACGCGGGAAATTTGGCGACGAGGTCCGACACCTCGGCGGCGATCCCGGTCAGGGCGGCCGAACCGTCATCGGTACCGGGGTCGGCCCGCACGGCCCGGCCGATCAGCATGGCGATCTGGCGCATCTCCTGCTCGCGCATGCCCTGGGTGGTGACGCTCGGTGTACCCACCCGGATGCCACTGGCCACCATCGGCTTCTCCGGGTCGTACGGGATCGCGTTCTTGTTCAGGGTGATGCGCGCGGCGTCGCAGCGCTCCTCGGCCTGCCGGCCGGTGATGTCGAGCGACCGCACGTCGAGCAGTGCCAGATGGGTGTCGGTGCCGCCGGACACCGGCCGCATGCCTTCGCCGTCGAGCCCGTGCGCGAGCGCCTTCGCGTTCGCGATGACCTGCTTGGTGTACGCCGCGAACTCCGGCTCGGCCGCCTCCCTCAGCGCCACCGCCTTCGCCGCCACCGCGTGCATCAACGGCCCGCCCTGGGTGAATGGGAACACCGCCTTGTCGATCCGCTGGGCCAGCTCCTTACGGCACAGCAGCATGCCGCCGCGTGGACCGCGCAGCACCTTGTGCGTCGTGAAGCTCACCACGTCCGCGTACGGCACCGGCGACGGGATCGCCCTCCCGGCCACCAACCCGATGAAGTGGGCCGCGTCGACCATCAGATAGGCCTCGACCGCATCGGCTATCTCGCGGAAGACCTCGAAATCGATGAGCCGGGGGTACGCCGTCGCGCCGCAGATAATCATCTTCGGCCGATGCGTCTGGGCCAGCTCGCGTACCTCGTCGTAGTCGATCAGCTCGGTGTCCTGGCGCACGGTGTACCCGACGGTGGAGAACCACTTCCCGGAGAAGTTCACCTTGCTGCCGTGGGTGAGGTGCCCGCCGTGCGGCAGGTCCATCGCGAGCACGGTGTCGCCGGGCTGGACGAGGGCCGCGTAGGCCGCGAGGTTCGCCGAGGCGCCGCTGTGCGGCTGCAGGTTCGCGTGCTCGGCCCCGAACAGCGCCTTGGCGCGCTCGATGCCTATCTCCTCGGCACGGTCCACTTCGGAGCATCCGCCGTAGTACCGCCGCCCCGGATACCCTTCGGCGTACTTGTTGGTCAGCGTCGAACCGAGCGCCGCCAACACGGCCGGCGACGTGAGGTTCTCGCTCGCGATCAGCTGGAGGCCGCCCCGCAACCGGTCCAGCTCGCCCAGAACGACGTCAGCGATCTCCGGATCGGTATCGCGCAACGCGTCGAAGTCAGGGCCCCAGAACACGGGCTCATCCTAGGTCAGTAAGGCTGTCGCCAGAGGCTGTACGACAGCATGGATGTCGTCGGCCACTCGCTCGAAGTAGCCGTCCCCGCGGCCCCACGGATCGTCGATTTCGTCCTCCGGCCCGGCCGGCCTGCCGTCGCGGGCGGCGTCGACGGCCGCGACGAGTGCCACGCCGCGGGCGTACACCGCGTCCGGTTGGCGGCTCGCCGGCGGCAGGGTGGACAGGTCGACGGTATGCAGCAGCCGGCCGAACTCCCCGAGCACGAACGTCCGGTCCGCGGCGTCGGGCCGTAGCGCCACGACATAGTCGACCTGCTCGATGGTTGCCGTGAGGATGAGGTCCGCCGCGTCGATGTGGTCGGCCCTCAGCTTGTTCGCGGTGAACCCGACATCGGTACCGCCCCGGGAGCGGACCTGCCGGGCCGCGGGTGGGTTCATCGGCTCGCCCTGGTGCCAGCCACCGGTACCGGCGCTGTTGCTGTAGACGAGCTCGGTCGCCCCATCGCCGGCCAGCTCGATGGTTGCCGCGACCAGCAGCCGCTCGGCCATCGGCGAGCGGCAGATGTTGCCCATGCAGACGTGCAGGACGGCGAACGGCGGCACCGTCATGTCTCCGCGACCGGTTCGATGGTCGGTACGACGTCCCGCAGCTTCTCCAGCGGCACCGCCCCGTCCCGCAGTACGCGCGGAACGCTGCCCGTGACGTCGACGATGGTGCTCGGCACGGTGTCGTGGGACGGCCCGGCCTCGAGGTACACGCTCACCGCGTACGACAGCTGCTCGCGCGCCTCCTCCGCGGTACTCGCCGGTGGGCTGCCACTCTTGTTGGCCGACGAGACCGCCATCGGGCCGGTCTCCCGCAACACCTCGAGGGCGACCGGGTGCATCGGCATGCGTACCGCGACCGTCCCGTCGGTGTCCCCGAT